>CAYUFW010000197.1:10034-15721 GCA_964443915.1 uncultured Pirellulaceae bacterium
CGGCGATCACACCGTCGGGCGGGTTGAATTGCTTGCTCAGCCCGCGCAGCTCGAGGCTCCCGTGGCGCAACTCCCGCCCTCGTCGGCTCGCCCAGGCCGCGGCGGCCGTGGCGGTGATGTCCATCGAGATCACGGGCTGACGATAGACCGAGCCGGCCTCGATCACGCCCGGCAACTGCATCAGCAGCGGCACGCGGATCCCGCCCTCGAAGGTTTCGCACTTCGAACCGCGCCGCGGCGTATTGCGCGAGCCGTTCACGGCGTTGCGCGTCGTCGGGCCGCCGTTATCTCCGGTCGCCAAGTTCGCTGGAACCATGGCGCCCCATCTGGGCTGCGACGCCAGCCGCAGGACAGCTAGGATCGCCAAGCCGTGCTGCCTGAGTCATGCTTCTGCATTTTGAGAGGCTTGCTCCCAGGGGCCGCGAGCAACTCCCGATCTCAAGCATCAACTTGTCAAGTCACGACTTGACAAGTTTGCCCTGTAGCTGAACTCGCCAGAGTTCGCGAAGATGCGGCAAGTGACTGAATTTTGGCGAATTCAGCCACGGCCATTCGGATCGACGCCCGAGCTTGGAAACGGCGAGACATCAAACCCCGTGAACCTTTTCGCGCGGATTGGGGAATAATGGGTATCGTGAACAGCAGCTTACCCGACGAAGCCGATTTCGTGCGCCGCGCGCAAGACGGCGACGCGGCGGCGTTCGGCCGCCTGGTCGAACTGCACGCCGAGCCGCTGTGGCGGTGCGCGCGGGCCCTGTGCCGCGACGATCACGACGCCGAGGACCTCGCCCAGGAAACGCTCCTCGAAGCCTGGCGGTCGCTGCGGCGGTTCGACGGCCGGGGCCGGTTCTCGGCCTGGCTGTACGGCATTTTGCGGCATCGGTTTCTCAAGGCACGCCGCAAACCGCGGCCTTCGACCACGGCGGAGGAGCAGGCCGTCGAACGGCCTGCCCGCGAGGCCGGGCCGCCCGCCGCCGCCGAGCAGGCGGAGGAGGCGCGGCTGGTGCAAGCGGCGGTGGCCTCCTTGCCCGACGAACACCGCGCGGTCCTCGAACTGCGATTCTTTGCCGGCGCGTCGCTGGACGAGATCGCCACGCTGCTCGGCTGTCCGCTGGGCACCGTCAAGTCCCGGCTGCATCACGGCCTGGAAAAACTGCGCCGCGCGAAACACGGCGTGAACCTTTTCGCCCTTTCCGGGGAATCATCTGTGTCCGAAACGTGAGTGCGACCATGACTGACCATCTTTCCAACTGCGAACGCTGGCAGGAACCGATCAGCTTGCTGGCGGCGGGATGTTTGCCGGCCGAGGAGGAAGCCGACGTGCGCCGGCATCTGGCCCACTGTGCCGCCTGTGCGACGCGGTTGGCTGAACTGACGGCCGTGTGCGCAAGCCTGAGCTGCAGCCGCCCCTCAGCGGCGGTCCACACCGCCGCGATCTGCGAGCGCTGGAACGAGGCGGCCGAGGGCGTGCTGCTGCGTCGTCCGGTGCGGCGCACACCGTCGCTCGCGTTCTGGCTGAGTGCGGCGTTGGCGGCCTCGCTGCTCATCGCCGCCGTCTGGCTGGTCCAGCGTCAGCCGGGAGGTCGGTCGCCCGGTCCGCAGGAGCCGCGCGTGGCGGCCGGCGGAGCGAAGTCCAGAGCGGAACCGGCACCACTGCCGCCCGACCTCCCGCCGCCAGTGGAAAACGTCCCTGTCGAACGAGTCTGGTCGCAGCCCACCTTGCGGGCCTACGAGCTGGCCCTGGCCCAGTCGGACGAAGCCTTCGAAGCCCTGTTGCAGCGACATGGCGAATCCATCGTGTTCGAACCGTACAATCCTCAATCCCTGTTGCAGGAATCTTACCCATGAGATGCCGACTTGGTCTGTTTCTGGCCGGTTTGATGTTCATGCAAACCGTGTCCGTCCGTCCTCTTTTCGCAGCCGATCCGCCGGCTGGCGGCGGCGCCGCCGCCAGCCCCAATGCGGCGGTGATCTATTGGCAAGCGTTCGCGGCCCTGCCCACGCTGGAGGGCGACCAGAAGGCGAAGTACGAAGCCGCGATCAAGTCGGCGACCGAGCCCGTGACCGACGATCTCCAGCCGATCGTGGCCCGGTTTGACACCGCGCTGCGGGAACTGAGCCGCGCCCGCTCAGTGGCGGTCTGTGACTGGAACCTCAATTACGACGACGGCCCGGGGTTGCTGTTGCCGCACTTGCAGAAGGCCCGCGAACTGAGCCGGGCGGCGTTGCTGCGTGCCCGCCTGCGGTTTGCGGCCCAGGCCACGGACGAAGCGGTCGCGGACGTTGTCGCCGTGCTGAAAATGGCCCGCGACTGCGGCAGCAGCCCGCTGCTGGTTTCGCTGCTGGTCGACATGGCCGTCGAGAATATGGCGACGGAGGTCCTCGCAGCGAACTTGGCCAGCCTCGGACCACGACAGTTGGACAGTCTGGCAGCGGCGTTGAAGACGCTGTCCGCGACGCCTTCCGTGGTGGACTGCATGCGGCTCGAAGGCCAGATTTTCGGCGACTGGATGGAACGATTCATCAACACCGAGGCAGCCAAGCTCAATGACCCGCAGGCCGGCGGCAAGGTCTTGGCCGTGCTGCTGGAGCAGATGAACGGCGGCAGCCCGCCCGACGCGAACGAAGCGGACGCGGCTCAGCGGCGCAAGCTGCTCGAATCCCTGACCGTCGCCGACGTGCGGGAGTCGCTGCGCCGGCTGCGCGCGGACTACGCGGAGTCGGCGAAGATCGCGGGCCTGCCCCCGGCCGAACGGCGCGGCCGCTGGGCCGAATTCGAAGCGCGATTGGCCGAAACCCGCAAGTTCGCCAAGCGCGAGGACGTCCTGCGGAGTCTCTCCCACCTCCTCCTGCCGGCCATCGTCAAAGCGGCCAACCGCGAAGACCAGTTCCATGTGCGCCGGAGTCTGCTGACGTTTGCCATCCAAGTGCAACGCCACGGCCCCGACGCGATCGAGGGCGCCGCCGTTCCGAACCACGGGCCCGTCGAGTACCGTCAGACCGCCGCCGGCTTTGAACTCCGCTGCCAGCCCGGCTCGGCCGAGAAGCCGGAAGTGCTCCAGGTCGGGACGGCCAAGCCGGCTGGTACCTGAGCGGCAAGGCTCCAGCCGCCGGCAAGTACCCCGTCATCCATTTCCTTGTCGGACGGTTTGACCAACGGTCCAGCGTGGGAACGGATGACGGTCGTCTCTCAAATCGGCGGCCAGCGCCGTTCCGCTCACATGCCACGCTCTTCATCCTCCGTTAGCACAGGCACAGCCAACACAGTAGGCCGTGCCACCTCGTCCCGCTCCTCATCCGGCTCTTCATCGTCGGAGAAATGCGGGATTGGGAGTGCCCACGAGCCGGGGAGCGTGACTTGACGAGGGGGCGCGAAAGAACCTCGAAGAACCGTTTGGTGCCGGCCCTGTTGATGAACCGCGAGGTCCAGATATCCGGGTTCGTCACGCTGCCTTTTGACTCTCCTGCCAGGCCATGAGCTCTCCAAGTCGTTGACGGAGACCAATCAGGCCCACACGACCGGGCTGGATGTGGCCATCGGCGAAATCGTAACCTATACGGCAGTGATCACGGCGCCCGAAGGCACGATGACGGGCGTGACCGCCGTCGATACACCCGATGCGGGACTCGCCGAGGTCAACGTGGTCTCGGTCTTGCCCAGCAACCCCGCGGCGCTGGCCACCAGCATCGGCACCTTTGACGTCGTCCGGGATAGCCGAGTCGTGGGTGCATCAAAGGTGCATTGGGCTCCTGGGGACAATGGTTCTCCGGGAGTCTTTTTTTGTGCGCCGGATCGGTTTGGGAAGCGGCGGTCGGGGGATTGATCCAAACAGCTTGGGGGATGGGTGCGGGAGTCGGCGGGCCTTTGACGAAGCGTTCGGGGTGGGCGGCGTAGGCCGTCTGCAGGACGGCTTGGCGAGCTTGGCGGACCTGATCCGCTTGACCGTAGTGGAGCATGGCTGGGGTGAGCAGACCGATGCCGGAGTGGTAATGCTCGTCGTTGTACCAAGGGAAGAAGCCACGGCAGAAGGTCAAGGCGTGCTCGTAGCTCTGGAAGCGGTCCGGGAATTCGGGAACGTACTTGAGGGTTTTGAATTGGCTTTCGGAGAACGGGTTGTCATTGGACACGTGGGGCCGGCTGTGGGACTTGGTGACACCCAAGGTGCCGAGCAGCTGGGCGACGGTTTGGGAGATCATGGCCGGCCCCCGATCGCTGTGGATGGTGAATTGGTCTTGGCCGACCTGCTGACGTTGCACGGAGTCTCGAATGAGACGAGCAGCCAGGTCTTGGGACTCACGATGGGCGAGCATCCAGCCGACGACGTAGCGGCTGAAGATGTCCAGGATCACGTACAGGTAGCAATAGGTCCACTTTTGCGGTCCGAGCAGTTTGGTGATATCCCAGGACCAGACTTGGCAAGGAGCGGTGGCCAGCAATTCGGGTTTCTGATATTGAGGATGGCGGAGTTGATCGCGACGTTCTCGAACGGCTTGCTCTTCCTCCAGGAGACGATACATGGTGCGCACGGAGCACAAGTACTGGCCTTCATCCAGGAGGGTCGCGTAGACCTCGCGAGGCGATTGGTCGGCGAACCGCTCGGAGTAAAGGGTTTCGCGAACCGTCTGCCGTTCTGCCGACGTGAGGGCACGGGGACAGGAACCGGCAGGGGCGGTCGGCGCCATCGGGGCAGTCCGTTGCTTTCGATAGTACGAAGCGCGGGGAATGCCCAGGGCCTGACAGGCGCGTTGGACATTGGACACCGACCGTTTGACTGAATTCGCTGGCGGCTTGCATTAAGTCTTCTCGTGGTCGTGAGGATTCTGCGGAGGTCGCCCCAGCATCTCGGAGATTTTTTTTGCACGTCGATAATCGTCTCCGCCTGGCGAAGGCGTTCGGTGAGGCGATCGTTCTCGCGTCGCAGCCGTTCGTTCTCCTGCACCAGAGGAGCCTGGGAGGGGGCCTTCCGGCCGAGGCGTTTCGGCTGCAGCGCGGCCAAAGTTCCTTCTTCACGTTGTCGTCGCCAAGTCGTCAAATGCGAGGAATAGAGCCCTTCCCGCCGTAGCAGTTGGCCGAGTTGGCCAACTTCGGTACAGCGATCGGCCAATCCCAGGATGCGCAGCTTGTACTTGGCATCGAAACGTCGCCTCACCGGTTTTTCCGGCACTTCCGGATTCTTCGGACTGTTCGAACCTGACTGGTCTTTCCGTGTAACTTCGCTCATTGGTTGCCTCCCCGCCCTCTACAGTAATTAACGAGGAGGTAACTGTCTCAGTCATATTGGCACAGAGGGCGCCGGCCGTGGTCGGGTCGGGAATGCGTTGTGCTCCCAAGGCGTTGAGATAGACCTCGTCGTTGCGACGCAACTCGAGGTGTTCCAAACTGGTCCCACCGGCAAGCAAGTTGTAAGCGATGTTCAGAACATGATCCGACTCGCTGTAGGGCAAATAGATCTTAAACACGTTCACACGCCGATTGATGGCGGCGTCCAGTTTGAGTTGCTTTACCAGCTGATGAATCATCCCCAGGCCACCCGAAGAAATGGCCTGCGTTCGATCCGCAATCTCGTCCTGGATGTTCGACGCAGAAATGACCGGGCACTCGCGGCCGTATTTGGTCTTATCCAGCCGCTCCTGGGAGCCGAATGCGATGAGATCCACGGAAAGCCGCGTCCGGACAGGAACGGGGC
>CAYUFW010000198.1:0-3501 GCA_964443915.1 uncultured Pirellulaceae bacterium
GTGACGCGGCGGCGCTGTACCGTGGCAAGGAGGCTGTCGCCCGCATTGAGGCCGATCCGCGCCGTGCGGTTACGCTGGCTTACCACGATGGGGTGAACTTTGCTCCGCGCATCCACTGCGACATCTACGTGTGCACGGGCTTTGCCGATGAGCTGTGTACTCCCAGCAGCGTCTTTGCCTTCTACAATGCGCTGCCCGCCACGACCAGGAAGTTCATGAGCACCAATCCCAGCACCGGGCACTACGGAACCACGAAGAACACGGCCGGCGACAAGCGTCTTGCGGACATTTTCCGCTCGGTGACCGTTCTTTACAATGACTGATCGCCCAAAGCCGCATCATGGCCCACAGCATTGCGTGCATATCGGAGCAGAAGGCGGCTAGTATGCGGCGGCATCGGTTGCATCTAGGCGACATTGTCTTTTCGCGACGAGGCGGACTCTCGCGAGCCGCGGCTATACAACCGGAACAGGCCGGTTGGGTCTGCGGAACGGGTTGCTTTCTCCTTCGGGTATCCCAAGAGAGCGTTGGCTCCGAGTGGCTTTCGTACGTCTACCGATCTGATGGAACGCAGCGGCAAGTGCTCGCCGGGGCGGTCGGTTCGACGATGTTGAGCCTCAACAATGCAGTCATGGCAGCGCTGTTAATCGCTTGGCCGCATCCCGAGGAACAGCGCGAGATCGTTCGGCGACTAATTGACTACGATCGGCGAATTCAATTGGAACATCTCCAATTGGAGAAACTGCGCGCACTGAAGTCCGACCTGATGCACGACTTGCTGACCGGCAAGGTGCATGTGCCTTCGCGGGAGGCGGCGTCATGACTGGCCGACCGGAGTCCGGCGGCAAATCGCCGCCCCAGCAGACGCCGATCTATCGACTGGTGCATGTCGACAACCTGCCGACCCTGTTGCGGCGCGGCGGGCTGCACGCACCGAACCATACGCCGCAGGACGGTTTGCCGTATCGGACCATCCACAACGTCAGCATCCAGGTCGCCCGGCACACCAGCCCGATTCCCTGTGGGCTACGAGGGACGGCCCACGATTACGTTCCGTTCTACTTCGGCTACCTATCGCCGATGCTGTTTCAGCTGAAGACGGGACGCGTGCCGGGTTACGACGAGCGACAGGCGCCGCTGGTCTATCTGGTCGCTACGGCGCAGGCGGTCGCTGAGGCGGGGCTACCATTCGTCTTTTTCAATCCAAGGCGGGGCTTCCCGACGTTTCCGTGGGAGCGGAATTGATTTCGCCTGGCCCGCCACGGCGAAGCGGTGGCCGGCTTATTTGAAGATCGCACCCACCACGGCTGCAATCAGCAGCATCAGCAGCCAAAACCCCAAGGCACCAAGCGCCGCTCCCAAGAGGACGGGAGTCGCCATGATGACGAAGGGAGCCAGGATCAGGAGGGCGAGGGCGGTGATGCAACCGGCAAGGGTTTGTGTGTCGTTGTCCATGCCGGGTTGAGGTACAATTTTGAATTTGGGCGTGGATGCCGCCCCCCTGTTTGACCAGCCTGCCGGTGAGTCTTGCGACGGCGGCGACACGGGCGTACCATCGGGGGAAACGGAATTCGCTTTGGCGCTGATGCTTCCTGCTCAACGGGTAATGAGATGCTGCACAACATTGGGGTATGCGGGTTGCGACTTGCGTTGTCGGTCCTGGTCGCCGTCCTGGGTGGATTCGTGTTGCTTCGGGCACAGGAGTCTCCCACGAAGAAGCCGATCCCAGATCCGAGTTCGCTGCAACAAGCTCTGGCGCTGGTTGAGGAGGTTTACGGGGACGAGTTCAAGCGTGCCAAAGACGTTGCTCAAAGGACTGCGTTGGCCGAGAAACTTCTTCAGAAGGCCAAGGAATCGGCGGCTGATCCAACCGGTCAATTCGCCCTGCTGCGGGTGGCAAGAGACATCGCGGCGCTGGCGGGCGATGCGGATTTGGCATTGCGCGCCGTGGACGAGATGGCGGCGACGTTCCAGATCGAAACATTCCCCGTGGGGCGTGACCGCCTGAGCGCTGCCCGGAATGGGGTAAATGCTAGCACGGCAACGAGTTACGGTGGGGATTTTTGCGAGTTTGGGGATGGAAAATAGGGGACCTCGCGCACAGGGTTAAGAGGTGGTAATTCGCATCGGGACGTTTGTCCCGCTCTTTTCCCCGCACGGAGGTCCCAAGTCATGTTGGCACAAAACGGCGTCCATTCCAAGTCGTCTGCCCTTTCCGCTTCGCAAGAGACGGTCATCCAGCAGCACGGTGCCCGGTTGCAGGCCCTCGTTGCGGAGATGATCGGCGGCGTCCTTCAAGCCGTCCAAGAGCACCAACCTCTGCATGAGTTGGAACGTCAAACCTGGGCTCGGCTGTTGTCGATGGGACATGAAGTCCTCGCGCTCTTGTTCGCTCTGTTGGGACCTGGGGATGTCGGCAAAACCGCGACGCTCGGCGATGGCCGGACACTCCGCCGCTTATCCGATCTTCATCATCGGCCTTACCAGTCGCCCTTTGGCGAGTTTGACCTTCCCCGCTTCGTCTACGGCACGCGGGAAGGGCAAGCGATCGAACTGGTGCCGCTGGACGAGCGGTTGGCGCTACCCGCCGGCAAGTTCTCTTATCCCAGCGACAACCTGCCGCTGTACGGAAACCAAGAAATCCTGAGAGACGGAGTACCCGGAGTCCTGAGCCTGCAGCTGCCTGATGAACATGCCGTCGCCCTACAGCGGGCCGCAGTCGACAAGGTCGCTCTGCCGGCTCGTGCCAAGCGTTTGCCGGTTCCGAGTCAGCGCAACAGCGTTCGGGCATGATGCCGGCACGCTGGTAGGTTCCGATTCAGCGCGACAGCGTGCGGGCATGATGCCGACAGGCTGGTAGCTTCCGATTCAGCGCCTCAGCGTTCCGGCATGATGCCGATCCGCTGGTAGGCTCCGATTCAGCGCGTCAGCGATTGGGCATGATGCGGGCACGCTGGTGCGCTGGCTGCATCCATCGCTCCTCCGTACCCGCAGACCGTCATCTGATAGCGTTCCGTTGCGGCGTCCGAAGCCAGCGTCGTTGCCGCCAACCCGTCCCCAGGCAGCCAGTCAGGCATTCGCTCGCCGGCCAAGGGCGGAACGAATCGCCCTGAACTGCGTCCAAACGACGGGGCAGAACGAAACAGGAGAAGGGCGTGTTTCCGTACCAAACGCGGACGGAATTGGAGCGGCAGGCGAGGCTGCTGGGCTACGAACCGGACCGCGACGACACAGACGCCGATTTGATCTTGGCCATTCGGCTGCGCGGCGGGCACGAATAGACGCGATGGGGGCGGCGGATGGTAGCCTCCTGCCCGATATCCGGCAGCTGACCCGGCTCGACGTTCGCCCGTGTCGTGTTCACGGGCGGAAGTCGGGTCTCGGTTGCCAAGCGACCCCGGCGTCGTGACGTGGACGCTGGCCGCGATCCGGCAGGTGCTGCCGTTTCCGCCCACGCCGCCCGCCGTTCGCCCGTGCCGCGTTCACGGGCGGAAGCAATCC
>CAYUFW010000198.1:3574-9892 GCA_964443915.1 uncultured Pirellulaceae bacterium
GAAGGCTTGTAGGACGCTCGGTCGCGTTTCGATAGACCCCGCCTTCGGCACCGAACCGCAGGATACCCAGCCTGCGAAGCAGATCGATGAACTTCATTACCGTTCTCCCCTGTGATGTGTTTTGGGCTGTCTTGCGGAAAATATAGCTCGCAACCCGCAGCTGCTCCCAGGTTTTTGATCTCGGAAGACGCTTTACCTGGCCAATGACGGCTGTTAGTACGGTCCGACGCGTAATTTCGGCAAGTTACGACGCTGTCGCCCGTCTCGCGCTCACGGACGGAAGCCGGGTCGTTTCCCCAGTCGGCCTCGGCATCGCAACCTGGCCTTCCCTTGCGCCTCTGCCCACCGTCTGCGACAATCAAAACCATCGTCGGCGATCACCCCATCCACGGTCGCCGAGGCACTTAAACGGAGCTGCAAAATGACCCCAGATTTCCCTGACCTGAACGCGCCAAATCCTGGCCGGCGTGTAACCACCAGCGCCACCGTCAGGATGCGGACCCTGACCAAGCGAATGAACAAGACGGCGGACCACTGCCGGGTTTTCGCCGATTACGCGGCCAGCGAACTGCTGTGCAAGGAGCGGAAAGCACCTCTGAACGCGAAACGTGCGAACACGGGGCCGCGAGGGCGGGGATAAACGGCGGTCCCGGCCCGCCAGTGCCCTGCGCACAAACGGCCCCCAACATCTTGTGTTCCGCCCCACTTCACCCCCGACATTTTGTGCCAGCTTTTTTGCTTGACACGATGCTGCGACTGGATATATTTGCGTTCACCTACCTAAGCCGCATCTCGCGGTGGAACCCGGCCAACCGGCTCCGTCATGCCGGCCTCGTGCGGTCGGAGACTTTTTCATGGAATTCTGGAACGAGCGCGGACCAAACGTGTCACGCATCTGAGAGATCTTGCCTGTAACGGACGATCACGAAACTCGTCACGGATGACAATCGCGGCGGGCGACATTTCGCCCGTCGCTTTTCCACCCCGCCACCGTGTGGCCGGTGCCCGGCTAGGTCACGCCACCTACCGCCGATCTGGGCCTACGAGCTGTCGCTGCCGATGCGCAGCGTTCCGTCTTTCTCAGCGTCTGACAGCCGATCGCGTCGTCGCGTTCGTCTGCGCGCCCGGAAAGACGAAGCCACCACCATTCATTGTTTGTTGGAGGTTTGCCATGCCAACCGCAACCCTGTCGCTGGCGACCACGCGCCGCCGAGTGTTCCCCGAACCTGTCGAAACGCCGGCGAGGCTGCCCTCGAAGCTTCACGACGTGCTTTGGTACGTCGAGATGGCCATGCAGCGAATGGGCTTCGCGCCGTGGATCGACGAGATCTGTCAGGTATTCGGCGTTTCCCGCACGACGGCCGCCGAAATGATCTTGCTGCTCAGCGACAAAGGTCTGGTGTACCTGTGCCGAGACGGCCAGCCACTCGTCTGGGACCTGACCGAGTCCGGACACCTTTACTGCCAGGCGTACGCACCAGCGTAGCAGCGTTCTTGGTGGACTGCATCCGAGCCCCGCCCGCCATCGGCTGCCGCCAAGCTGCCTGGCGGCGCGGCTAGGTTGCGCCTAACGACAAATCACCCTTCAACTTAAGGTCCAAAACCATGCAACTAACCATTGACAAACCGGCACGCCAGCGTGTTGCTGAGCGTGTCAGTCCGGTCCCGGCATCGACCGGTCACCGGATCCACTCGGTTTCGATCATCGGCGGCTTCCTGGATGGGGCCCGCATCACCTTCAGCCCGGGCCTCAATTGCCTGATTGGCGGTCGGGGCACGGGCAAGTCCACGTTGCTCGAACTGATTCGTTACGGACTCGACGACCTGCCCGATTGGGAAAAACAGCCGGCAGAACGCCGCCGGATCGAATCACTGATCGAACGGAATCTGGCGGGCGGCCGGATCCGCATCGAGATCGAAACCCGCGAGGGCCTGGCCTACACCGTCAGCCGCACCGTCGGCGAGGAACCGATCGTGCTCACCGCGGACGGACAGCCCACGGAAATCACGCTGAAGAATGGCTTCTTCCGCGCCGACATTTTCAGCCAAAACGAGGTCAAGGGCATTGCCGATCGGGGGATTTCGCAGCTGCAATTGCTCGACAATTTCACGGCCGAGCGGATCGGCGAGATCGAAGCCCGGCTGGGCCAAGTCCGCTCGGATCTGACGGCCAATGCCAACCAGATCACGCCGCTGCAGTCCCGGATTGCAGCTCTGGCCGAGGAAGTCGGTACGCTCGCCGCCGTCGAGGACCGGCTCATGAAATTCATCGCGGACGGCGGCGCCAATGCGCAGGCAATCAACCGGGCGCATTCGCTCAAAGCCTTACGGGACCGCGAACGCCGCGGGCTGGATGCCGCAACCCGGGGGCTGCAGGCGTTCGCCCAGGGATTGAACGGGCTGAGTGGCCGGCTTGGCCTGCAGACCAGGCCGCTCGCCGACCGCGAGATCGCCGGCGGACCCAACGGCCGGATCGTGCAGGAAGCGCTTCAGCTGGTGGCGGCCTGCGGCCACGAGGTGGACGGCATACTGCGGGATGCGGCCCAGCGGCTTTCCGCGACATCGGCGCACCTGGCCACGATTTCCGCCAAGCTGGGCACCGCCCACAAGGCACAGGAACTGGAGTTCCGGGCCCTGATCGAACAGCACCAGCACGCGCAAGGCCAGGCGGCCGAACGCGCTCAACTGGAGCGTCGCCGCAACGATCTGCTGGCCAAGAAGCGGTTGCGGCAGGAACTCGAAGAGCACTTGGCGGACCTGCTGGCCAATCGGACGAAGCTGCTGGCGCTACTGTCGGAACTGTTGGGCGAGCGATTCGCCGTTCGGCAGTCGGTGGCCGAGCGGATCAACGGCTGCCTGGCGCCGTCGATCCGCGTGCAGGTCCTGCAATTCGGAAATCCCGAACGCTACCAGCGGCTGCTGGAAGACGGGCTGAAAAACGCCCGCCTCAAGCACTTAATCGTGGCCCAGCGGCTGGCCCACCACTTCTGGCCCATCGACTTGGTGGCGGCGATTCGCCGCATGGACGCGAATGCTTTAGTCGAGGGGGCGCAGCTGAACGCGGAACAGGCCGAGAAGGTCATCGCCGCCCTGGTCAATTCGCCGCTGCTTTTCGAGCTGGAAACGGTCGAATTGCTGGACCAGCCCCTCATCGAGCTGAAGGACGGCGCCAACTACAAGGATTCGCTGTGCCTGTCCACGGGACAGAAATGCACGGCCATTCTGCCGATCCTGCTGATGGACAGCGACAACCCGCTGATCGTGGACCAGCCCGAAGACAACCTGGACAACCGGTTCATCTTCGAGACGATCGTCGACAGCATCCGCAAAGTCAAGCGGCGTCGCCAGCTGATCTTCGTCACGCACAATCCCAACATCCCCGTCCTGGGCGACGCCGAACAGGTGTTTGTGCTGGAATCGGACGGGGCCAGCGCTCGCAAGGCCAACGAGGGCACGGTGGACGACGTGAAGCCCGACATCGTGACGTTGCTGGAAGGCGGCGAAGACGCCTTCAAGGCCCGCAAGTGCCGGTATGCCTACTGAAAGGGACATTACCATGATCGCCGCCGCAAGACCGCATGACCTGGCGCAGGCCATGGCTGGCCTACGTGCCGACCCAGGGGCCATGGGCTGGATGGATCGTAGGAAACTCGCGCGCACAGCCGGCGACGCGTCGGCCAGCGGGGGGAACGCTGCCGATGCCGTCGAACTCTTGGCTCAGCTCGCCGGCGATACCAAATGGGAAGTCCGGCTGGAAGTGGCCCAGCATCTGCTACTTCTACCGGAAGAAGACTTCTCCCGCCTAGCCGAACGACTGGCCGCCGACCCGACCGCCTTCGTTCGTCAGGCGGCCACGCAAGCCCTACGCCAGCGGAAACAATGCGACAAAGCGTCCACCGTCAGGCAGCAAGACAGCGAACGGCTGGCCCAGGACATCCGGCGGCTTGAAGCCGAGGTTGGCAAGCCGGTCATGGACCGACTGTTCCGGATCTGCCAACGCCAGAACGAACAGTTCGTGGGGGCGGTAATGCATGACCTGCGGGGCATCCTGGCTTCGCTCAAGGCCAGCGGCGTGGCGGTCCTGGCGGAAGCCAAGCCGGCACCCAGGGCGGCGCGGCTGCGGGACAACCTGGCCCTGCTGGAACAGACCGTGAACGACATGCAGGCATTTACTAAGCCGGCCCCGCCGAAACGACGCCGCGGCCGGCTGCGGGACGTGGTCCAGAAAGCCGTCGAAACGGCGCGGGAAGATGTCCGCAAATGCGGTATGGATCCGGCCGCCATCTCGGTTGAGGTGGATGTGAGTGAGGCCATCGTGCTGCCGATGGTCCGCCACCTGATGCTGATGGCCCTCACGAACGTGATCAAGAACGCCCACGAGGCGTTTGCGACCGGCCAAGGCCCGCTGCGCACCGGCAAGATCACGATTCGATCCGAGGTGCGCAACGGGGCCGTGGTCGTCCTGGTCACGGACGACGGACTGGGAATGTCGCCGGACGAACTGGCGGAAATCACGAAGTTCCGCCCCGGCCGACGCAACCATCGCAAACGCCACAGCACCGGCTATGGCCTGTCCATCGCGGTCCGGAACCTGGCCGCCCACGACGGGACCATCGCGATCGAAAGCCAGGAAGACGTCGGTACCACCGTGACAATCACCCTGCCTTTGACATCCCCAGATGAGGACGACAGCCATGAGTACACGAGCCCTGATCGTCGACGACGACCCGCGCATCGTCGAAGAAATCGAGGACATTCTTGATTCCCTCGGCCACGAACACGCGTGGGCCAGCAACCTGCAAGACGCTCGGGCGGCGATCGCCGCCGATGACTTTGCCTACGTGTTGCTGGACCTGGAATTCCCGGCCAAGCCAAAACGCGGCTTGGCCTCCAAGGAAAACGGGGCCATCCTGCTGGAAGAAATCCAGCGGATCAAGGGGTACAAGCGGCTTCCCGTGATCGTTATGACTGGCCACGTGGCCTACGGCTTTTGCCGCACAACTCAGTATCTCGAAGCGGGGGCCCATGCTTTCATCCCCAAGCCTTTTCCCACCGAATCGCATACGCTACCGGCCGTGATTCGGAAGGTGCTGAAGAAGCGCCGTCAGGAAACCCACGCCAGCCAGACACAAGGCGACTCGTCCACGCCCAGCCGCTTTGCCGGGGGCGAGCTGGCGTTCTTCGACGACCGCGTGGAACTGGACGGGGTCAAGATCATCGCCAATCGGGGCACGGGGCAGTGCATGATGGTGCTGGAAGAACTGCGACGCCGCGATTCTACGGGACGGTACGTCCGACTCTCGGCGGACGAGTTGGCCAACGCCGTCGGCGCCATGGCCGGCGTGACCACGATCACGGGCTGCGTGCGCGTCCTGCGCCGGAACATTGTCACCCGGCTTCCGAAGAACCTGAACATCGAAGTTGGCCCTGAAGACGTGATCGCACACGACGAACAGGGCTACTTCCTGCGGGACTGGATCAGCGTGCGAGATGCGCGTGACGCCAGCCAGATGGACAAAGTTGTGGCGGCCCCAGCAGATGAACTGAGTCGCGGCGGCGATGAGGTCAACTTGAACGAACGCCAGCAATGGGTCCTGCGAGAGTTGCAGCGGGGCACGCAGGTGCGCCGGCCAATGCTGGAATCGAAATTCGACGTGTCGGACAAGACCGCCAAGCGGGACCTGGCTCAGCTGATTAGTCGTGGCGCCGTCGCATTCGTCCACGCCGGGCGCGATGGGTACTACCAGCTGGCGAAGGCCGGGTGAAAGACGCGGAAGAAATCATGGGCAGGGCCGGGCCAAGCCAAGCAGCCCAAAAACCAGAAAGGAAAAGACACATGCCCAGAAGAACGCCGAACTGTGCGTACTGTGGAAAGCCTTTGAGCGAATCGGATTGCACGATTCGCCGCCGATTCCCCAAGGTTGCCGGCAAGCCGGAAGTCGGCTGGCATGCGTCGGACACGCTCGGTTGCGTGGACACGGACGAACTTTACAGCAAATTCCCGGCAGCGGACGGCATTGCGCTCATCCGCCAATTGCAGGCGATCGAGGCTCGAGGCCCAGGACGGCTGGTCGCCAACAAGGAATGGGCGCGGCTCAACTCGGAAAGGTGACCTACGACCATGCTGAGCGTCAAGCACGTCATTCAGGTGTACGAGAGATTGCGCCGCGAGGCGGAACTTGTCGGGCAGCGATTGGGCCGCCTGGACCGAGCCCTTTGCCGGCTGGAAGTCCTGCTGCCGGACAACTACGTGTACCGCGCGAGGCAAGAGGACGACCACGGCGGCGGAAACCCCAGGAAACCTCGCTGAGTTCTGCC
>CAYUFW010000198.1:9902-15708 GCA_964443915.1 uncultured Pirellulaceae bacterium
CGACTCTTGGTTCCCATTGCCCCACACGTCGCCAACGTTGGCCCACGTCGCGGCCGGTGGGAAAGCCGGCCCCGTGGGCCGAGCCGAAGGAAAACGGCGACACACCCGCACAGGGACGGCGACGGGCGCAGGGCTCACCCTCCAGTCGCTTGCAGCCTTTGCTGGGCTTCCTTCCCCTCTATCTTGGCGCGAATTCTCACCCAAACGGCTGACGCAGCCCAGCTTGCAGCTTCCGGAAATCGATGCGTGGCTACACGGGCGCAGAAAAGACGCCCCCGGCCCATTGCTGGGGCGGGGGCGTTCGTTTGTTGACCATCGGATTGGTCACAGCTCAATCGCTTCGACCTCAGCCACGAAACGGCCGGCGTCGCCGCTTAGGAACGACGCCACGACGCTGAACACAGCGTCACTGAAGCCGCCGATGTTCAGGAGGTCTTCCCGCTCCGGGGCCTGCGTCGTCGTGTACGCCTGCAGGTCGATGCAGACCAGCTTCGGCTCGTGGTTACCCAGTTGATGCTGGTTGGCGACGAACTTCTGCCACTCGGCCAGCACGCCCGTGGCGCCCTGCCGGCCGTAACCGAAGGCACGACCTGCGTACACCCAGCTCTCGTTGTCGCTCACCAGCACCACGCCCGCAAACCGCCGCTTGGCGTACTTGCTGTTGGCCTGGACTAGCGGCAACGAGCAGTCCGTGCCACCGCCACCGTACTTGGCCAGCCGCTCCGCCAGACTCAGGATCGTGTCCTGCGGATCGACCTTCGCCTCGTAGGCTGCCGTGTCAAACGGGATGACGACGCTCTCCGGGTTCCGACGCAGGATGGCCGCAGCGAACAAGGCCGCCACGTCCACGCACCGCATCTTGCTGGTCGCGCCCCGGCCGCGGTGGCCGGTGACCGGCGAACCCATCGAGCCCGAAGTATCCAGGCCGATCAAGACCGGGCCCGGCAACTCCGGCACGTTACCGCAGGCGATTTCGGCCGCCTGATGCAGCGCAGCCTTGATCTTCTGCGGCACCGTCTCATCCGCGTTCAGGTATGCTGCCAGGAACTGGTACGGGAACTGCCGCGAGCGGCGGACCTCCGCGGCGTCGGCGATCCGACCCGCCACGTAATCCACCATCGCGCTGTCCTGCGTGCCGTTGCCCGACGAAAATACCTCGTGTCGCACGAGCGTGTTCAGGTTCATGCGCAGGGCCTGCGGACCCATCTGGTGGGCAATCGCCTTCCAGACGAGCGGACCCTGGGCCGCATCCGCCAGCAAGTCCCAGCGGACTGACAGGTTACCCAGGATCAGGGCTTGAGCCTCTCCCGACTCGGCCTTGCGGTACGCGACCAGTCCCTGCACCTGCTCCGGCAGGTCAGCTTCCGTAGCCGGCGCCCACTTCTCGACCTCCTTGCCGGTCAGCCAGCCGAACAGCGCCCGGCGGGCATTGTCCTTCGGCGTCGGGCGTGCCAGACGCAGGACGTCGCGCAGGCTCGGCCGCTCGCCGATCGACGCCGACAGCAGCGTGCCGACCGAGGCCTCGTTCAGCCATCGCTGGAACGCCCGCTGCAAGCTGGACGACAGGCTCGTACGGCCGAACTGGCCCGAACGGATCATCTGCAGCAGCGTACGCAGCACGCGGCCGTTGTCGACCACGCGGTCGAAGACCTTGTGCATCAGCTGCGAGTCACGCTTCGCCAGGACGGCTAACAGCGCGGCCGGCATGTCCTTCATGAAAGCCCGCTCGCGCGCGTAGACCGCCAGCTTGGCCAGGAAGACGTTGTCGTCGACTTGGTCGATCAGCTTGCGCAGCTCGTCCAGCTGCGCCTCGGCTGCCGCGTAGTACGTGCCGTTGAAGCAGCCCGTGGCCGCCAACTGCGCCAGCCCATGCTTCGGCGCGAACTGGTACGCCCGGCCGCCGGCCTCGTTGGTCGTGTCGGTCCGCAGCAGCTTGCTCTTGATGCTGGAGAACAATGTCGTGTTAGCCATCATACAGCTCCAACGAAAAAGGTCCGACGAAGGTTGACGCAGAGCGAGTAGCCTCCATGCAGGGGTTTCACCTCCATGTGGCGATCGTCAGCAACGATGTACTCCGCGACGGCAGTCGGACCGGCCGGCGATTGTAGCGGTCGTCACTGACGATCGCAACTCGCTCGACCGGTCGAATTTGGCACCACCCTGCTAGCACCAGTTGCTCAACTGGCGGTCCCAGACTTGACTATTTGCTCCCAGGCCTGAGCCAGATATTCTGTAAAAGGCGACCGACGAGGGGGGTGATCAGAGACGTAGCGCTCTATCCAGTTGAGCTACGGCCCGAACGAAAACCACCAGTCGGGCCGGCGGGAGTCGAACCCGCAACCTTTCGATTCGAAAGTCGATGTACTCCAATCCGGCAGTCGGTCGTGCTCCCTGTGCTTCTTGATTGGGGCTAATGCGTCCGGCCAAAATGCGACTTCCGAAGACGGGAGTCTTCGGAAGTCTGAATTCAACAACGCCCAACGAAGTAGTTCGCCGAGACACGTCGAGATGGTTGATGTAGTCCCGGCTGGCAGTTGGGCTGAAAGTACAAGACACGGACACCGCGTCCTGGTTCGCCCTCTGCCGTCCAATACCAGACCCAACGAAGGTTTGCCGAGACGACGGTGCTTTTGGCACCAGGTTAACAGCCTGGATGTAGTCCCGGCGGGCAGTTGGGTATGTACAGCGACCCTCCGACGAAGTTGAGGCCCGGACACCTTTCGGCTCCCAAAGTCGATGTAGTCTGGACCGGCAGTCGGACGGTCAGAAACGCTGGTGGGAGTCGAACCCACTTGAACCGGGTTGCAGCCGGTGGCCGTGCCGTCTGGCTCCAGCGTCAGGATTTCCGTGTCCTCGCCAGGAATTGAACCTGGTCTGCGACCTTCGCCGAGTCGCGTGCGATCCGGCACACTCCGAGGACAAGCTCGCGGAGAGCCGCACATGACAACACCCTCGGGCATCTGTCTCAGTCGTCGGCTCCCCGCTCATCACTTTCCGTTTCGCCGCCGTTGCGGCATCTTGCCTCCACACACCGAATGGCGTCTTTCGGCAGTTCGTTGCCGTAGATCACCGACAGGACGGCAGGGAGGTACATGTCCAACATCGACATGGTCGTGCCCATCAGCCGGTCGATGACCGCTTCGTCCAGGCTGTCGTCCGTCAGGATCTGGGCGGCCTGGAAACGCAGCTCGCCTTGGTCGTAGTCCATCTCGAACTTGCCGACTCGCAAGCCGTAATTCGCCCGGGCGATCGTTTCGGCGATCGCCGGCCGAGCACCTTCGGGGACGCGCACGGGCGAGTAGCCGAAGACCTGGAACACGCTGCCTTCCTCATCGACGGCGGCGATGACCCGGTACGTGCCGACTTCACAGCGGAAATCGGCGCAGATCGAGCGGCCTTCGCCGTTGGCCAGGTAGCTGACCTCACGTTCGTCCAGGTGCTGGATCAGTTTCTCGTAGGCCGCGTACATGCTTGGCCTCCCTTGTCCAAGTTCCGCCGTTGCCGGCGAATGATCGGTCGTAACGGTTGCGATGCCGGGCGTCGGCAGGCCGGATTTCTCGGCCGGTTTGCCCCGTACCAGGCCCCACAGGGCTGCCAGGAAGCTTCGCATCGTCGCACCGATTCGTATCTTGCTGTTCAGGCACCCCGCCGAGGAATCGAACCCCGTCCTGCAGAATCGAAGTCTGCCGTGCCGTCCGTCACACTCGCAGGGCAACCGGGCCAGCCTGAGCGGCCCTTTCAGAATCAACATGGCGGCCGAGCGGGGTCCGCGTGTCACCGCGTCTTGCCCTCCTCGTCGCCTACCTTGAACACATTCGGCCCTAAGCCCAGATACACGCGGGCGTTGGCGTTGGTCGCCAGTGCCCGCAGGGCCTCGATCTCGGCCAGCCGCAGCAGGCCGGGATGCTGCTCCGGCGGCCTTCTGCCGCTCGACCAGAGCCCTGGTCTCGTTCTCGGCCTTCAGCCGGGCGGCTTCCGCCTCGGCCTCCAGCTGCAATCGACGAGCCACCGCTTCGGCCTCGGCGTCGCGCCGCTTGGCTTCGGCCCGTGTCTTGCCCTGGATTTCCTCGACCTCGGCCTTCGTGCGGGCCTCGACCAGCTGGGCCTGGCTGTTCCGTTCGGCCGCCAACACGCGGTTCATGATCTCCTGCAGGTTGCCCGGGAAGATCAAGTCCTTCACGTCGGCTCGCCGGATCGCCACACCGTAGCCCGTCGCGGCCTCCTTGACCTCGGCCAGGATGTCCTCACTGAGCCGGTTCCGGTTCGTGAGGATCTCCTCCAAGTTCATCGAGGCCAGCGATCGTCGAGCCGCCAACTGCACATCGCTGTACAGCCGCTCCTCGTAGTTCTCGACAGTTTGGATCGCTGCCTTGGCGTCGGTCACCCGGAACTGAACGA
Organism: uncultured Pirellulaceae bacterium; assembly: GCA_964443915.1. GTDB lineage: Bacteria > Planctomycetota > Planctomycetia > Pirellulales > Pirellulaceae > Anammoximicrobium. The sequence goes on from CAYUFW010000198.1 coordinate 14,301, forward strand.
GGATGCTCACGCGGATGGCGACCTTGTCCGCCGTCAGGATTTCCTGGCCCTTGATCGTCAGGTCCCGCTCGCGGATGTCCACCACGACACACTCCACCGTGGGCTGTCGCTTCAGCCACCGGTGGCCCGCGGGAATCTCGTATCGACCGGCCTCCAGCACCTTGGTTAGCTTGCCGTCCTCGTACCACAGGCCTCGATGGGTGTCCTTGATGATGAATTCCTGGCCTTGCTTGGTGATCATGGTCATGGCAGTATTCCTTGATTTGGAGGCCCCGTAGCATGCGCCGAGGTGGAGAACGAGCGTCTCAGATTAGGAGTCTGAGCGACTGGACCGACTGGTAGCCGCAGTTTGCCTGTTGGTAGCTCGCTCCGGACACCGCCGGGGCCATGTTTTGGCAGCGAAATGGGACTGGCTCCGATCAGGACGATCGGTGTCTGCCCCATTTTCGCGGCAAGTGTCTCGACCAGGACTCGAACCTGGATCTGGACGTTCGGACTGTCCAATGCGATCCTTTGCACCATCGAGACATTCAGCATCCCGACCTGGAGTCGAACCAGGACCAGGACCTTAGGAGAGTCCTGTGCGTTCCGTTACACCATCGGGACAATCCCGACCAGAGCCGACGACTGGATTCGCACCAGCATGAACCCGCTTACAAGGCGGATGCCTTTCTCCGTCGAGCCACGTCGGCATAAATGCTCCCGGCCCGAAGGCCAGGAGCAAGATTAACCCTACTTTTCCAGCGCGACGTTCCAGTACGCCTCGCTGAGGAACTTCGACCAGCTTTCGATCCGCAGATCGTGGGCCGCGTAGCGCGGATTCCACGTCGGCTGGACCGGCTTGCGCTTCAGCCGCATTTTGGCCTGCTCCGGCGTGCGGTCAGCCTTCCGCTTGTTGCACTCCAAGCAAGCCAGCACACAGTTGTCCCAGCGCGACTGGCCGCTCTGGGCACGCGGGATGACGTGGTCGAGCGTCAATTCCTCGGCGCCGGGCTGCGCACCACAGTACTGGCACGTGTAGTGGTCACGCTTGAAGATGTTCCGCCGGCTGAACGTCACGGCCGCCGCGGGCAGCCGGTCGTAACCGGTCAGCGTGATCACCTCCGGCACGCGCAGCCGAAACCGCACGGCCCGGATGAACCGTTCGCCGTCCTTGGGACGCAGCTTGGCCCAATCTTCCCAGCTGTAGGTCTGGTAGTCGGCCGGGTCCACGACTCGCGCAGACTCGTTCCACAGCAGCACCAGTGCCCGCGCCACGGTGGCCACGTTCACCGGTTGCCAGTTGCGGTTCAGGATCAGCGTCGGACGCTGTAGGACCTTGGTAGACATGGTTACCTCACGTTCTTTTCCAAAGGGTTGACCGGCCGGATTTGAACCGGCACGAACCTGGTTCACAGCCAGGCGCTCT
>CAYUFW010000199.1:0-15637 GCA_964443915.1 uncultured Pirellulaceae bacterium
GCAGCGTCTTCAACTGGCTGCTCAAATCCTTGGCGGCCGCCGGATAGAACAGTCCCGCCACGGCCGGCTCGCGCACACTTTGCTTCGCAGCGGGCTCCGCCTGCCCGCTGGCATCTCCGCAACCGCCCGCGGCCACACCGACCAACAGCCACACGACGCCCGGCAAGGCACGGTTCATGAGCAGGCCCTCCCGCTTGAAGACAGCCCAACTTGGCAGCAGTTCAACGAACTCCAGCTTACCCAAAAGTCGCCTTCGAGCAAGATCAGCGAAGCGCGCGAGCCGACTTGCTTGACGGGCGAGAGTCACGCCACGTACAATGCAATGGGTCAACGAGGAAACGAACACGATTAAGTGGCGGAATGGAGCAGATTTTGCTCCGGAATTCTTGTACGAGGCGGGCACGCCGGCAAGACAGGTTGCCCAGTTCGTAGCCTTCGGACCTGATGGGCCCTCGGCACGTCGTGTGCCTGCCAGGTGTACGATCAGTTCCAACAGGAGGGTACACTCGATGGACTCCATCTTGCATCCCAAGTTTCCCTCGCGCATGCCCGCCTACGGCGATTACGCTACGGGATACATCGGGACGGAGATCGCCTATTCGCAGGGAGGCTACGAAACCAGCGCGCAGTCCTCCAACGTCGCGCCCGAAGTGGAGCGGGTGTTGACGCAGGCAATTCGTGCGTTATTGGAGTAGACGGGGCAATCTCCGTTTGCTCCAATACGATCGAGGTCTTTCGTATTCTCATCGCATAGGGAGGTTGACGTGAATCCCAACAAACTCTGCGTGAGGCGTGGTTTCACCCTGGTCGAATTGCTGGTGGTGATCGCCATCATCGGCATCCTGGTCGCCCTGCTCCTGCCGGCCATCCAGGCGGCCCGCGAGGCGGCGCGGCGGGCGCAGTGCCTGAATAACCTCAAACAGTTGGGCGTCGCGCTGCACAATTATCACGACGCGCTTTTGGTTTTTCCCGCGGGGCATACCCTGCACCACGCCGCCCCCGGTTACGGTGACCGTTTTACCTGGCCCGTCGCGCTGTGGCCGTACTTGGAGCAGGAAGCGCTCTATTCCCAGATGGATTTCCGATCGGATTTCGGAAGCTGTTACACCTGGAACACGCCCATCATGATGACGGCGCTGGCCAGCTTCCAATGCCCGTCCGATGGCGACAGCGCGTTCGGGCACTCGTGCCGGGTCCGCAACAGCTATGTCTCGAACACCGGGATCGGTTATCTCCGCAAGCAGTTGCCTGCCGCGCACCAGCCCGGCGTGTTCCAGCAGAACAAGTACTTGAAGATGCGCGACATCACCGACGGGACCTCCACCACCGTCGGCATTTGCGAAATCATCAAGGTCCGCGAAGGCTACGACTACCGGGGCACGTGGAGCTATCCCGAGGGCTGCCACTATCAGCACGACCGCACACCCAATACGCGGATTCCCGACGAAGTCCGCAACGGCATGTGCCCCAATGCCGATGCGAATCATCCCGAAGCACCGTGCATCATGACGTACACCGATCACGTCACCAGAAGAATCCTCCTGTCGGCACGGAGCCGGCATCCCGGCGGCGTGCAAGCGATGCTGATGGACGGCTCGGCCAAATTCGTCAGCAATTCGATCGACACGGTGACTTGGCAGGCTTTGGGCACCTCGTTTGGCTACGAGGTGATCGGGGCGTATTAGGGGACGTTGCAGGCGGTTACGTTTCGACGTTGCAGAAGCAGATTGAACGATGAGCATCCGATTCCGAAGCTGCTTGGCCCTGCCTTTTTTGCCGGCGTTGTCCACGGCCGCCGGTTGTGGCGACGTGGGACCGGAACGGGCCGAAGTGCCGGGCAAGGTGACCTTCGAGGGAACTCCGGTCGAGTCCGGCTCCATCGCCTTTATCCCGGCCCAGGGAACGACGGGGCCGTCGGTCGGGGGAGGCATCAGCGGCCGCGTCTACCGGATCGCCCGCAGCGATGGCCCCTGCCTCGGCCCGCACCGCGTGGAAAGCCGTGCGACCCGGAAAACGGGCCGCCAAGTGCCGGCGGGCGAAGGGGCCAGCGATCCAGCTGCTATGATCGACGAAATCGAAACGTTCATCCCGGAGAAATACCACAGCAAGAGCACCCTCACCGCCAACATCCAATCTGCAACGAACGAGTGCGATTTCGAACTGACAGGCGAGGGGCAAATGAACCGTCGCCCGGCGGGCTCTGGAAACGTCGTGCGCCGGGTCGCGCAAGAACCAAAAACGCACTCCGCCTTGTGCGGCAGATTTTCCGTTGATAGTCTTGGAAGTCTGAAGAATTGCGATTCACGCTTATCCATTTCTCTCCGTTCAAGGGGGCCCTTATGACTGATACGAGAATTCGATCTGCGGTTTCCGGCTTCTCGGGACGGCGTGCCTTTACGCTGGTCGAACTGCTGGTGGTGATCGCCATCATTGGCATCCTGGTGGCCCTGCTCTTGCCGGCCATCCAGGCGGCCCGCGAGGCGGCGCGGCGGGCACAGTGCCTGAATAACCTTAAACAGATCGGAATTGCGATGCACTCGCACCACGATCAGAAGAAGTTCCTTCCGCCGGGATTCTTCTGGCCCAAGCCTGCGGCTCCGCCGTGTGATTCGACCGCCCACACGAAAGGTTCCGAGTCGACCTGGATCGCCCACCTGTTGCCGTTCATGGAACAGAACGCGCTTTACGACGGCGCCGATTGGACGACAGGATTCGGCTTGGCGCCGGGTGTCAACGGGCCGATCTGTGGGACGTACTTACCGACGATGCTCTGCCCCTCAGGCCCGCACGCCCAGCAACTGGGCCTGTGGTACAACGGCTATGCGCGGGGAAGCTACATGGCCAACAACGGTATCGGTCCGATGGTGGAGAGTTGCAGCGACAGCTCGCCGCTTCCCAGCACGCGGGTGGGCGGCGCCTTCTTCGTCAACAGCACGCTGACCCTGGCTGACTTCCGCGACGGCACCACCCAGACGGCGCTGGTCAGCGAGACCCGCCTGGTCACCGACAACGTCGATCAGCGCGGCGTGATGCACTATCCGGAAGGTCCCTTCTACCACCACAACTACACGCCCAACAGCCTGGTTCCCGACCAGGTCCGCACCGCGGCCTGTCCCGGCGGCGGAATCAACATCCCCGAGTCGCCCTGCGTCGGAGCGTACAGCGGCTGGAGGCCGCGGGCGGTGCTGATGACCGCCCGCAGCTATCACCCCGGCGGCGTGAACCTGCTCATGGCCGACGCCAGTTCGCGGTTCGTCGCGGAGACGATCGACCTAGCCCTCTGGCAAGCCCTGTGTACGCCCAAAGCCCTGGTCAACGAGGTTTCCGTGGGATCGTTCTAGCGCGTCTTCGAGTCTTGCCTCTTATCTTCCGTTCACAGGATCTCCAGTCGACGGAGTCACCAATACCCAAAGCGCGATTTCACCAAAATGGTCCACGGAAGATCGGGATGGAAGCGACGCCATGGAAGTCCCCATCGACAAGCGTCGCCTCCCTCGGCTTGGACGTCCCCGTGCTGTGGGCCTGCGAAGCCCGATCAATCGGACTCCTCGCCGACCGCCGGGAGATCCCCACGGAATAGCCCCGAAGGGAATGGCTGATTGCACCGGACACGCGCAGGCGCGGCCGCGGTCCAAGCCGACCGAACCGTGGGCAAGCAGATCGGCGGTGTGCTTGGTCGGAGATCGTCTGTTCCAGACAAACATATTGGCTTTTGGGAAAATCGAGACTTGGCGAATCGCAATCTGTGCTTTGGGTGGGCGCGATCTGTGCACTTTTGGCACCTCCCGATTCCTGCTTGGGTGTGTTTGAACTGAGTGCATAACGACTACACCCAAGCGCGCAACGGCAGTTGTGCCACGCTACCATCAGCGTGCCAAAGCCGGGCGTGGCGGGGCTGACCAAACATCGAACGCATTCCGACGCGTCGTGTTGGCCGAAGGCGGCTTAATTCAGACTCGAACATCCGTTTTAAGGAACGTCACGCCGTCGGTCGCCAATAGTCGCGCTCTTTGAGCGAGGCAGGGGTTCCGAACCCTCACGGGGTTGTCGGCGTCCGCGGCAACGCATCCAAAACCCCAACCGTTAATTGACAGGTTGGTGGGTGCCGCTTAGGTTGGCGGAGAAGAACGGTGTCCACGCCTGAGGACGCCGCTGGACAATCTGCACAGCAACTGGGCTTACAAGGTTATGGTCCCTTTAGCTGGGAGTCTCAAGGCTTGGGCCGCTCTGTTGATTCCTGTTGAGGGTCGTTGGAAAGAGAAACACGAGTTGGAAAGCAAGACTCTCCTCCGAATGGACTTCGTGGCGTTTCGCAATGCGATGATTGCGATTCCCGCCAAGATTGTCCGGGCCGCGGGCAAGATCACCTACCGTCTTTTGAACTGGAACCGGTGGCAATCCGTGTTCTTTCGTCTGGTCGAGCAGTTGAGGAGGCCGATGCGATGCTGAGACGCATCATGTTGCAGCCGAAGTCCGCATGCTTCGGTACCGCCGCAACCCCTAATCCAAGAAACCTCCCCCGATGAAGCACCTCCAACCTGAACAAACATGCGTTTCCGGGGGCTGGAACGATCGGAGTGCGAGCCGACGCTCGCGGGAAAAAAGCGCCAAGAAATCACATCAGCCCTCGCTTGTTTTGGGACTAGTGAGATGAGTAGCGAAAAGCGTGAGAAGCCGAAGAAACCATACCCCAAATACCCCTTGTACGCACATTCGAGCGGTCAGTGGGCAAAGACGATCAGCGGCAATAAGAAATACTTCAAGCCTTGGGACGACTGGCAGGGTGCGTTCGAAAGGTACTTCGCTTTTATTGGTGAAGAGTCGACTGAGCAAGCACAGTTTGCGTTGCGTGGTGACTTAGTCAAGACCTACGACGCCGCGCAGGTTTATCTATCCTGGCTCGAAGAGATGTCGGAAACTGGAAAGATGCCACGGACGACATTCCGAAGATCGGTAGATACACTTCAGGCCTTTGTCGAGGTTGTCGGTGTTGGGACCCACATGCACGAAATCACTCGCGACGACATACGGAAGTGGGTGCGCTACCGGAAGAAGAAACGTTCGAATCTAGCATTTGAAATTGTGCAGATCGAGTCGTGGCTCCGATGGTGCAAGCAGTACTGTGGAGTGCTGGATTTCTTCCCAGTCCTTGAAGATGAGTTACTATGCCATGGATAGAATCTGCAGCACGAGTGAGGACCGTATCCATTACATGGAGCCGAACCCCGGCGGAACTACACATACTGCGTATCGATGCGTGTTTTGTGGCGCCACTTGGTGTTGCATACCCGATTCCGCGCAGCGAGTTACTGCGCGCAATCGCAGGGCCGTGATGGATCAGAAGGCACGATATACGGCGTCAAAAAATTTGTGCTCGCAAGTGCAGGTAACGCCTGAACATGAATTCACAGTGAACGGGGCGAGGCTCGATCTAACGATAGTGGGCCACGTCATGCGTAATGGTCCCCTCAGTGGTCCGATTGCGGCTAAGCGGATCGTGAGAGCTGTGCTGCCCGCAAGCGGAGAGGCGTTCGAGTTCATGTACGTCCCTCTGACTAGCACAACCGTAGAAACGGTTTCGGTGAATCAAGGCGAGTGGATCGTCCGATACAGCGGGCGTCGTGTCATTTCAGAGCGCTTTGAATACCCAGACTGGTACGAGAACGATCGGTTCACATGGAAAGACAAGCCCAGACTAAGTCAGCTGGCCGAATTCGGAAATATTGTTGCGACTTCGTGAGCTAGCAAGTCCGACGCCAAGACCAGGATGATCGAGTTTGCCTTATCCAGTGCGATCCTAGAAAGGGGAACTTGTGGCATTTTGCTGAACGTTCACGTTGACGGCAGCCCCTGGGAGTCCGATGTTGTCGAAGTTCAGTCAGACGGTTTCTGGGTCGAGTACGAAGTCAAAACAAGCCTATCCGATTTCTTTCATGACTTCGAGAAGAAGATCGAACATGATCGCAGAACCATCAGGAAGCACGATTACCTCACAAGCGGCGAGCAAGCCGGCATCCCAAGGCCTTTCAGCTATAACTTCGTCGTCCCGAGACAGTGGAGCTCAGCGGGGGCCATCGAACGCATACCCAAGATGTACGGGATCATCACGTTCTTCTGGACGTCAGACGGAAGATGCCATCTTGAGCTCGTCCGCATCGCAAGGGCGTTAGCCAATCCCACCAAGATTCAAGATCGTGGGGTGGTACCAATGACTGGTGTCCGCGCGAACATGCTGACTTGTGGTGAGATAGGCGAGCCCGCTCCGCTACGAAGGGGAAACCGGCCGGCGCACCAGCGGATGCCGCAAGTTGGAAAGAGACACTTCTAGCCTTCCCCCCGAAATATTGCCATCTGCGAAACGTCAGTTACCAAAATACAGCTGCCATGGCCCGTTATGCAGGCGAAATTCGGCCGGGCAAGGTGGACAACAACCCTGAAACGGGATAAAAAATCTGAGGACTGATCGGCACCGGCGAAGGTATGCTGTTGGAGAACCCGATCAATCACATTGGTGGGACGGGCACACAGCGAGCGGTCCGGCAGCGGGCACACGCTCCAGGGGACGACACGTAGGCAGACGCGCGACTAGGGAGACCCAGCATGAATTGGCACGAACGCATTACGGTCGATCCGGAAGTCCTGGTCGGCAAGCCGGTGATCAGAGGGACTCGCATCTCGGTCGAGTTCGTCGTGGATTTGCTGAGGCGAGGTTGGACCGCCGAGCAGGTGTTGCGGGAATACGAGCATTTGACCGCGGCGGGCATCCACGCGTGCCTGGCCTACGCCAGCGACGTGCTCAAGTCGGAGCGCGTGTACCTACTGACCGCTTGAAGGACCAACCATGCGAGTCCTGGCCAACGAAAACGTGGCTCGTACCGTGATCCAGGAATTGCGCCGGCGGGGGCATGACGTTCTGTCGGTGAAGGAGTCGCTACGGCCCGAAAGAGACACCGCGATTCTGGCACGAGCGCAGGCCGAACAGCGTTTGGTCGTAACGAACGACAAGGATTTCGGCGAACTCGCCTTCCGTTTCGGACTACCTGCCGCGAGTGGCGTCATCCTGTTCCAGCTATCCGGGCCCGCCCCGGACACGGGCAGCGCTCGAATCCTCGAAGTGCTGGAAGGACGCGCGGACTGGGGTGGTCATTTTTCGGTTGTGACCGACGACCGGATCCGGATGCGACGGTTGCCACAGTGACATTCACCCCTGCCGCTGATCACCCAAACGGAGACTCCATGAATACGAAGGCAGCCCATCCCGCAGCGCAGACAATCGCCGCGTTGGAGGCAGACCTACGGTCCACCCTTCGCGGCGACGTGCATTTTGACCGCATGAGTTGCGGGCTGCACGCGACGGACGCCAGTCACTACCAGATGATGCCGGTCTGCGTGGCGGTGCCGCGGGACGAGGCGGACTGTATCGCGGCGGTCACGGCGGCGGGGCGATTGGGCGTGCCGATCACGCCGCGCGGCGGGGCTACGTCGCTGTCGGGGCAGACGTTTGGACACGGCTTGGTGTTGGACGTCTCGAAGTACATGGACCAGGTGCTGGAGGTGAACGCCGACGAGCGTTGGGCGCGGGTCCAGCCGGGGGTGATTCGCGATCTGCTGAACGCGCAACTCGCCCCGTCGCGGCTGCACTTCGCTCCCGATCCGGCGACCGGCAATCGGGCCACGGTCGGCGGGATGATCGGCAACAACGCCTCGGGGACCCGGTCCATCGTCTACGGCAAGACCATCGACCACGTGATTTCGTGCAAGGTCGTCCTGGCCGACGGGACCGTGATGGAACTGGAGCCGGTGGGCGACGACGAGTGGCAGCGGCGGAGAGAAGGCGGCTCGCGTGCGGCGGAAGTTTACCGCGGGGTAAGCGACGTCATCGCCCGCAACCGGGACGAGATTCTGGCCCGCTATCCCAAGGTCATGCGGCGCGTATCGGGCTACAACCTGGACGAGTTTGTCGACGGAGCGGGTTACACGGGGCCGATCGGCGGGCGGAATTTGGACGGACATCGCGTCTGGAACCTGTCCAACCTGATCGTCGGCAGCGAGGGCACGCTGGCGTGCGTGCTGGAGGCCAAGCTGCGGCTGACGCCGTTGCCGGCCGCCACGGCGCTGGCGATCGTGCATTTCGACGAGGAGTTGGCGGCGCTGCGGAACGTGCCGGAGATTCTCACGTATCAGCCCAGCACGGTCGAATTGCTGGATGAACTGGTCATCCGCGAATCGCTCAGCAACGCGGCGACGCGGCAGCAGGCGACGTTCTTCGAGGGGCAGCCCAAGGCGGTGCTGATCGTCGAAATGTTCGGCGACGACGCGGCCGACGCCCGGCGGCGGATCGAGGACATGGTCGCCGACTTGAAGCGCAAGGGGATCGGCTATGCCTGGACCGTCCGCGCCGACCAGCCGGGCCAGGCCAACGTGTGGGCCGTGCGCAAAGCCGGCCTGGGCCTGATCAGCAACGTGCCGGGCTCGGTCAAAGGCCAAGCGTTTGTCGAAGATGCGTGCGTGCCGGTCGAGATGCTGGCGGAGTACGTCGAACGGCTGCAGGCCGTTTGCCGCGAGTTCGACGTCCCGACGACGATGTACGCTCACGCCAGCGTCGGCGTGATCCACTTCCGGCCGCGGTTGGATCTGCACTTGCCGGAGCACCGCCAGAAGATGGTTGCGATCGCCAACCGGGCCTTCGAGCTGGTCTGCCAGTACGGCGGCTCGTTTGCCGGCGAGCACGGCGACGGGCTGGTGCGCGGCGAGTTCGTCCCGCGGTACTTCGGGCCGCAGTTGACCGAGGCGTTCCGGCAGATCAAGGGCCTGTTCGACCCGGGCAACGTGATGAACCCCGGCAAGATCATCGACACGCCCTCGATGATCAGCCATCTGCGGTACGGTGACGCTTACCATCCGGCCGCCGTGCCGACGCTGTTTCACTATCGCGAGCAGGGCGGGTTTCAGCTGGCGGTCGAGCAGTGCAACGGCGTGGGCGCGTGCCGCAAACTGGACGCCGGCACGATGTGTCCTAGCTTCATGGCCACGAAGGACGAGGAAGCCTCCACACGCGGCCGGGCCAATGGGCTGCGGCTGGCCATGTCGGGCCAGTTGGGCGACGGCGCACTGGCGTCCGACCGGATGAAGGAGGTGCTGGAACTGTGCTTGGCCTGCAAGGCCTGCAAGAGCGAATGCCCCAACGCGGTCGATATGGCGCGGCTGAAGAGCGAAGTGCTGCAGATGCACCACGATCGACACGGCGTGCCGCTGGGGTATCGGATGATCGGCGACATGCCGCGGATGGCCCGCTGGCTCGCCGGGCCGCTGGCCCATGTCGTGAACTTCGTCGCCCGCTTGCCGGGTTACGGCTGGCTGCTGGAGAAGATCGGCGGCATCGACCGGCGGCGGCCGATGCCGCCGTTTGCGACGCGGACACTGGGACAGTTGCTGCGTGCGCGAAAGGTAGGACAGGCTTTCCAGCCTGTCCCGGACGGACCAGGCGATCCGTCCTACTCGGCGCGACCCAAAGTCGTGCTGTTCGACGACACGTACGTCAATTACATGGAGCCGCACGTCGGCCTGTCGGCCGTCGAGTTGCTGGAGGGCTGCGGCTATGAGGTCATCCTCGCGCAAGCCGGTTGCTGCCAGCGGCCGCGATTGTCCAAGGGGCTGGTCCGCCAGGCCAAACGCGACGGCACGAAGACCATGCAGAAGCTGGACGTGTACGCTCGCCAAGGGCTGCCGATTGTGTGCCTGGAACCGTCCTGCGCCTCGGCGCTGGCCGATGACCTGCCCGATTTGATCGACGACGCCGAGTTGGGCCGGCGGGTTGCGGCCTGCGTCACGATGATCGACGTGTTTCTGGAGCGGGAAGTGGCAGCCGGCCGGATTCCTCCGCTGGCGGCCAAATCCAGCGCGTTCTTGCTGCACGGCCATTGTCATCAGAAGTCCGAATTCGGCACGGCGGCGATCCACCGCCACTTTGCGCGGATGCCGGGTGTGGCGTGCGAGGAAGTCGACTCCGGCTGTTGCGGCATGGCCGGCTCGTTCGGCTATGAGCATTATGAGGTTTCGCTGCAGGTGGGCGAACGGCGGCTGTTCCCGGCCGTGCGCCAAGCCGTGGCCGACAACAAGACCGTGATCGCTTGCGGCATCAGCTGCCGGCATCAGCTGCGCGACGCGTTGGGCGTCGAGGCCAAGCATTGGGTGGAAGTGGTGCGACCCGGTTGACCTCGGTAGCACGGATGGCAGAGCCGGAGCACGGATGAGATGAGGAAAGACCGGAAATCCCAGTCCGATTCCGATGCTCGATCCGAGCCCGCGTCGGGCCGGCAGTTCAGCGTGCTGTCGCTGTTGGCGCTGACGACCGTCAGCGCGGCCGTGCTGGCGCTGGTGCGGCCGCTGAACCTGCCGCCGTACGTCAAGTTGATCTTTGCCGGCTACGCCATCCTGATGGCTGCTTACGTGCTGCTGCGAGGCGTGGCTCTATTCCGCAAGTCGCTCCGGCTGCGCCGCCAAGTGGCCGGTCGGCGACGGGAGTTGGAGGCGTGGCTGGACGAAAAACGCAAGGCACCCTGAACTCAACCGGCTGACCTCGCAAGCCCGCCGTGCTAGACTGTGCGTTTGACAACACGCTCCGACATCTATGTCTTGTCGCCGAAAGGAGACCACAGCATGTTCCGCGAGCCAAGAGAGCCCTCGTGTCGATTTGTTCAAATCACCTTCCGGCTGCTGCTGTTGACCTGCTTTGTCCTGTCCGCATCCCCGTCGCCAGCCGCCGACTATCAGGTGACGGAGAACGACCAGGAGATCAGGATCGTCACGCCGCAGTTGGAGGCGGCGGTCCGCAAGCAAGGCTACGTCTCCGGCGTGGCCGCCCAATCGATGCTGGACAAGAAGACGGGCTTCCGCGACGCGGGCTTCGGGCTGGACATCGTCGACTGGATCATGGAGCCGGGCAGCGACGAGGCTTACCGCGACAAGCTGGAACCAGAATTGGTCTACCAGGCCCACAACCTGTGGCACGGCAAGCGGCTGAAACGCTCGATCGAAGGCCCGCAGATCTGCACGCAGGCCAAGAAGCTGACGCCGGAAGTGATCCGCGGCGACGATTTCGTCGCGGTGCGGCAGGGCTTCAATTATCGAACGGCGGCGCCCGGCAAGAAGACCGGTTCGCGGTGGACGCAGCTGATGGTGTTCCCCGTGGGCCAGCGGTACTTCATCTCGATGGACCGCATCGACGCCGTCAACAGCAGCGACGCCATGTTCTTGCGCATCGACATGCCCGGACATCTCAAGCACAAGCAGGGCGACACGTTCGAGGAGATCTACCTCAGCTATCTGGGCGGCCCGGAGGGACGAAGGCTTCCGGCCAGCGAATTTTTCCAGGATTTCGCGCCAGACGAGAAGTTCCACTACGCGCGGGAATCCCACGCCGTACCTCAACGTTTCATTCGCGCGTACCGCCTGCGCGACCCGGCGACCGGACGTGCGGGGCCGTGGCTGGCCGGCATGACGCTGGATCCCGGCGTGGTGTACGAAGCCTGGTGCCATCAGCGCGGCTATGTGTGCATGATCCAGGAGTTCGGCGGCCGGCCGGTCCAGGCGGGCGGCTCGTTCAGCGCGGCGTTCGTCGTCGGCTACTTCGATACCATCGAAGAAATGCACGCGGTCTACGACCGGTATCGCGGCGCGACGGCGCTGAACGTGAGTCCTGCCGGATGGCAACTCGCACCGGCACGCGCTGAAAAGTAGGCCGGGTGTACTCACCCGGCATCGCTCGGCAGTTGTCCGCCGTTCTACGCTCCGCGAAGAAATCCGTGTTGTTTCATCCGCCCGGCGGTGGCGGCGGGGTGGGGGCGCGTTGCGTGGCGGCGCCGACGAATTTGGGGATCTCGGGTTCGGGGATCTCTTTCAGCAGGCGGCGGATCAGGTCGTCGGTGCCCAGACCCTCGGCCTGGGCCTGGAAATTCGTGCTGATGCGGTGCCGCAGCACGGGGACGGCGATCTTGCGGACGTCGTCGACGGCCACCGAGAAGCGGCCGTCCATGGCGGCCAGGGCTTTGCCGCCGTTGATCAGGAACTGGCCGGCGCGGGGACCGGCGCCCCAGTCGACCAGCTCGCGGACGAACTCGGGGGCCGTCGGGTCTTTGGGCCGTGTGGCTCGCACGACGCGGGCCACGTACTTGATGATGTACTCGCTGACCGCCACCGAATTGACCAGCCGCTGGGCGTTGACGATCACCTTGGCCGACATCACCTTCCGCGTTTCGACCTTCTCCTGCCGCGTGGTGACGGCCAGGATCCGCTCTTCCTCTTCCGGCGACGGGTAATCGACCTTGATGTTGAACATAAAGCGGTCCAATTGGGCTTCGGGCAGCGGGTACGTGCCCTCCTGCTCGATTGGGTTCTGTGTGGCGATCGTAAAGAACGGGTCGGGCAGCGGGTACGTCGTGCGGCCCACGCTGACTTCGCGTTCTTGCATCGCCTGTAGCAAGGCCGCCTGCGTCTTGGGCGGCGTACGGTTGATTTCGTCGGCCAACAAGATATTGGTGAATACGGGGCCTTCGACAAAGCGGAAATTCCGCCGGCCGGTGCTCTCTTCTTCCAACACGTTCGTGCCGGTAATGTCCGAGGGCATCAGGTCGGGCGTGAACTGAACCCGTTTGAACGACACGTCCAGGATCTGCGAAAGCGTGCTGACCATCAGAGTCTTGGCCAGGCCCGGCACGCCTTCGAGCAGGCAGTGGCCGCGGGTGAAAATGGCGGCAAACAGCTGCTCGATCACGTCGTTCTGGCCGACGATCACCTTCTGCAGTTCCTGCTGCATCAGCTGCCGATGCTGGGCGAATTCCTGCAAAATGTCGCCGATACTGCGTGGTTTGGTGGACACCGTGTTCCTCCAGCGCAAGAAAAACGTCTTCCGTTACGGTGCCGAATTCTAACGGGTCCGCCGCAGGCAAACAACGCGGGGGGAAAGCGCGCACCCCGCAGTTGCATAGAACGTAGGACGGATTGCCAATCCGTCCTACAGGCAGATTTCCGCAACGTTTGGGTTCAGGCGACGTCACCCGCCAGCAGCGGGCGGGGCGTCTGCCATTGTCCGCGCGTGAAGTCCGGGACGGTCACCGGCGCACTGCCCTTGGCGACCGACGCCACGCTAAGCGGAAGGATGCTGGACCAGGCGGCCGCGTCGTAGACCGTCATGTCCAGCGGACTGCCGGAGCGGAGGCAGTGGATCAGGCGCCAGTTCATCAGGTAGTCCATGCCGCCGTGCCCGCCGGACTTGAGGGCCTGCTCCTTCTGCTGTTTCCACAGCGGGTGGCCGTACTTGGCCTGGTACGGCGTCAGGTCGGTTTCCCAGGCGTGTTCTTTGCCCTTCAGCGCCAGCCGGGGCGGGTAGTCGGCGAACGTGCCGCCGGTCCCGCCGATCAAGTTGACACGGCTGTACGGACGCGGCGAGACGAGGTCGAAGTGGACGGTGATGATCCGGCCCAGGGCGGTCTTGATCAGCGTCATGTTGCGGTCGCCGCAGGCGTAGGTCTCCTGGCGGCGCGGGTCGCCCTCCGGGAGGGCATCGCGGGCTTGGCTGAGCGCCTTCTCGCAGGAACTCATCGACACGAGGTAGTCGAACCGGTCCCCGCCGTGGATGTCCAGGTACAGCGCCACCGGGCCCAGGCCGTGCGTGGGATACAGGTTGCCGTTCAGCTTCATGATGTGCCGCCGCCGCCAGACGCTGTACTCGGCCGTGCCCAGGATGCCTGCGGCGAAGGGATGGATGTAGCCGGCCTCGGCGTGAGTCAGTTCGCCCAGCAGACCCTGGCGGACCAGGTTCAGCACCAGCATTTCGATCTCGCCGTAGCAGCAGTTCTCCAGCATCATGCAATGCCGCTGCGTCCGCTCGGAGGTGTTCACGAGGTCCCAGCACTCCTGGAGCGTGCGGGCGGCCGGAACTTCGCTCACGACGTGCTTGCCGCCGTTCATGGCGCACACGGCCATCGGCGTGTGCCACTCCCAAGGCGTGGCGACGTACACCAGGTCCACGTCGTCGCGCCGGCAGAGGTTCTCGAAATCGGTCTCGCCCGCGGAGAACCCGGTCGGCGAAGGCTGGCCTTTGGCGGCCACGCGGGCCTGGGCGGCGGCGACGCGCTGCGGCACCACGTCGCACACGGCCGTCACGGCCACGCCGTCGATGGTCAGCAGATCGCCCAGCAGTCCCGAACCACGGGCGCCGACGCCGATCATCCCGACGCGGACCTTCTCCAGCGGCGGCTGCTTCAGGCCCAGCGCGCTCTGCTGTCCGCCCGGACGCGGCGGCGCCGCCTCGTCGGCAGCGCCGGCCAGACCAGCCCCCAACGCCGCCGCGCCGCAGGCGCCGATCGCTTGCATCATCCCCCGCCGCGAAACGGGAAAGCTGTTCGGTGTGGACATGGTGGAAACTCCTTCTCAAAAAGCCATTGCTCAAGCGGCTGAACTCATGTGCCAGATCCAATCGCGCGGAGTATAGCCCCGGCCCGCAGCGTCTGCAACCATGCCCTGACCGCAGCGGAAGCTGGTGAGAGCGGGGCGTGACGGCATATGGGCGTCTATGCGATAGACGGGCGGCTGGTAATCGCGCTGAGCGACCAGGCCCAGCAATCGCCAGCCCGCGGCCACTTCGTGGCGTGGATCGGCGCGATGCGCACGCCATGCGCTCATCATCGTAGGCCGCTCGCTCCGCGAGCGGGGGCTTCCGCTCGCGGAGCGAGCGGCCTACGATGGGGCGTGGTCGGCCATCGGCGGCCATGACAAGACGTACTGTCCCCTCCTCCCTTGACACCAAGGAGCCAGCCATGTTCTCGCTGTTTTCTTTGCTGCTCGTGCTGCCCGCCGCCCAGCCGGCGTTGAATCCGGTAGTGGAGGCGGAAGAGGTCGTCTTTCGTTACACGCCGGCCGAAAACGGTTCGGGACCCCTGTGGTGCTTCGGGTCGACGTGCCTGGTCCGCGCGGGCGAGCGGGTCTTCGCCAGCGGGCTGGAAACCCTGAAGGACATCCCGCCGCTGAACAACTGCCGGTGGCAATTGTACAGTCGCGAGTCGGCGGGTTGGCAACTGGTCGCCGAGGACCCGAAGGACCGCACGCGCGAGCCGTGCCCGCTGGGACTGGCGCACGACGGACGTCTGTTCCTGTCGGTCAATCCCACGCTTGTCGCCGACCGCACGAAGCGCGGGGGCGGTCCGGCGCGGCCTGAGATCTGGGAGTTTTCCAGCACGGACCCGAAACTACCGCCACAGACCATTCTGCCCGCTTGGGGGGACAGCCCGCCGTTCACCGAACACTCGTATCGGACCTTTGCCGCCGACGGCCCAGCGGGCGACCTGATCCTGTTCCAGAATATCGGCTACACGCATTCCGAGTGGATTCTGCGGGACAGCCAAGGCAACTGGCCCGCCCGTGGCAAGCTGGCCTGGCCGCCTTACGAGGACCCGAAACTCGAACCCTACGGTGCCACGCACGTGCGGGTGTGCTATCCCAACGTGGTGCTCCACAAGCGCGAAGTGCATTACTGCGGCATCTCGTCGTACAACAAGTGGGACCGCGTGCGCGACAACCCCGAGCTGATGGGCCGCGAAAAATGGGGCAGCCGCACGCGGCGTCTGCTGTACACCTGGAG
>CAYUFW010000200.1:0-2810 GCA_964443915.1 uncultured Pirellulaceae bacterium
GAACGCCTTGCACTTGGCTGCGCGGTCCGGCGTGAGCATGTCGCTATTGGAGCAGTAGCTGACGTCGTACCCGTGCTGCTCCAGCCAATAGCACAAGGGAAACTCCCAGCACAAGAACTCGCCCGAGCCGACCGACTGCGGGTTCTCGTAAATCTGCACGTACTTGCCGTAGGGCCGGTCAAAGCTGACGTCGACGGTGTTGTTGCACCAAGCGAACTTGTTGCCCGGATCGATGTACAGCGAATACGTGTCGGGCCAGCGGTTGTAAGCCTGCCAGGTGTTGTCCGGACACTGGAACAGGATGTCGGCCGGCCGGTCGTCGCGGACGATAAAGATCACGTAGCTCTGCCAGGGCATCGTGCCGTCGGGATTGGGTACGCGGGACAGCCGCCCCAAGTAGACCCCGCTGGTCCAATCGGCCGGGATCACAATCCGGGCACTGGGTTCCCAACGGCACTCGCGAATCCGCCGCGGGCCGACGTCCGGGACGGCTTGCGGCTTGCCGTCCAACGGCCCCAACGTCTGCATCAGCCGTGCGCCCAGCCCGCCGTAATAGCCCATTCGGAAGATCTCGATCGTGAATTGGCACGCCGGCTCGGTGCTGACAAAGAACTCGATCGGCTCCCCGGCGGCGACCGATTGCCGCGAGCAGTAGCCCTCGATGCCGGGCGACCGCGTGCCGGCAGGGCCTGACTGGTCGAGTCGCACGTACGCCAACTGCCAATCGGACGTACCCGGCTTCTCGTTTTCCAGGCGGATCAAATCGCGGCCCGCAGCGGGCTCGGCGGATGGAAGGTTGGACGCGAGCAACGCGACGGCCGCACAGAGCGCGAGGCCGGCCGGGCGAAGCGGCGGACGGCAGAAACACAAAACACGCTTCATGACATGGCTCCCAGAGGTTAAGAGACAACGCCGCGCATCGTAACTGCCGGCACCCGAAGAAACAAGATGCAACCGGCAAGGCCGTCGCCGCCGGACCGGCGAAGGCGTACAGGCCGAACGGGGCTGAGCAAGGCAGAATGCGACCGCGGACAGGTCGCGTCGAAGCGAACGATGTCGGGATCCGGACAGGTCCTTCACCCCCCGCCGCTCCGCTCCAGCAGGCGTTGGGCATTGCCGTGGCGGATGGCCGCTTCCTGTTCTTCGGGCAGCGCCGATTCCTTCAGTTTCAGCACGGCCGATTCCAGCGCGAACAGCGGCAGGTGCGATCCGAAGACGACCTGCGCGTGAGGCACGGACTTCAGCAACCGCTCGACGCAGCCCAGGCCGTCCAGAGTGGCAAAGTCGAACCAGACCCGGCCGGCAGAAACGAGCTTGCTCAGGGCCTCGTTGCGGCGCTGCTCCCCGCCGTTCAGGACCACCAGTCGCAGCTTGGGGAAGTGTTCGAGCACGCCGGCCAGCGGCGCGAGGTCCACGTTCGCTACCGGAACCAGCGGGTGCTGCACGCGCGGATCGTCCATGCGGACGACGAGTTGCACGATCAGGCCGCGCTGATCCGCCGCCTTGAGTACCTCGGCAAATACCGGATCGGCCAGCGTGTAACCGTGGTAGTTGGGATGTAGCCGAATGCCCGGCATGTGGAACTGTTCGGCACAGCGGCGTACGTCTTCCTGCCAGTCGGGGAGTTGGGGGTTGACCGAGCCGAAGGGCACCAGCCGGCCCGCGTGCTGCCGGCACTCGTCGGCCAGCCGCAGGTTCACGCCGCCCAGGTCGCGGTGAAACACGCCTTCCAGCGCGCCCACCCAAGCCTGCGTGACGCCGTGCCGCTTTAGCCTTTCCAATAGCCTGGGCGTTTCGTCGCAGGGCAAGCGGCGGAAGGGCCAGCGGCCCAGGTACGCGTTGGTGTCAATCGTCATCATGTTTTCATTCCCTTCGCCGTAAGAACCGGAGTCAAGAGCCGCTTGAGGTTTCCACTGAGGATCATGCGCCGGATGCCCGGCGACAAGTCGGCCGAATCGACTTTGGCCAACTGCGAGGCAAAGCTCCGACCGGGAAAGTCGCTGCCGAAGAAGACTCGCTCCGGCCCCAGTTCGCGCACGCCCATCTCGACCCAGCCGGGCCTCGGTTCAAAACCGGCGATATCGATAGCCACGTTGGGCGCGGCACGCACCGCGCGGATGCCCAGTTCCCAATCGGCTCCGGCGTGGGCGCACACGAAGGAGACATCCGGGTGCTTGGCGGCCAGCGCGGCAACATCCGCGGGAGTGGACTCGCCCGGCCACGGCCCGCCGTAGCGGAAGAAGGTGTGGTGCAACACGGGGACCTTCAACTCGGCAATGCGCCGCACGACCGGCTCCAACTGGGGCTCGGTACACACCGCAGCCAGCCAGAACTTGACGCCCACCATCGGCCCGTCGCGCACGCAGCGGTCCAACTCCCGGAGACTCGCCTCGGGTTGCTTGGCGCTCAAGAAAACAAAGCCGAAGAGCCGATCCGGCGCGCTCGCCACGGCCCGCAGCACTTCGTCGTTGTGCTGCCGCAACTCCGCCGCCGACGGGTCCTGCACCGTCCGCATCCCCATGCAGACCACCATCCGCTCGACGCCCATCCGGTCGGCATACACCAGCAACCGGTCCACGGCCTGCTCGACCGTGCCGGCCAGACCGCTGATATGGCCGTGGCAGTCCCAGATCGTCTCGCGGGGCGCGGCCGCCTCAGCCGCAGACGAAACGGCTGCGGTCCAGCGGCAGGTGACCGTTGCCGCGGCCAGCCCGGCCGTGCCGCAGATCATGCCGCGCCGAGTCAGTCTTGCGTCCGACATCATCGTGCCTCCCGTAGTCCGACGGTCTCCTCCCGGCGAACGGTGGGGC
>CAYUFW010000200.1:2847-15593 GCA_964443915.1 uncultured Pirellulaceae bacterium
AGAACCGGTGGGCTAACGCCCCACCGTTCGCCAGGACCCGTGGCGGCTACACGTCCAACGGGTGTGATCACAGCCTATCACACGGCAAACGTCTGGTCCAGGATGCGGATCTGCCGGCCATCGGGGGCCGCCTGCAGATCGGGGTGCCCGTCGCCCAACACGAAGGCCCACCAGACCACCGGCCCGGCCTTTTCGAGCGGGCAGACCAGCGAAAGCTGGCCGCGCGATCCGGGAAGTCGCTGGAGGTTGACGCCGGAAAGCTTTGCTTGGGGACTGGTCAACCAGAGCTGCACGCCGTCGAGCGTCAGCAGCGCCCAGTTGGCCTCAACCCACCACGCGCAGGCCGGGTGACCGTGCCAGTGGTAAGTCGCCTGCAGCGACTGTTTGCCTTCCAGTTGGTCGGCGACGACGACCAGGTTCTTGTCCGAAAGCCAAACGTGCCGCACCAGTTTTGTCAGCGGCACGGCAGACGGGTAGCAATCGGTCAAGTCGATGACCACGCGGCGGACATTCGGCCCCGCCTCCTCCAGGACCATGCGGTGGGGTTGCTTCTGGTTCTGCGCCGTGCCATTGATGAGCGGGGCGTTGTGCGCGGTGGGCCCGACCGTGAATTCGCGCTCGTCCCCTTTGGCGTACTGCTGGTAGCCTGGATCCGTGATCAGCCACTTGCCTTGCGTGCCCAGGACCAGCGTGCCGTTGTCGCTCGGCAGATGGCCCATTGGTGAGTTGGTACACGAAACGGCCACGGCCACGTCGTCCGCTTCCCAGCCGGTGCGGAGCACGGCAGCATAATGGGCGTCCAACGCACCGGCGGGCGGGGTTTTGCCAGACAAGTCGCTCGGCGCCGAGCGCAGCGCAGCCAGACCGTCGGTGCGGAACCAGTCCAGTGGACACCGCGCCACATGCCACGCGCGCGTCGCATTGCCGCGCAGACTCAAGAGCTTCGCCTGAGCCGAGAGATGGAAGGGCATCTCGCGAGGCTCTACGTCGCCGATTTCCACCACCTGCTCCGCCGCCCCCGGCGCGGACAGCATGTAGGATTCGTCCAGGAAGTGGTCGAGATGGGGGTGATCCAGGATCGGCGATCGGTCCTGTTCGGGCAGCGTGCTCAGCCAGTCGGCGATGAAGTCCAGCACGTAGCCGTCGTAGGCCACGCCCTCGCTGAATCCCCTCCCCCGCAGTTCCAGCACCGCCCCGAACAGCCCGCTGAGCCGCGCGTTGAGCACCGCGGCGGCCGGGTGCTGCGAGGCGACGGCCGTGAGCGCTGTGCCCACGGCACCGATGAGGCTGATGTTGTGGAGGGCGGCATGAGGCGCCGTTCGGCGCAGGATGTCGTCCTTGGTCGGTTCCGCGCCAGCCAGCTTGTCGGAGGCCGGCATCCGACCCTCGACGTGGCGACGGCAAGCTTCGCGCAGCTTACGCCGCAGGTCGTCCGCCACCCATTTCCAGCGGGTGCAGGCCGTCCAGAGAAGGCGTCCCGTGTGAGCGGAATCCAGGCTCTTTCCGTACTGCGGCCAATCCGCCAAAGCCGCCAAGTCGGCCGCGGCCGCATTCAGGGTCTCCTTTTCCTGAAACCACTCCGCGGCCCAACCCAGGGCCAAGATCCGCTCCTCAAGGGTCCACGACAGCCACGTCGACCAGGGATAGCCGGGAATGCCCGGCACCGGTACGTCGGGAACCCTCAGGCTCGTCAGCGGCAGTGGATAGGCGAGCTTTCGGCCGATGCGATAGTAGTCCACCACCAGACGCCGTTGCTGAAGGTGGAGTTCCGCCCGGCGGCACATCTCCGCCTCCACGCCGGTCTGGTCCAAGGCCGTCCCCGGACGGGCTGGCTCTCCGTCCGCCGCGTGAGACCACGCCCCGCCTCCTGCGGTCCAAGCCGAGGCCGCGCCGCACACCGCGCCGCCCGCCGCCAGAACCTTGATGAACTCTCGGCGTGTCGGATCGTCGATCATCGCTGCCTCCTCGGGCAAGGCCATCTGGGCTCCTCATCGATTCATCCGTGATCCGCGTCTGTGCCGGTACGGTCGCCGCAGACCGGCCGTTACGTCGTCGTGGTTCGTGTCACACGTTGCCTTCGAGTTTCAGCCGGTACATGCGGGCGAAGGCCTTCATGCGGCGGGCGTCGCCACGGGTGCCGCAGAACAGCACGGGGTGCGGGCCGGCATAGATGTCGCAGACGTCCTGGACGCCGTCGATTTCCGCCAGCACGCGCGTGGCGCAGCCTCCCGTGGGCGGCGACGCGGGCGATTCGATCGCCTTGCCCGTCCAGCACGACAGCGTGTCCTTGCCCGACAGGTACTTGGCCACCAGGATCGGCTCGCCGGGCGTCCATTGGACGTCCAACGCCGCCGTCTTGGGAAGTTGGTGGAAGAACGGCCGCACCGCAAACGGCTGGCTGGGGCCCTGGGGGCCGTGCAGGTTGAGGGCACAGGTGCAGTGCGCGCCGAAATAGCGGTTCTCGCTGGTGTCGAACTCGGGGTTGTGCTGGAAGCCCGCTCGGTCCAGCAGCCAGCGGCCCAGCATCATCGTGAGCGTCGCGTCGAGGTGGTTCTCGCAGCCGCTGGGCAACAGTTCGCCGTTGTTAATCGCAAAGCTGACGCACGGTTTGCGGTGCTTCAACATCAGGCACTCAATCGTAATCGCATCGGCGCCGTAGCGGTCCACGATCTGGCGCACGGCCCGGTGGGCTCGAAACGCGTCGGCCAAGTACTCGTCGCTCACGTCCGTCACGCGCGCCGCCCGTTGCTTGAACGCCATCGCTTCCTGCCGCAGCGCTTCGTCCGGCGTGATGGTGTCGAACAGGTCGTTCAGTTCGGCGGCCGGGATGCCGACGATCTCGACGGCGAGCGTTTTCTCCAGATCCTGCACGACCGACTCCACTCGCCCGGAGACCCTCAGCAAGCGGCTCTGGGCCAGCATCTTCTTGGCCCGCACCGCGCGCAGACCGCGCTCGATCTCCTCAAAGTTCTCGATCGAGTGGATGTAGTAGAGCCCC
Organism: uncultured Pirellulaceae bacterium; assembly: GCA_964443915.1. Lineage (GTDB taxonomy): Bacteria > Planctomycetota > Planctomycetia > Pirellulales > Pirellulaceae > Anammoximicrobium. Next base: position 5,846 of record CAYUFW010000200.1, read on the forward strand.
TCTGCCATGCGGAGCGATTCCGGCGGCAGTTGGTGGTTCGAGCCGACCGAGTGGTACACGATGGCGGTGGGGGCCGATTCGGTGGCCATCTGGAAGGCCCACTTGGACAGCGTGTTCCAGAAATTGACGATCAGCACGGCGTCGGGTGCGGTCTGCTTGGCGTGCGCGATGAACTCCTCGACCTTGGCCTGCTGATAGATGGCCCGCGGCGTGAACTCCAGTTCGATGCCTAGCGTCTTGGCCATCTCCCGGATCTTGGCCGTGAATTTCTCTTCCTGCGCCTCCGGCTGGAACTGGTTCCCAGGCCAGGTAAACCATTGGTGCGGCGCCCACGAGTCCTCCATTTTGCCCGCATTGACCACGTCGGCCGGCGGATACAAGAAAGCCACCAGCACGCGGGCCGGAGCCTTCGCGCGCGGCGGCATGGCCTGTTCGGCAGCGGCGGCCCTGGATGCTCCGCCCGCAGACAACAGCGTGGCCGCGCCCCACGCGCCGCCCACCGCCAGGAACTCACGTCGATCAAGTCCGTCTCCAATGCACGCTCTGCACATCAGTCGTCTCCCCGGAGCAAGGTTGCGATCAAGGTCCCGATCCGCAACGTAGGAATATACACAACTTCCTGGACGATGCCAGCAACAAGCTGCGACAACAACCATTCCTCGCAGGTCCGCACGACGCTCCCCTCGCGCCACAACCCAGGAGCCCATCAGGTGGCGGTTATTGACCCGGTCCATGGCACGGGCCTCCCGAACACCGTGAGTGCTATCGCCATGAATTGATAAAAACGATGGTTCGTATCGTAAGATTGTATTTGTCAATATCATGCCGACCGGCTAGAACATGGTAAGTGACAGCGGATAGGGCTGCCGCAAGCAGCAGATCAGAACTTCTCAGAGGAGCGGCGGAAATGAAGTGTCCCAAATGCACTCAAACCCTGGTGATGTCGGCGCGATGACGAGTACTCGCGACGCGGCTACGAGGAACGCGAGGCAGGTCCGCGGAAACGGCGGGGCGGGTTTTTCAGCGAATTGTTCGACTTCGGAGACTGATCCATTTGGAGCGAGGAGATCGACGATGAAGATGACCATGCTTTTCAAAGACGTGCAAGTCACAACCCCGGACCGGCAACGAATTGAGGACAGGATTCGCCTGGCGTTGACCCGCTTCTCGCCGCTGATCCGTGGCTTGAGCGTCACGATCAGCGACGAAAACGGCCTGCGGGGCGGGGTGGACAAGGCGTGCCGGTTGGTGGTCCGACTGCCGGCGGGAACGGTGGTTGTGAACGAGCAGGCCGATGCGGTTATGGCAGCAGTGACGCTGGCTGCCGAACGCGCGGCGCGGTCGGTAGCTCGGCTCCATCACCGCGCCCTCGACGCGCGGCAGGCGGCGCCGAGCGCGGGCCGGATTCGAGACGGTTCTCCCGGTCGGCCGCGCGCGGCGCAGGTTTACTGAGGATGTGAATCCAGATATCCAAGAACAGCCAGAAGAAGGGAACATGGCCATGAAATCCGGCTTGTACCTGGGCCCTTGGTTCGGCATTGACGTGATCGTCCATTGGACGTTCTTGCTCCTGATCGGACTGCTGGTGGTTGCCCAATTGCTGACGGGGTCCGCCTGGGCTGCGGTGGCGGGCAGCACGACGCTGCTGATGGCCGTGTTCCTGTGCGTGCTGTTACACGAGTTCGGCCATGCGCTGACGGCGCGGGCGTTCGGGATTCGGACGCACGACATCACGCTGCTGCCGATCGGCGGCTTGGCGCGGCTGGAGCGGATCCCGGAAAACCCCTGGCAGGAGTTCTGGATTGCCCTGGCCGGGCCGGCCGTGAACGTGGCCATCGTGGCCGTCTTGTTGCCGGTCGCTGCGGCCTTGGGCGGCGTGCAGGAGCTGATGCGCAGCGACCTGACGGCCGTCGGTCTCCTAACGCAGTTGATCTCGATCAACGTGGCCCTGGTCGTCTTCAACTTGCTGCCCGCATTCCCGATGGACGGCGGGCGCGTGCTGCGTGCCGTGTTGGCCATGTTTCTGCCCTACGCGAGGGCGACCAACATCGCTGCGGTTTGCGGACAGGTCATGGCGGTGTTGTTCGGGATCGTGGGCTTCTTCACGAACTGGATGCTGATGTTGGTCGCTTTCTTCGTGTACTTTGCCGCTCGCGGCGAGGCGCAGCACGTCCAGATGCGCTCGCTGGTCCGCGGCGTGCGAGTGCGGGAAGCGATGGTGCCGCGATTCCGCGGCTTGGACCCGGGAATGCCGTTGCGGGCCGCCGTGGACGAGTTGCTGGCCGACCACCAGCACGACTTTCCGGTGGTCGAGCGGGGACAAGTGATCGGCGTGCTGCACCGCGCCGATCTGTTGGCGGGTTTGGCTCAAGGCCGGTTGGATGCGACCGTCCGCGATGTGATGGCCCGCAATTGCCAGTTCATCGAGGAGGCGATGCCGCTGGACCAGGCCTTTGCCATCATGCAGCAGTCGGGCTGTTCGATGTTGCCCGTGCTGCACGGCCACAGCTTGGTGGGCGTGCTGACATCGGATAATATCGAGGAGTGGCTGATGGTCCGCTCCGCCTTGCGGCAGCACGGCGGTGGCGGTGCGGCGGAGGTGTCCGCGCGGTATTCGGAGTCGTTGCCTGTGTGAGCGGGACACCGATACGGGATGCGGGACACGGGATGCGGGATATGGAGCAAGACGTGCAAGGCGGAGCCGATCATCACGTGCTCATCGTCGGTGGCGGATTTGCCGGGTTGTATGCCGCTCAGTCTCTGCGGCGTGCGCCGGTGAAGGTGACGCTGATCGATCGGCGGAATTTCCACTTGTTCCAGCCGCTGCGGTATCAAGTGGCGACGGGCGGCTTGTCCCCGGCGGACATCGCGTCGCCGTTGCGGGCGATCCTCCGCCGCCAGCGGAACGTGTGCGTCGTGCAAGGCGAAGTGACCGGCTTCGACGCCGCCGCCCACCGCGTGTTGTTCGGAAACGAGAGCATCCAATACGACACGCTGATCCTGGCGACCGGGGCCAGCCACCATTACTTCGGCCACGCCGAGTGGGAGCCGCTGGCGCCCGGCTTGAAATCGATCGAAGACGCGACCGAGATCCGGCGGCGCGTCTTCGAAGCCTTCGAGCGGGCCGAGCGGGAGGCGGACGCGGTCCGGCGGCAGGAGTGGATGACCTTCGCCGTGGTGGGGGGCGGTCCGACGGGCGTCGAACTCGCGGGGGCAATTGCCGAACTGGCGCATCACACGTTGCCCAAGGATTTCCGGCACATTGACACCAGGCAGACGCGAGTACATTTGCTCGAAGGGACCGGGCGCATCCTGCCCACCTACGACGAGCGCTTGTCGCGGGCGGCGACCGAATCGCTGGGACGGCTGGGCGTCACGGTGCGCACCAGTTCCGTCGTGACGGACATCCAGCCGGACGGCGTCGCCGTTCGCCATGACCAGCAGCCGGAGACCATTCCGGCGCGGACGGTGGTCTGGGCCGCGGGCGTGCAAGCCTCGCCGCTGGGAGCGGCGTTGGCCCGCGCCGTCGGCGCGGAACTGGATCGGCAAGGCCGCGTGATCGTCGAGCCGGACCTGAGTGTTGCCGGCCATCCGGAGGTCTTCGTCCTGGGCGATCTGGCCCACGCGCGGCAGCCGGCCGGCCGGCCGCTGCCCGGCGTCGCTCCGGTTGCCATGCAGCAAGGTGCCTATGTTGCACGTCTGATCGCCCGCCGGCTCCGCGGCCAAGCGCCGCCGCCGTTCCGGTACCGCGACCGCGGCAGCATGGCGGTGATCGGCCGTTCGGCGGCGGTGGCGCAGATCGGCAAGCTGCGGCTGCGCCGTTTTTCGGCCTGGCTGGTTTGGCTGTTCGTCCACTTGATGTATCTCGTCGAGTTTGAGAACCGGGTGTTGGTGCTGCTGCAATGGGGCTGGAACTACGTCACGCGGAACCGTTCGGCGCGGCTCATCACCGAGACGCCCAAGTCGCGAAACGAGCCGCCGTGGCCGGCTCAGCCCGCCCGAAAAGAACTTCCGGAGACAACGGCAAGCCGCTCGGACGCCGCCTCTTGCGGACGGCAGAGATGAACGATGGCATTCACCGTGACGAAAGACTTGTTGCTGCCGGCAACGGTGACGGGCTCGTGGCCGCGTCCTCGTTGGTACACGGCGAATCTGTGGGGCCGGCCGCTGGATACCGCGGTGATGGATCCCTGGTTCCGCGAGCAGTTCACCGACGCCCACCAGACCGTCGTCGCGGATCAAGCGCGGGCGGGGCTGGATGTTCTGACGACGGGCGACTACCACTTGGACGAGGACGCCGCGGGCCGCTCGTGGCACCATTATCCGCTGCAGCGGTGGAAGGGCCTGGAGCACGAAGAATTGCAGACGGAGCGTACGCGCTCGCCGCTGCTCTCCTACCCCGTCGGCACGATGCTGGACTCGATCTACAAGACGTGGCGGTGGCCGCGCGTCGTGGGCCGTGTCGAACACGACCCGAAGAACCCGCTGGAGTACGCCAAGATCTGGCGGATCGCCCAGCAGGCCGCGGCCGTCGGCGGGAAGCCCGTCAAGTTCGGCACCTGCTCGGCGCAAGTCCTGGCCTTCTTCCTGGACAACCGGCATTTGGCGTTTTACAAGACCATCGGCACCCCGCTGGCGCGGAACATCGTCCTCAAGGAACTGGGCGTCGAGCCGCGCTATGTGCCGGCCGCCGACGAGAAGCTGGCTTGGGACCAATTGCCCGACTTCGAGCCGTTCACGCACCTCAAGCCGTTGCGGTAAAGGCCGCAGGGCGGGGTGGCAGCATCCGCCGGGGGCAGGCAGTTCCGTTTCGGGAGGTTACTTCGGCCACCGTTGCTGCGTGCCGGAACGGCGCGGACTTGTTCCGGCCTACTCCGCCCCCCCGTATCCCGCGCGTCCGAAACCGGGTAGACTATTTCCCGCCGCTGGCCGAAAGACCGCGCCCGCGGCGGAGAACCCCATATGTCCCACGAACCCCTGATTGCCGTCTTTGTCGATTTCGAGAACCTGGCGCTCGGCGTCCGCGACACGAAGTGGCCCGATTTCCAGGTCCAGCTGGTCCTGAAACGGCTGCTGGAGAAGGGCCGCATCGTCTACAAGCGGGCCTACTGCGACTGGAACCACTACCGCGACGCCGTCCGCGAGTTCCACACCCACGGGATCGAGATGATCGACATCCCGCAGAGCAAGGTCAGCGGCAAGAACAGCGCCGACATCCACATGGTGGTCGACGCCCTGGACCTGTGCTACGCCAAACAGCACATCGACATCTTCGCCCTGCTGTCCGGCGACAGCGACTTTTCGCCGCTGGTCTCCAAGCTGAAGGAGAACAACAAGCGGGTAATCGGCTGCGGCGTCAAGAGTTCGACGTCCAACCTGCTGATTTCCGCTTGCGACGAATTCATCTACTACGACGACCTGATCCGTGAGGAGTCTCGCGTAGCGGCTGCCGCCGCGGGTGGAGCCAAGCGGGTCAAGAAGGAGGGCGACAAGAAGCAAGAGGCGATCAACCGGCTGGTCAAAATCGTCAAGTCGCTGGAACTCGACTACGACCCGCTCTGGGGTTCGATGCTCAAGCAGGCCATCCGCCGCGTCCACCCGGACTTTAACGAAGCCTACTACGGCTACCGCAACTTCTCCGATCTGCTGGAAGAAGTCGAGAGCCTGGGACTGATCGATCTGGAGCACGACGAGGAACGCGGCAATTACAAGGTCCGGCTCAGGAAAGACTGAACCTCCTCATCGCTCGTAGGTGGCGTAAGCTTCCTGCTTGCGGTCGTTTGTCGCTGGCAAGGTGGAAGCTTACCCCACTTTTCGCACTAAGGACGCACTGCACGACGCCCCCGTACACGGCCGCGCGGTTCGTCATCTCCGGCTCTCGAAGTACCGCTGCAGCTCCTCCAACGAGCGGCCCTTGGTTTCCGGCAGGTACTTCAGGATCAGCACGAACTGCAGGACCATCATCAGGGCAAAGAACACGAAGGGGCCGGAGGCGGAAATGCCGGCCACCACGGGGAAGGACCAACTGACCGCTCCGCACAGCACCCAGAGCATGAAGCAGATCACGGCCGAGCCGGAGGCGCGGATCGCGTTGGGCAGGATCTCGTTGATGTAAACCCAGACCACCGCTCCCTGCGAATAGGCGTGGGAGCCGACGATGCCCATCAGGGCCGCGATCACGATCCAGCCCTGGGCGTGCGTGTAGAAGACCCAGGCCGCCAGCGCGTGCGAGAACACAAACGTGACGGAACCGACCAGCAACAGCGTCCGGCGCCCCACGCGGTCGATCAGGGCCATCGCCACCAGTGTCATGACCAGGTTCGTCAGGCCGATGATCACCGATTGCAGCAGCGCGCTGGCCTTGGACGCGCCCGCCATCCGGAAGATGTCTGCCGTGTAGTAGATGATCGCGTTGATGCCGTCCAACTGGTTGAAAGCCGCGATCATGAAGGCGAACAGCAGCGGCTTGAGGTGCTTGCACTGGAACAGCGGCTGATGCCCTCCGCTCATTTCGGCGTGCAGCGATTCCGCGATCTCCGCGGCCTCGCGTGCCGGGGCCTCATGGCCGAAGCTGGCGAGCACCTGCTGGGCCTGCTCCCGTCGTCCGCGCTTGACCAGCCACCGAGGGCTTTCGGGAATCAACATGGCCGTCAGCAGAAACGCCACCGAGGGAATTGCCATGACGCCGAACATCCAGCGCCAGGCAGCCGGATGGTCCGCCCCCAGGAACCAGGCGACGAGATAGTTCGAGAGATAGGCCGCCAGGATGCCCACCACGATGTTCAACTGGCTCACCGCCACCAGCACGCCGCGCCGCTTCGCGGGTGCAATCTCCGTGATGTACATCGGCGAGACCACCGACGCCCCGCCCACCGCCACGCCGCCCAGCCAGCGAAACAGCAGCAGGGCGTACCAGTTCCAAGCCAACGCGCAGCCGAACGCGGACGCCAGAAAAAGCACGGCCAGCAGCGCCAGCACCGGCCGCCGCCCCCACCAGTCGCTCGGCCGGCCGACCAACAGGGCCCCGAACAGCGTCCCGATCAGGGCGCTGGAGACCGTGAACCCCAGCGTGTTGTCGTCCAGTCCGAACACGCTGCGGAGGGCTTCGGTCGTGCCCGAGATCACGGCCGTGTCGAACCCGAACAGGAACGACCCCAACGCGGCCACGACGGCACTGCGCAAGAGCACTCCACTCCCGCCCGCCGGCCCACCGGCCAACTGGCCGTCAACCAGTGCCGCAGCCGTCCGCGGGGCCGCATACGGATTCTGGGATTCGTCGAAGTCGTGTGCTGTGTCGTCCATGAGATGGTCCCATTCTGCGTTCCAGATTCACGAACCCCGGACTCGGTGCGCAAACCCGAGCAGTCGTTCAAGGTATTGAGTTACCGGCCGGCGGCAAGGGGGACGGTCACGCCGCGGTGGACGGGAAGCTGGGGCTTGCGGGACTGGGAACCGCGTTCGCAATCGTCGCTGGGCAGCGCGCTGAAGAGCGGCCGGCTGTCGAAGATCACGCGGTCGACGCGCAACTCCGCCAGCAGGTCGTTGAGCGCGAGTTCGTTCTTGCCTTGGTCGAAGAAATCCGCGTGACGGACTTCGACGGCGTACGGAAACTCGGTGGGCAATCGCTGCAGATAGGCAGCCAAGTCGTCCAGGTGGCTGGCCGAGAAAGTCGGCGGCAACTGCAGAAAGGCCGGCCCCAGCCGCTGGCCGTCGTCCAGGATGCGGAGGATCTCGAGAAACGCCTCGGTCTCCGCTTCCGCGTTAACCAGCCGATGCTTGTGACTGATCGCTTTCGGGAACTTGAGCACGAAGCGGAACGGGGGCTTTGTCGCATCGACCCAGCGCTGGGCGGTGTCCTGCGAGGGGAGAGCGTAAAACGTGCTGTTGCCCTCGACCGCGTTGAAGACCAGCGAGTACTGACTCAGCCACTGGTCGCGCTTGGCGTGCCGCGTAAACAGGTTCCCCTGCCAGCGTGCCGAGGCCCACACGGGGCAGCCGAGAAAGTACAAGGATCGTTTCATCGACTTACCTGATCCGCTAGACTGGGAACGGAAAGCCGCACGGGCAAGCCGTGCTGGAATCACCAGCCTCCAGCTTGCACCTGATTGCGAATAGCTATTGGTCTTATAGCGGCCGTCGCGGTTTTTGCCCAGCATGGGTGGAGGATTTCGATGAGTGTGTTTGATTTTTTTTGCGTGGGCCGGATCATCTTCGGCCGCCAGACGGTGAAGCGGATCGGCGAATTGTCAGCGGCGTTCGGCCGGCGGGCTCTGGTGGTCACCAACGCGGGGCAGCGGGGCGACGGGGGCGTCGTGGACCGGTTGGCGGCGCTGCTGGAGGTCTCCGGCGTGGGCGTGACGTGCTGCTCGCAACGCGGCGAACCGACGGTGGCGGACGTCGAGCAATCGCTGCAAGTTGCCAAGTCGGCCGAGTGTGACCTCGTGATCGGGCTGGGCGGCGGCAGCGCGATCGATGCGGCCAAGGCAGTCGCCGGCCTGCTGACCAACCCCGGCTCGCCGCTGGACTACATGGAAGTCGTCGGCCGAGGGCAGCCGCTGCGGCACCCGGCGGCTCCGTGGATCGCCGTGCCGACGACCGCGGGCACCGGCGCGGAAGCGACCCGCAACGCGGTGATCGGCTGTCCGGAAAAGAAGTTCAAGGCCAGCCTGCGGAGCGAACACTTGCTGGCCAGGATCGCCGTGATCGATCCGGAGTTGGCCGTCGGGGCGCCGCCGGAGGTGACCGCCGCCAGCGGCTTGGATGCGCTGTGCCAGTTGATCGAGTCGTACACGTCGAATCGCGCCCAGCCGCTGACGGACGCCCTGGCGTTACAGGGAGTGAGTCTGGCCGCGGCCGCGCTGCCGCGCGTCTGTGCCGACGGGACGGATCTGGAGGCGCGGGAGGCCATGGCGCTGGCCGCGCTCTACAGCGGCATCACGCTGGCCAACGCGGGGCTGGGCGCGGTTCATGGCTTTGCGGCCCCGATCGGCGCCAACTTCCCGATCCCCCACGGCACGGTCTGCGCCGCACTGCTGCCGCACGTCGTGGCGGCCAACATCGCGGCGCTTTCGGCCGAATCGGCGCAGCATCCGTACCTGGAGCGCTACGTCCAGTTGGGACGGCGTTTGACCGATCGCCCGGCGCTGAGCCGCGAAGCAGCCTTAGACGCCGGCTGCCGCTTCCTGTTTGACTTGGTCCATCAGCTCCGCATCCCGCCGCTGCGCGCCTTCGGACTCGACGCCGCGCATGTCCCCGACATGGTCGCCTTGGCCCGCAAAGCCAGCAGCATGCGGTACAACCCGGTGGCCCTCAGCGAGGAGACGCTCACGCAGATCCTGACCGCCGCGGCGGGATGGTGAAGCGAAATAGGCGGGGTCAGGCACTACGCCCTTCGCCCCGCCGGCCGAAGCACCCCCTCCAACCAGGCGGCGTCGTCCCGATTCTTGGCTCTCGGCGAAAGCGGGAGGCTGTAGTTGATCGAGAGCCCGTTGTTCGAGCCGACATAGATTGCGTTGACCATCGGCGCCAGCTCGAGACGCAAATCCGCTTCGCCGGGCAACAGCGGAACCGGGACGGTCGGCAGCCTGACGCGAATGTCGATTGGCCCGAAGACCGTCGTTACGGGGCTAGTGGGCTCCAGCCTGGGCGGCTTCTTTCCTTTTCTTAATAATCTCTTCCTGGATGCTCGCCGGGACGCGGCGGTAGCAGAGCAGTTCCATGGTGAACGTGCCCTGGCCTTGCGTCATGC
>CAYUFW010000201.1:0-7711 GCA_964443915.1 uncultured Pirellulaceae bacterium
CGGCGGTTCGAGCTGGCCTGCGAGTCGGGCTGGGCGGCGCTGGCGGCGGGGCTGCTGGTGGCCGCAGAAGGCGGAGTCCCCGACGGGCGCGTTTTCGCCACGGGTTGTTGGTCGCCGGGTGCGGGGATCCGGCCGGTGGGCGAGGACCACTTGGCCGCCAAGTTGACGGTCGCATCGGAACTCGGCGCCAGCCATTTCTTCGTGCCGGACTCGCAAGCGTCGCGGGCACGAGCCCTGGCGGACGAACGGTGCGCCGGGCGGCTGGAGATCGCAGCGCTGTACGAATCCACGCCGGACCCCCGCCGGGCGCTGCGCGACTACTTGCGACACTTCGATCTGCCTCCCGGCCGCGGCGCGTCGCGCGACAGCCGCAGGCGCTACTACCTGCGTCAAGGCGACGAAGCCTGGGCCAAGGAGTACTATCGCCAGAACTTGTTGCCGGAGATCATCGAGCACTGCCGGTCCCAACTGCACGCGGCGGGCTGGACCGATCGTCCGACCCACCTGGTGACGATTGCCAGCGACAATTCGGAACTCGTGCCGCTGGGGATTGAGGTCTTGCGGCCGGCCGAATGTCTTGTCGTGTACACCGACGATTACGCCCAGAAGACCGCGTTGACCCGCGACATGGCCCGGAACAACACGGTTGGCTGCAGAGTGGGCGAACGGAATTTCGCGGACTTGGAGGCATTGCGACAGGGCATGGGGGAGGTGATCGAGGAATTCCTGACCGGCAGCGACGCGGAGCGGGTCATCTTCGACCTGACGCCCGGGCCCAAGGACGTCAGCTTCTCCTGGATGCTGGACGTCGCGGCCCCCGAAAACCGCTTGTTCTACCTCCGCCACCGCCGAGAGGGCTTCAAGGTGGACCCGTTCAGCGAACAGCCCCAAATCTGGATCGCCGGGAAGGGCTGGGGTGGAAAAAGATGAAGATCCGAGCGATCCCCTGTCATGGGAAAGACCGTCGGAACGTAGATGATTAGGAGTGAGCCCCAGTTCCAACGTCACACAACGAGGAATTCAGGATGGTCGTCGAATCAGAAAAGGCGTTTCTCGCGTTTTCGCTGGGACCGGTTCAGCCCTTCATCGCGGCGGCGAGGACGGTTCGCGACTTGTGGACGGGCAGCTATCTGCTTGCGCGGCTCACGGCGGCGGCCATGCAGCCGGTGCTCACGCGACTTGGCAAGGATGCATTCGTTTCTCCTTCGGTCGCCGGAAATGAAGAGGGCGATCGCCATTTGAGGTCTCCCTGTCTGCCGAATCGCTTCCTTGTTGAGGTGCCGCTGGCTGACGCGGAGACGCTCGCGCAGGAGTGTGAGGCGGCATGTCGGGGCGTCTGGCAGAAAACCGCTGGGGAGGTCTACGAGAAACTAGGCGAGCTGATCGGCGTGCGGCTGGGCGAGCACAAACCGTTGTGGGACAGTCAACGATCGCTCTGGGATGCGCAGGTCGAGTCTTTCTTTGACATCCGAACAGTTGTGTTGCCCTGGAGGGACTGCCCTCCGGCGGTGCTTGCCCAGTTGCTGGGCCATCCGTGTAAGGAGGGAGGAGACAGCGACAAACTGTGGAGCGATCGGACGGACTTGTTGGCCCGCGTGCTGGCCGCACAGAAGGCCGTCCGGCATGTTCCCAACTACCGTCCTCCGGCGGATGCGGAGGGGCGATATTCCGGCAAATGCTCGTTGCTCGGTACGTACGAGCAAATGGGTCCGGCGGATCTGGGGCAGTCGGCCGAGTTCTGGAGGGAGTTTGCAGCCGACATCCACTGGGGAGGCACGCACACGCGAAAACAAGAACGGCTGTGTGCGGTGAGCCTGGTTAAGCGCTTCGCTTGGCCTGTGAAACTGGCGAAGGAAGTTCAGACTCAGTCGCGTGCGATGAGGTTTGAGGATACGGCGACAGTGGCCGCAACGCAATGGTTGGAAGCGCAGCCGGACAAAGGTGCGCCGGAACTCGATCCCGCCGACGTCCGCGATCACCGTCAGCGTCCCTGGAGCGGCCAGTGGCTGCATTGGTCCAGGCCCGACGCGGATGAGGAGGAGACGCGTTGCCCCGATGAGGTCTGGGATATCATCCAGGACAAGAAGCGACGCCAGGGAAAGGCTCCCACTTACTATGCCATCCTGATGGTGGATGGCGACCACATGGGGGACATTCTGCGGGCGGTTCCGGGGCCGAAGCACCAGCTTCAGGTGAGCCGTGCGTTGTCGAACTTTGCCAAGGAACTCGTTTGCCCAATCGTGGAGAATCAGAACGACGGGGCGCTGATCTACTCCGGAGGCGACGATGTTCTGGCCCTGCTGCCGACGCCCGCGGCCTTGAAGTGTGCCGTCGGCGTCAAGGACGCGTTCGTGAGCAATTGGCAGAGCTACCTGCACGGACTCCCAGCGACGGTGAGCGCGGGTCTGGCGGTCGTCCATTACAAGGAGGACCTCCGCTCCGCCCTGAACGCTGCGCGGCGGGCAGAGAAACAGGCCAAAGCGTCCGGCCGCAATGCGCTTGTCATCACCGTTTGCCGCCGCTCCGGCGAGCACACGTCTGCGCTTTGTCCGTGGGAATTCGTGACGCCCGTGGCTGGCTGGGTGCAGGCGTTCCTGCCGCAGGATGGTTCACCGGGTGCCTCCGACCGCTGGTCGTATCATCTCTACGGCGAGCTGCCAACCCTCAGCGGCTTGGTTCCGGAGGCGATGCGAGCGGAGATCTCGCGTCAGGTCAACCGTGCGGAGAAGGCCACGCGGTCACGGTTGGGCGGCAAGAATGCAGATGCGGGGAGCATTGTGGCGTCTCAGTTCGACGATTATCTCGAACTCGTCGCGCAACGCGGCCTCAAAGCAGCCACTGCCGTGACCGGCTTCGTGACCCTTTGTCAAACGGCTTCTTTCTTGGCCCGCGGGAGGGACGAATGACCACTGCGAGAATTGCACTTTGCCTCGATCCGTTGGACGTCCTCTTCTTCCGCGATGGCCGGCCGTTCGCCGCGGCCACCCGCGCGACCAGCGGTCAGCCTGTGCCCCAAACGCTGGCGGGAGCCGTCTGGACGGCGCTGCTGAGCAAGTTTGGGTGTGACTTCGACCGGCTTGCCGCGGAGGCCCGCCGCGGGCCCATTGGCCAAGCCGTCCTGGCAGCCGGCGCGCCGGAGTGGCTTGTGAACGTTTCGGTGCGCGGGCCGTGGTTGGCGAGGTCGTCCCTGACAGACCGCGATGGGCCGGACGTGCTGGTCCCCGCACCCGCGATGCTGCACGAAACGAAAAACAAAGACGCGGCAACGGCACAAGGGAAACTGCACTCTCTTTGGCCGTTGGAGACCGGCATGACCTTGCCTGGGTGGCGTCCCCCGACGCAGGGGCTTCGCCCGCTGTGGGTCAGAACCACGGAGGCTACGGAGATTGTGTACGGGTACCTGGATCGTGCGGGGCAGGCAGCGATGCTGGAAGGCCGAGTGCCACCGCGGGAGCACATCGTGAAAGCCGATGAGTTGTTCGCTTACGATCATCGGACGGGCATCGGCGTTGAACCCGACCGGCTGACGGCGGAAGAGGGCCAGATCTATGCCGCCAGTTTTTTGGCTTTGAAGCCGGGCGTTTGCCTGTACGCCGAGATCGTTTTCCCGCCCGACCATGCCGACGCGGCCGCGGGACTGTCGACGCTACATTTCGGCGGTGAAGGACGGCGTGTTGCGGTACGACCGGTCGCTCCTTTTGCCTGGCCGGACCAGAAGCCTGCCGGCAATCGGAAGCCCTTCCTATGGCTCACAACCCCGGCGCATTTCCAGGACGGCTGGCGGCCGCGGTGTTTGCGGGACCACTTGGTTGCCGCGGCCGTTCCCGCTGAGGTCGCCGTCTCGGGCTGGGACCTCGCGCGAGGTGGGCCGAAGCCCACGCGGTTCGGAGTCGCTGCCGGTAGCGTGTATTTTCTCGATTCGATGCCTTCCAACTTGCCCGACTCTCTGGCCGACAGTGACGACGACCGCCGGCAGGGGTGGGGCTGCTATTTACAAGGAGTCTGGACCGATGACTAGCCCAAACGTTGCAAGACCAGCGACCGGTTTGCTGCTGATTCACGCGCAAACAGCGTTGCACCCTGGCTCCGGGACGGCCCTGGGGACCGTGGACTTGCCGGTGCAGCGAGAGCGGCACACGCAATGGCCGACGATTGCGGGCTCGGCGCTGAAAGGGATCCTCCGGGACGCCTGCCGCGAAGAGGCCCGGCACAGCTACGGCGGCGACCGCAAGCGGGCGAACGAGGTAGATCCCGGCCTCCTGGCGGCATTCGGGCCGGGCAAGGTGGACGAGAGCAGCAGTCATGCGGGAGCGTTGAGCGTCACGGACGCGCGGATCCTGGCCTTTCCCGTCCGCTCTCTGCGCGGCGTCTTCGCCTGGGTCACGTGTGTGGACGTGCTGCAGCGCCTGAATCGTGATTTGGCCCTTGCGCAAATGGATCAGTTCGACCTCCCGGACGGTCCCGGCAAAGAGAAGGCACTCTGCGCCGCCGGCTCGGACTTGCTGGTGGGAGGGGACAAACTGGTCCTGGAGGAGTTTGAATTCCAGCGCACGGGTGACCCGGCCGCCGTGGCCGACTGGATCGGGGAATGCGTCCCCGACAAACTCACCGGGAAACGTGTGCGGACGCATCTGGCCGTTCTGCACAACGATGATTTCACGCACTTTGTCCGCCACGCCACAGAGGTCACGGCCCGGATCGGCTTGGATTACGACAGGAAGACCGTCAGATCGGGGGCTTTGTTCTACCAGGAGTTCTTGCCCGCCGAGACGGTCTTCTACTCGCTCGTGCTCGCCAACGGCAGCCGCCGTGAGGGGTGCGCCCGCAGCGCCGCGGACAATCTTGCCTATCTGCAGCAGCGAGTGGACCAAGTGAAAGTCCTGCAAATTGGCGGAGATGAAACGACCGGGAAGGGCCTGTGCGCAGTCCGTCTCATCAATGGAAAGGCAGGTGCCCAATGAACGCAACGCCTCAAGCGACACCGACTCTGGACCAGCGGCGGGCGAGCCACGCGTGGCAGGCCGTTCAGGGTGCCAAACATCAGACCGGCTGCCACAAAGGTCAGGATTCCAAGAAGTTCGGCAGCAACGCCCGGAAGCTGCCGGTGCGGATTATGGCCTCAGGATTGGGCCAGGCGATGGCTATCCTCAAGGCCAAGGGCTACGCGCCGGGGCTGCTGATCGAGACCGCCGACTGGGTGCTTGACAAACGCGCGCATCCGGACAGCCGCACCGACAAGCCCCAGGACGACGCCCTGCTTCAGGCCGTGATTGGCGGAGATTCCGATTTCCTTCGCGCGGCGACGGACGAGGTACTGGCTTACCTGCAGTGGCTGGTGCGTTTCGCCGAGGCGGAGGGCTTGACGGACACAGAAGGAGAGCCATGAAATGCCCACCATCGTTCCCTTGCCGGAGTCGATCCGCAACAGAATCGGACAGAACACACATCCGGGACTGATGCTTGACAAGTTCGTCGCGTCATGGGACCCGAGTGCTGGCAGCGGAAAGCTTTCGGAGCGAGTTCAGAAGCCGGCGGTGGAAGAGGTCGTCAGGCTGTCGCAGCAAGCGCCGGCGGGTCTGGATTGGGCCGCCTTGGCGGAACGGCGCGGCGCCATGCTGGCCGCGTTGGGCGCTGCGGCGTTTCCCGCGACGACGATCAGCCCGCTGACACTGCATCTGGCTCGCGCCTCGGCCCTCGAAAACGCGGGGATTTGTTTGCATCCGATCTACGGGTTCGTGTACCTGCCGGGAAGCGGCCTGAAAGGGATGGCGCAGGCGTATGCATGTGAGGTCTGGCTACCCGCGCAGCCGGAGCCGGAGCGGGACCATGCGTGGCGCCAGATTCGCGAGGTTTTTGGTTGGGCCCCGGCGTCGGCTCTGCGTCAGTTGGCTGAGCGCGGGAAGGTCGGCACGCCCGCAGGTTCGCAAGCAGGAGAAATCGTTTTTCATGATGCCTGGCCTGAGTGCTGGCCGCCTCTCGTGGCGGACATTCTCAACAACCACCATGTCAGCTATTACCAGGATGGCGAGGCGCCGGGGGACTGGGACGCCCCGGTGCCCGTCTACTTCCTGGCTGTACCGGCCGGTCAAGCGTTCTCCTTCGCGATCAGCAAGCGACGTGGCGACGTGCCTGACGAGGCGCTGAGCCTAGCCCGTCAATGGCTGATCGGAGCCCTGCTGCACGAAGGTGTCGGCGCCAAGACGGCCACCGGCTATGGCTGTTTTCAAATCGATCGTCAGGCCCTCGCGACCGGCGTCTGCGAGAGTGTGACCGATATCTGGAGAGGAGCTTGTGACGCCAAGAAGCGTTTCGAGTTTGGCTGCCTCTTGAGGCTGGAGACGCCGGCGTTTCTGGGCGGTTCCAATCCCTACGATCTGACAACGGCCAAGCGCGACTGCACGCTGCGCACTGCAACCTTGCGGGGGTTGCTGCGTTGGTGGTGGCGCACGATGCATGCGGGACACGTGGATGTGGAGACGCTGCGGCGGATGGAAGCCGCGGTCTGGGGCGACACTCAGCAGGGCGGCGCGGTGCGGATGGCGCTGGTTCCGGACGGCGAGATCCGGCCGGTGCTGTACGACAAGCGAGCAGTTCAGCAGGCCAACCACCTGCCTCAACCTGGAGACAGGAAGACCACGCAGGGGCTTTGGTACCACTCCTACGGCATGGACGAGTCGAAAGGCCGCCGGCATTTTGTCCCCGCCGACGCATGTTGGAAACTGCGGGTGACGTCCCGAGATGCGCCGGTCGTAGCGGAGCGGGACAAGCTCGGTAGAGTGGTGCGCGTGGAGACGCTCCCCGGAGCAGTCTTGCTGGAGCAGGCTCGGGCCGCGGTCTGGCTGTTCTGCCGTTTCGGCGGTGCGGGCTCCAAGTCGCGGAAGGGTTTTGGTTCGTTCGCCGTGCCCGAGGAACTGGGGCACTGGACGAAGAAGGACGTTGACGAAGCGGCAAATAAGTTCCGGCTCGCATGGCACGAACACAAGTTGGGCCTGCTCGCCGGCGAGGCGGGGAGCCCAAGCATGGGCTGCTTGGACGACGAGCGTCTGCATTTCGATCTGGAGACTCCGTGGACCAATTGCTGGTTCGCGCTCGACCGGGCGGGGGCGGCGGCACAACGTTTCGCCCAGCGCTATAAGCACAATGTCGAGAAGAAGGCGCTCGGCCTTCCTCGCCGCGTCCAGCCGCCCGTCAGCGGAAAATTCCGCGCGGGCAAGAACGCGGAGAAGAGCGACCGGCACGCTTCTCCCGTCCATTTTCATCTCTATCGTGGACCCAGCGGCGCGTACCATATCCGCGTGACCGCTTTCCCGTCGCCGGAACTTCCCACCCTGGAAAAGAGCCGCAAGTTCCTGGAAGAATACATGGCCGAGTTGCGGCAGGCTTTGCAGGCCGAATTCCGCCAACACTCCGCGTCCGGGAGAAGTGCCGCCGTGAATCCGCAGGGCGACGGGCACGACAGCGTCCCACAGGGAAGCACGGGCCCGCAGAAGAGCCCTTTGCTTCCCAAGCCGGGAGATCGCGTCGAGGCCGTTCTGCTCGAGGAAGTGACGAACCGAGGCGGCCGAAAGGCACGTCACAGTGCATCCGGATTGACGGGGCCGATTCAGAATTCGGCTGACGTTCCGACTGACAAGAAGCCGGGTGATGTCATGTCCCTCTTGGTCGCCTACGCGAGTCCGCAGCAGATCGCCTTTCGATATCCCACTCCCGC
>CAYUFW010000201.1:7721-9573 GCA_964443915.1 uncultured Pirellulaceae bacterium
GATGAAAAGCGCGCGCAGAAGTCGCGAGACAAACCAGGCGGCAAGCATCCCAAACGCTGATTCCCGCTCCCATGTACCGTGTTTTTGTGTCCTACCGGCGCGATGACTGTCCTTACGCTGCCCTCTTGGTCCACGCCAAGCTCGCCGCGCATCTTGGGCAGCGGGCCGTGTTCATTGACACCGAAACGATTCGTCCCGGCATCTTTGGTTAGCAACCAGGAGTCACCAACGAGGATTCCGGACGTTTACATTCGGGTTCTTCCCGGAGAGAGTATCATGCGTCCTGACAGTGACGAGAGTCCCCAGACCTACCTCCTGAACGCCCCCATCCTGACCGCTTACGGCGTGTGGCGGTTTGAGGGGCCGGTGGGGGTGGAGCGGGCGGGGGAGGTTTTGCGGGGCGGGTTTGTGTCGGCGGTGGGGCATGCGGGGGCGGCGGATTTCTTGACGCGGCTGTTGGGGGTGGCGGTGCCGGTGAACCGCACGAGCATCGAAATGGGGGCCGGAGACCGGGCGGTGGTGCTGCGGCTGAAGGCCCGGCTGCCGGAAGGGGCGGTGTTGACCGACGAACAAATGCGGGACTTGCCGTTCGAGTTGGGTTTGTTGACGCGATTGGAGTGAGGGCTGCGGAAAAATGCTGGAGGTGGTGAGTTTCTTGGAGTGTGGGGAGACATCGGAAGGATAGGCATGGCGACTTGGAGACGTAAGAAACAGGTGCTGGTCACGGAGGTGTTCACGGCGGTGACAGGGTCGCCGGGCACTCCGATTTGGGTGATTCCGCTTTGGTTTGTGGGCGGTTTGCTGGTCGACAATCTCAGCGAAACGCTGGGCATGTTTTGGACGCTGGCCATCGCCGCACTGGTGTTGGCCGGGTATTCGGCGTGGTGGCTGTGGAAGGACCGCCGTGCACGAACGCAGAAAGTCGGCGTCACGGTGAAAGAGGAAGCGGAGCCGTCCGGCAAACGCGGGCTGATTCTTCCCCTATCGACGATTGCCTTGAACGGAGGGACGCCGGAACAGCAGGCCTCGCTTGCCACTTCGCTGCGGCGGATTGCGGGCGACGATCCGGAGCCTCCTTGCGGTGACGATTTCGCTCTGTTGGGGATGTCGAATCTCGAATCCCCGCTGCGTGCCGTCGAATTCCATTATCAGGAGCGGCACGGTTCGCAGCGACTGCGCGACTGCTGGTTGATCACCACCGAGGACGTCACGTACCCGGACGGCGCGACCGAACGCGGCTCGCAGGCGACAGCGTTGATCCTGGAGTTTTTGCACCTGCACCCGGAGGCCAAGGGCGCCGTCCTGTTCCATCGCAACGACTACCGCGGAATCCGCTTGTGCGTCCGGCCGCGCGACTATGCTTCGCTGTGGCTGATCGTGGATGCGATCTTCGAAAACTCGCCCTACAAGCCGGAGCACATCATTGTCGATATCACGCCGGGCCCAAAGCCCATGACGCTGGCGATAGCGCTTGCCTGCCTCGGTCCCAAACGCACGATGCAGTACATCGTTGCGGGACGGCATCCGGTGACGGGTGAGGAGCCCGCGCACAACTAGATGCAACTTGCCCAAACACTTGCCGATGCCCTTCTTCAGATTTCCATCCTGCCACGCCGGTTCCTGCTGGAGACGCCGGGGGTGGAGGGCACGACGCCGATGTTGCGGGGCGTGTGGGGGGCGGCGTTGCACGATTCGGATCTGGGGGCCTATCAGGCCGTGTTTTCGCCGCCGGACGGGAACTCGCCGGGGTACCTGCTGCGGCCGGCACCGCCCGATCCGCAGTTTGCTCCGGCGGTCGATTGGATTCTGGTTGGCGCGGGCCTGGACCACGAACCGGCGCTGCTCCGGGCGT
>CAYUFW010000201.1:9583-15571 GCA_964443915.1 uncultured Pirellulaceae bacterium
CGATGGAGAAATCCTCCACGGTGAACGAGGCGAGCACGGTGCCGTGGATCATCGCCTGCCGGATGGGACTGGGCAAACAGCGTCAGGCGTTCCGCATCCCGCAGGCGCGAGGGCTGAGGCCCGACGGCACGGTAGCGGAGGAAGCCGTGGCGTGGCGGCTGGGCGAGGCGTCGTGGCCGCTGGCCGTCGAGAGTCCGTGCCGGCTGGTGTTCCCCGCGCCCTTGCGGATCATGCGGCGGGACCGGCTGATCCAGGAGCCCACGCTGACGGACCTGACGGTGGCCGCCTGCCGGCGGTTCCGTTCGTTCTTGCCCGCCGAGACGTTGGACGAATGGGACCAACTGACGGAACACGCGATTGCCGTCAGCCACGAAGTCCCACAGGACCCGTGGGTTGGCGACCGGCTCGACCTGCTCCGCTACTCGGCCCGGCAGGAGCAAGAGGTGCAGATCAACGGGGTCAGCGGCTGGCTCGATCTGCCCGCCGGCCCCGGCCCTTTGTGGCCGCTGCTGGCCGCCGCCCAATGGCTTCACCTGGGCAAGAGCACAGTGATCGGACTGGGGCAGTTGCGGATCGAGCCCGCCCCGTAGCGCCGCACGGGGAGCCCGGTCTTCAGCCCCAAGACGCTGTGAATTATGCTGGTGGCCGCCAATACAGACTTCCCGGCCTGCTGCGGCCCAGCCGCCGGGGTCGCGTCTCAGGGACAACCTTTGCTGACAGAGCGGAACGATGCCTGAACCAGAATTCTGCAACTACCACGCGGGCGATCCGATGGCCGGAAGCAAGCTGATCGCCGCCTTGCGCCGATGGCGTCCGGGCGCGTCGTGGTCCCAGGTCAAGCGGTGGATCCAGAACCGGCACGTCCAGATCAACGGCAATTTGTGTACCGACGAAACGCGGCCGTTGAAGGCCGGCGACGTGGTGAAAGTGTGGAAGGAGCCGCGGGCCGCACCGGCACGTGCGGACGACGTGCGGATCCAGTACCTGGACGCGCACTTGTTGGTGGTCGAAAAGCCGGCGGGCGTGACCGCGCTGCGGCATTCGGAAGAGCAGCATTGGCCGGAACGCAGGCGTCAGTTCCAGCCGACGCTGGATGAGCTGATCCGCCAGATTCTGGCTCGCAAGGCAAAGAACCGGGGCCGCCCGGGGCACGGCCGCCGGCCCGAACCGCCGTCGATCCGGGCGGTCCATCGCCTGGATCGCGACACGAGCGGCCTGATGGTTTTCGCCCGCACGGCGGAGGCGGAGCGGCGGCTGGTCCAGATGTTCCGCAAGCACGACCTGCGCCGCGTCTACCTGGCGATCGTCCACGGGCACGTCGAAGCTCGGACAATCGAATCGCACTTGGTCCGCGACCGCGGCGACGGCCTGCGCGGCAGCACGGCGCAGGGCGGCGAAGGCCAGCGCGCGGTCACGCACCTCCGTCCGCTGGAGTACTTGCCGGGCTACACGCTGGTCGAGTGTACGCTGGAGACCGGCCGCACGCACCAGATCCGCATTCACTTGGCCGAGGCCGGCCACATGGTCTGCGGCGAGAAGGTCTACGTGCGGCGCTTGCACGGCAGGCCGGTCACGGATCACAGCGGCGCGGCCCGGCAGGCCTTGCACGCGGCAGCCTTGGATTTCGTGCATCCGATCACCGGGCAGCGGCTGGAATTCGAGATGCCCCTGCCGGACGACATGCGCCGTCTGCTGGAACGCCTTCGACGCCCCCACACTTTGGGCAGTTCTGACCCCTAGAACTGCCCTCCAAGTCTGATCCTGGAATGTGTATAATCCTGGGTGCGGAAACGAGTGCAATCTATCCTGAAGGTGGTTGTGCCCATGAACGCACGCGAAGAGAAACCTGCCGAACAACCGGCTTACCGTTGTCCCGTGTGCAACCACGGCTTGACCTACGAGCCGCCGGTGCCGCGATTTGATGCTCCCTGTTCCGAATGCGGATCTCACATCTGGTGCCGGCGGCGAGCGTCGACCGGCGCCACGGTTCTGGAGGCCCTGCCCGGACGAACGCCGGAACCGTGGGACGTAGATCAGGTCGTCGAGAGCCTCGTCCGGCAAGGGGCCGCCGACCGCGTGATCGTGGACCTCGGCCGCTTGGACCTGGTGGACAGCGCCTTTGTCGCTCGGCTCTTGTCCCTGCAGAAGCGAATTCGGGCGTCCGGGGGACATCTCGTTCTGTGCGGGCTGTGCCCCGTCGTCCGCGAAGTGTTCGAGCAACTGCGGCTCGACAAAGCGTTCGAAATCTCGGACGCGGAACCGGACGCGGCGGTCTGAACATGGTCCGAGGAGCCGGTGAGCGGAACGGCGCTAGCCGCCCTTTCCGGAAAAAGCCGGGCTTCGTCACGTCGTCAGCACCCAAGGAGAATCCATGAACCAACCTCGCGCCCAACACGTGTGGTCCAAGCCGGCCCAACAACCCTTCCACATCCATCGCCGCCGTTTCCTGCAAACGGCCTCGGCCGGACTCGCCCTGTCCGCGCTCGGAGCCTACGGGGCGGACCTGGTCAATCGGCCGCCGAAACGCGTCGGGCTGATCGGCGCCGGATGGTACGGCAAGAGCGACTTGTGGCGGCTGATCCAAGTCGCGCCGGTCGAGGTGGTGTCGATCTGCGATCCGGACAAACGGCTGTTGGCCGGCGCGGTGGAGATGGCCGGCCAGCGGCAGAAATCGAAGAAGGCACCTCGCGGCTATGGGGATTACCGCGAGATGCTCCGCGAGCGGGACCTGGACATCGTCCTCATCGGCTCGCCCGACCACTGGCACGCCCTGCAGGCGATCGCCGCCATCGAGGCCGGCGCGGACGTCTATCTGCAGAAGCCCATCAGCGTGGACGTGATCGAGGGCGAGGCGATCCTGGCCGCCGCGCGGAAGCACGATCGCGTGGTGCAAGTCGGCACGCAGCGCAAAAGCACTCCGCACCTGATCGACGCCAAGCACCAGGTCGTGGACGCCGGGCTGCTGGGGACCGTCGGCCACGTGGACATGTGCTGCTACTTCCACATGCGCGCCAACGGCAATCCGCCCCTGGAGCCGGTGCCGGATTTCCTCGACTACGAAATGTGGACCGGTCCCGCGCCGCTGCGCCCCTATGACGGCCTGCCGCCCCTCCGCTGGTGGCGCACGTTCATGGAATACGGCAACGGCATCGTGGGCGACATGTGCGTCCACATGCTGGATACGGTCCGCTGGATGCTAGGGCTCGGCTGGCCGAAACGCGTGACTTCGGCCGGCGGCATCTTCGTGCAGAAGGACGGCAAGTCGAACATCGCGGACACGCAAACCGCGACCTTCGAGTACGACCGCTTCAACGCCGTCTGGCAGCACCGCACGTGGGGCCTGCCGACCGACCCGGACTATCCGTGGGCCATGTTCATCCACGGCGAGAAGGGGGTGCTGAAGGCGAGCACGATGCGGGCCGACTTCATTCCGCACGATAAGCAGGCCAAGACCATCCATTTCGAGTGCCTGTTCGAGCGCGAGCAGTATCCCGAAGACCTGACCGAGGATCGCATCGAGTTGAATGCGGCACCGGCGACGCGCCGCCACCTGCTCGATTTCCTCGCCGCGATCGAGCGGCGTGGCCGGCCCGTGGCGGACATCGAGCAAGGCCACATCTCGACGGCCAGCTGCATCCTCGCCAACCTCGCCATGCAGGCGGGCCGGGCGCTGACCTACGATCCCGTGAAACGCGAAGTGACCGGCGACGCAGAGGCGACGGCGCTCCTCCGGCGCGCCTACCGGAAGCCCTGGCAGCATCCGGAACCGGACGGGAAGTAGAACGGATCTCAAGCCGTTCGGAACGGAATGAATTCCGTTCTACGGCGGGCACAGCCTGCGGACTGAGGCACTAATCACCGTTCGAGAGATAAGTGGCGTAAGCTTCCAGCTTGCGATCCCGCTATCTACCGCAAGCTGGAAGCTCACGCCACGGAGAAATCGGACACGTGGTTCTCGAATGGTGCTAATCCACCAACCCGTGCGCCCGCAACAGGGCGGTGTCGCCCAGCAGGCCGGCTGTGGGCCGGTCCGCGATGATCCGGCCCTGGTCCAGCAGGATCACGCGACGGCACAGGCGTTGGATCATGGGCAGGTCGTGCGTCGCCAGTAGCATGGCCTCGGAGCGTCCGTCCAGGGTCTCGATCAGCCGGTTGCGGGAGCGGTGGTCGAGGTTCGCGCCGGGTTCGTCCAGCAGCAGCAGTTGGACCTGCATCGCCAGCACGGTGGCCAGTGCCGCGGCCCGTTTCTGGCCGCCCGACATGTGGTGCGCGGAGCGTTCTTCGAGGCCCGTCAGGCCCACCTGGGCGATGGCCTCCGCCGCCCGCCGCCGGGCTTCGGCTTCATCACAGCCTTGGTTCAGCGGCCCGAACGCCACGTCGTCCAGCAAGGTCGGCATGAACAGGTGGTCCTCGGCGTCCTGGAAGATCATGCCACAGCGGCTCCGCGCAGCCTGCTCCGTCTGCTTGCTGACCTCGATGCCGTCCACGGCGATCCGCCCGTGGAAATGCACGGCGTTCATGATGGCCAGCATGAGCGTGGTTTTGCCCGCACCGTTGGGGCCGATCAGGCCGACGCGTTCGGCCGGGCTGACGGCCAGCGACACGCCGCGGAGGGCATCGACACCGTCGGCGTAATGCACGTGCAGGCCGTCGATCTGAAGCAGGGCGGGGATGTCCGTCATGTTAAAACCACCTCGGATAGCCCCAGCGGCAGGCCACCAGGTACAAGGCCACCACCAGGAGGAAGACCACGTCGGTGCGGGCAAAGCGGAGCTGGCTCAGGCTGTGCGGCTCGCCGCAGTAGCCGCGGGCGGCCATCGCCAGGTGGACGCGCTGCGAGCGGTCGAGCGTGCGGATGAACAGCGTCCCGATCACGCCGCCAGCCGCCGCCAGTCGACGGCCCGCGGGCGCCAAGGCCGCGCCGCGGAAGTCCCGCGCTCGGCGGACCCGCATCGCCTCGTCGATCAGCACGAACACGTAGCGGTACAGAAACCCCAATTGCATCGCCACCACCTGCGGCAGGCCTAGTCGCCGCAGCGCTTCCAGCAACAGGGCGAAACGCGTGCTGCACATCAGCGCCGTCAGCGCCATGACGCCCAGGGCGAACTTGACGCTGATGTCGGCCGCCGTGAGCCAGCCGCCGCTGACGGTGTACCGCCAGGGGCCGAACGTTACGGCCTGCGGCACGCGGTCGTAAAACGGGCTCATTAGCACCAGCATCAGAATGAACGGGCTCAGGATCAGCACGCGGCGCACGGCGAACCAGACCGGCACGCGGGCGAACCAGAGCAGCGCCAGCGGCAGCACCGCCAGCGGCGTCAGATCCGCTACGGTGTAGCGGTCGAAGCTGATCAGCACCACGGTGTAGCCCAGCACGGCCAGCAACTTCGCCCGCGCGTCCAGGCGGTGGATGGGCGAGTCGCCCATCGCGAAGCGGTCGATGAAGTGGTGATGCATCGGTAACAACCCGTGCAGGTGGAGCGGGGAAAACCTTGACCGGGGACATCAAACGCTCGCCGTCCTGCGCATCACGCGAGAGACGCCGTACACGAGTCCCAGCGTCACGACCGTGCCCAGGATGCCGGCCAGAGAAGCCCAGCCGTCGGGTTGAGGCCAGCCGGACGTAGATTCGGCGGAGCGGCCGACGGGGATTTGGCCCAGCGGCGCCTCGCGCCGGTTGTAGTCGGTCAGTGGCGACCACTTGCTCTGCAGGCTGTCCACGGCTGCCACGGCTGGCGAGTTGTTCTCGACGGCCTGCTCGACCGTCCCGTAGCGGTGCTCGCGGTAGCTCCACTCCAGTCCGTCGGGCGAACCGGAAGCGAACCAGCTGATCACGCCGGAGAGCAACAGGGCCGTGACCAGCAGGGAGGCCAGCACAACGCCGAAACCGGGGCGGCCCGCCGTGGCGGGCTGGGCGGACGGATCGAGGCCCATCAGTTCCGGCCGCACGCGCCGCAGGTAAGCGATGACGGCAAACGTCAGAGCGCC
>CAYUFW010000202.1:0-10919 GCA_964443915.1 uncultured Pirellulaceae bacterium
CGGCGGTGCCGATCCGCTTCAGCCGCACGTCGATCCGCGGCGCTTCATCCGGAATGGCCGTGATGAAGATCCGGTAGGGCCGCTCGGTCACCACGTCGTCCGTGTCGAAGAGCGTTACGTCCAAGGTGAGGTTCGCGTCCAGGCGGCCGACGGGAAAGACGAACTGCTGCGGGTCCGTGGGGCCGAAGTCGTTCAGGCGGCGGGTTTCCTGCGTGTCCAAGTTGTACAGATCGACGCGTTTCAGCGGCTTGTTCGTGTGGGCGCGGATCGTCACTTCGGTGCCGCGCGGCAGTTGCGTCGAATTGGTCCAAGCGATCGTGCGCGGCAGCCACGAGCCGGCTTTCTCGTCGACCATGTAGGCGGGAAATTGACAGTCCAGATCGACGCCGACGATCGCCGGGCTGTCCACGACTTGGATCGCGTAATCCCGAACACGGTAGTCGTAGCCCACCACGTCGAATTGGACCGTGGTCAGGATGCCCTGCAACGGCTTGCCGGAAAACGCGTACTGCTGGTACTCGTCCCGGCTCCGCTTCAAGCGGTTCATGGTCACGCGGCCGAGCTGGCCGTCCGCCGTGCGGTAGTGGATCGTGCAGGTTTGGGGAACGACCTTGGCCTTGAGCGCGGCCCGCACCTTGAGCCGCAGATTGGAGCCCTTGGCCACCTTGAGGCTGCCGTCGCGGAACGGAATCAGCGGCACGTCGGCGGCCACCTGCGGCGCGTCCTCCGGTCCCAACAACTCGACGCCCACCACCTCGATCAACGCGCTCCGCGGCCAAGTCTCGTCCCGCAGCAGATAGGCGCGGTTGACCCAGACGGCCAGCGCTTGTTGGTTCTGCGCGTAGAACGCGGCAATCGTCGCCACCAGGATCGCGGCCCCAAACAGGCTTCTCCCCAGCGGCCGAAAGTTGAAAACCGCCGCCAACCGCACGCGGTCCACGTCGCTCAGCGCCTCCTGGCTGGTATGGGCCAGCATCGAGAAGTCGAAGGTCTCGGCGTGGTCCGGCCGTTCGGTCAGCTCCACCGACGTCACCAGGCTGTCGCGAAACACGCCGAACCGCCGCTCCAGCAGCACGGCCATGCTGCGGTTGGCCAGGGGCACGAAGGCGCGGCGGAACACCCAGTGATACAGGATGTACGCCAGCCCGGCGGCGACAATCGCCAACACCACGGCCCGCGCCGCGCGAGGCATCTCGTTGGCGCCCGCCAGCACCGGCAGGTAGTCCAAGGCCAGCGCCACCCAAAACGTCAATCCCAGCCAGATCACGCCCAACGCCAGCCCCTCCAGCCAAACGTAAGCGCGAATCCGCCAGCGCAGCCCCGAGAGCAAGGCGGTCAGGCGCGGATCGAGTTGTTGGCTGGAGGACGTCATTGGTCAGTGGTCATTGGTCCGTGGTCAGTTGTCCGTGGTCAGTTGTCATTGGTCATTGGTCAGTTGTGCCCTCATCCCTCATCCTTCATCCCTCATCCTTCATCCTTCATCCCTCCCTCACGCCAATCTGCTCAGGCGTCTCAGCAGCCACTCCAGGGCCAGGGCGCCGCAGATCAGGGCCATTAGCCAAGCCATCAGCCGCCGCTCGAAATCGGGGTCGGGCAGGCCGGGCAGATAGGTCACTTGATCTTGCGGCTGCAACACGTTCACCAGTGGCGGCTGGCTCCCGCTGCGGCCCATCGCCGGCCCGACACCGACATAATACGCGCCGCCGGTGGTTTGGGCCATGTCCAACAGCAGCGGATCGTTCCGTTCGGGCTGCTTGATTTCCAGTTCCTCGGCCAGCACGCGGACTTCGCGGACCAGCAACTCGTCCAGTTCCCCGTGCGGCGGCCGCAGTTCGACGCGATAGTCGCCTTCCAGCACGGCCGTGAATTGGCTGGCGAACGTCCCTTCGCGAGCGCCGCCCTGGACGGCCTTGAGCGTCAGCTTCACTCGGCTGCCATCCGGCTGGGTCAGCGTCGCAGTCTGCTCCGAGGCGGCCAACGGCTGGCCCTGGGCGTCGGTCAGCATGGCTTGCACGGCCACGGTGTCGCCCAGCAGGCAGCGGTCCTTGTCCACCAGCAGCACCCCGTGCCGGGAATCCTGCAGCAGCCGGCCCTGGGCCACCCAACGGATCACTTTGGTGTAGTAGCGTTCAAAGTAAGCTTCGTCCAGCGTGCGCAGCCGCCACATCTCGCCGCTGGCTTGGAAGAACACGCGTCCGGCCCCGTAGAAATGCGACGCCAGGTAGATCGGCAGCTGACCGTCAATCGCCGTGTTGGGGTCCGAGAAGCGAGCGTACACGCGGGCCGCCGGCTTGGGATCCTTGACCGCGTAATAGCCGAACACGCCGTCGAAGGATGCCCAGGCCGCCTCGCTCGTGACCGCCGTCTCCTCCAGCCACAGGAACTCCGCTTCCAAACCCTCGCGGGCGAACTGCAGCGGCCACGGCTCCTCGCCGCCGAACCGGCCGACGCCGAGCGTGGCCAGACCGCTGCTGTAAAAGACGACCGGGTACAACGCGCGGATCGTGTCCAATCGCGAATCGCCCTGTCGGACGTTCGCCCACTGCGGCGTGTGGACCGGCCCGGCGACGACGATCAATCCGCCCGCCTTGTCCGCCACCCATTGCTCCAGGTTCTTGATCTGCAGCAGATCCAGCCGTGTCCAATCGGGATCGAAGGCCACGATACAGTCGTACTCAAACAGGTCCTCCGCCGTTTCGGGAAACTCGTACAGCACTTCGTCCGCTTCCTGCGAGATGCCCTGGACGCCCGTCTGCAGCCAGACGTCCGAGGCGATGTCCTTGTCGCGGTACAGCATGTTCCGCAGGAACTGGTATTCGCGCGAAGGGCCGCCCGCGATCAGCAGCACGCGCGTCTTGCGCTCCACGACTTCGACGTTGGCCGTCTTGAAGTCGTCCTTGGGATTGCTGTCGGGCGTGGCGTTCTTGATCGCCAGCTGAAAGGTGCGGCGGCCCGCCTCGTCGGGCGTGACCTCGAATTTGACGGCCACGATCTCGCCTTCGCTGCCCAATTCCACCCGGTCCTCCTGTTCGACGGTCTCGGACTTCTCGCGGTCCGGCACGCCGGTGGGTGCGGACGTGAGGCGGACTTCGACCGAGCGGCCCGTCATGCCGTTGGCTTGGACGTAGCCGGTCAGCGTGAAGCGGTCGCCGGGGTAGACCCGCTCCGGCGCTTCCAGATCCACGACGCGGATGTTCGCCGGCCGCCGGTCGCTGCCCAGCCCCACCGGGTAGATCGGAATCTCGGCCAGCCGCGCCAGCGCCGCCGCGGCCGTATGTTCGACGCCTTCGTTCCGGCGTCCGTCGGTGAACACGACCAGCCCGGCGACCGGACCGCCCCGCTCTTTGCTGACCAGGTAGCGGACGGCGTCCCCCAGTCGTGTTTGCAGACCGCGTGCGGCGAGTTCCTGTTCCCAATCGATGTCCTGCGGCTGGCGCGACTGGTCGGCCGCCGGACGTGATTCGGTGGATGTGACCGCCGCCGGATCGGGGGCTACGGGCGTTCTCCAGCCGATCATGACCGGAAACTCGACATCCGGATTGCGGAGGTTGCCCACGGCCAGCACGACCAGTCCGAGAATCAACGCGAAGACTCCGGCCGGCAACGTCCACGAGCCGCGCTCCGGATCGGGCGAGCGGCGGACCACGAAGGCGAACACGAGCACGAAGAACACGCCCAGGAACAGCGCCAGTCCAGCGACGACGGCCGCCCGCCGCGCCTCGCGCAGCGACTGCCGAAACGCATCCTCCGCCGGGACCGTTGCGGCGTCGGCCTCGGCCGCGTCGCGTTTGGCAAACGACGCGACTTCTGCCGGCCGCGACGTCTGGTCGAAACGATACACGACCACGTCGTGCCGTTGGCGCAGCTGTTCCAAGAGCGGGCCTCGGGCTAGTTCGTCGACCACTTGCCGGATGCGGGTCTTGCCTGCCGAGCCGTCCGGCGCCGGCCCGTCTTGCAGGCCCATGCTCTGACTCGTATCGACCAGCAGCACGACGCGGCTGCTCTTGACCAATTGGCGTTCGGTGCGTTTTTCCAGGCCGAAGAAGTAGAACAAAACGCTCGCAAAAGCCAGCACCCGCAGTGCGGCCAGGGCCCAACGGAGGCCCCGCGACAGCTCGACGCTGTCCTTGCGGTACATCCCGATCACAAACGTCAGCACCGCCGCGCAGATCGCCACCAACACCAGCCAATGCCACCACTGTGACATCGCTTGCAGGCGAGCGAACTGATAAAACGTGCTGGCCGTCTCAGCCGCCAGCAACGGATACTGCGCCGTCAATCTACTCGTCCTTCATGGTTAGCACTTCCGTTTGGAGCCCTTGCCTTATCCAGGTTTCTCCTCTTGCCCCCTGCCGGCTCGTCCGGCAGGAGCGCAAGTTTGGCGAGCTAGGTCGATCCGGCTCACCGCCCGCCCCCTGCCGGCTCGCCCGGCAGGAGCGCAAGTTTGGTCTTTTGCCTCCAAACTCATTCACCTGCCGCACCAGGCGGCAGGGGTCTGGGCGGGCTCCTCGCTATCTCTTTCTAGCTCTGGAAACTGATCCACCCGCCTGACGAGCGGGCAGGGGTGAGTGGGTTGTGGGTAACGCTGAGTTCGGACCCTCATCCCTCATCCCTCATCCTTCATCCTTCATCCTTCATCCTTCATCCTTCATCCTTCATCCTTCATCCTTCAGCTCTTATCCCTCATCCTTCATCCCCGCCTCCCCAGCGCTGCCTGCGGCGGATGGTAGCTGGCCGAGTAGGCCATGATCTGTTCCACCAACAGCAAGCCGATCAGGATCACCATCAACAGCAGGCTGCGGTTGTTGCCTGCCATCCGGGTCGCATCGTACTCGTATTCCTCCGCATATTTGTAGTCGGCTGGCACCGGATCCAGCTTGTCCAACAGCGGTTTGCCGGCCAGCAGCGCCAAGTCGCCTTCGTTCGGTTCGACGTTCAACGCCTCGCGCCGCACGTCCGGTTCCCCGGCGAGCGTCACGGGCCAAATCTCGTAGACTCCGCTGCGATCCGTGTCCCCCGGACCGTTCGCACCGCCATTGCCGATGCTGGCCACGAGGACCGTTGACTTGGGATCCGTCTTGGCCGCCAGTCGTTCGACCACGGTGCGAACCTCCGGCGTGTCGCCCGGCGTCACAAACGTGACATCCTGGCGGTACTTGTCGGCCTCGATCGCCACCGACACCGGGCTGCCCACCACGTGTTGCTCGACGGCTCGCGGCGCGGACGCCAAGTAGGACTGCAGCTTGAGCACGACCACGACAAAGCTGGGATCGTTGCCCCAGTTGTTCCACACCGGGGCGACGGTCGTCAGAAACGCCATCACGCGGCCCTCGCCGAATTTACGTTCCACGGCCAGCGGCAGGCGGTTGCGGAGCGAGGCCGCGATCTGCACGGACGAATCCGGGGCCGGCCTCCAATCGTTCGGCGGCCGCAGGAAACGCTCGACGGTGATCTGGCGAATGAATGGATTCCGCTCGCCCAAAAACACGCTGAAGACCGGATGCTCCGCGGGCTCGATGTCCGGCACTTTCTCTTCGTCTGCCATCAGCAACTCGCCCTCGCGGGCCAGCGGCAACGGCATCAGCCCGCGTCCGTCTTTGTACAGCTGATTGGCGTAGAAGGCGATGTTCACTTCCGGTCCCACAAAGATGCCCAAGCCACCGCCGCTGCGGACGTACGCTTCCAAGTTCTCGACCGCCCGGTCGTCCAGACGCGGCACGTCCAGCAGGTAGATCGCCCGGTACTTCTGCAGCATCTCCGGCAGCGTGTCTCGGAGGAACGCCGGCGTATTGATCTCCGGCCGCACGCCGGTGTTGGCCCGCCCTCCCGGCTCGAACACCGACTGCAGGAAATAGGCGTGCCGCTGCTGCTGCGATCCATCGACCAGCAGCACCGGTTCGCCTTCCGGGAAGTCCATCACGCACCAGCGGCGGTTGTCCACCGCGACCGGGTCGTCCTGCAGGGCAGCTTCCACGACGTGCCGGCCGGGCTTGGGAAACAGCACCTGCACGCTGCGGGTCACGGTCTGGCCCGGCTCGATCTCGTTGATCAGGACCGTCGGCAACTCGTCGACTTTTGGCCGCAACTGCTCCGGGGAAGCCGCTTGCTGCAGTTCCGGATCGTAGAAGTTCGTACGGACTTTCAACTGGACATTTCGCGCCGTGTCCGGGCCGAAGTTCTTGACGGTTGCATTCACAAACAGCGGCACGCCCGCCGCCCGCGTTTCGTTCGCGGGCGTCACGTCGACCACCGCCAGGTTCTGGCGAGCTTCCCGCACGCAGCCCACCAAGTGGATTTCGGCCGGGGATTGCTGGACCTCCCGCAACAGCTCACGCACCTCGGCCGGGTTCTCCCACTGGCCCGTCCGGAAGTCGGATACGACGTACACCCGCCGGTTCTCGTTGCTGGCCAGCGAGATCAACTCCTTCAATACCCGCAGCGCCGGCGCCGGCCCAACGGCCAGTTCGGTCACGGGCCAGGCGTTGCGTTTGGTTTCCAGCGCCACGTCGAACTCGGTGTCGACGATTTGGGCATTGAAGTCCAGCAGTTGGTCGAAGTCGACGCCCTCTGCCAGTTCCGGTACGGCGCGGGCGGCCCGCGAGAAGCGGATCAGGGTACACTTCTGAGTGCCGCTCTGCGCCGCCGCCGTGATCTGCGCCCCGATCCGCTGGACGGAGGTCGAGCCAAGCTCGAAAGCACTGGCCCCGCCCAAGCGATCGGACATCGAATAGCTGTCGTCCAGCAAGACGTAATGATGCGTCGGCTTGCCGCCCAACAAGTCCAACCACTGGCCGCGCGAAACCCACTGCGCCAGCATGGCCACCACCAATGCCACGGCAGCCATCCGCATCAACAGCAAGATCAGCTGCTTGAGCCAAATCCACTTGCGGTGCTTCTTGTAGCTCTGCAGCAAGAACTCCATCGCCGCCCACTTCACCCGACGATGCCGCATCATGTTGATCAGATGGATCAACAGCGGCACAAGCACCAGGAAAAAGCCCCAAGTCAGGGGCTGGTGGACGAATTGCATGGAGGTCAGCTGTCAGTGGTCAGTGGTCAGTTTCGGGAGATGGACCTGCCCAGGTCCGGTTGCGTCATGCCTCCAGTAACTCAAATCTAGTCAGCAGACGCGACTTGTCGAATTCGATGCGAAAGCAGTCGAAGAACCCTTCCCGTCCGAGCAACAGCGATGCATCGCCGTCCGCAAAGCAAATCGGGACTGTCAGTCCGATCGCAAGGTCTGGGATGAGCAACTCCAACTCAAACAAGCGTGCCTGCACATCACACTCTGGTCGAGCCGAGATCCCCTTGAGCGTCATGGCGGCACCGCTGTTCCAGTTAAATCCGAGCAGTTCGCACAGGCGGCGAGGAGCCAGGCTGACGTCAGCGCCAGAATCTACCACGAACGTGCGACGCAGCGCCCTACGGTCCCGTCCAGACAGCAGGACGTCGATCGCGGGGACCTTGGGATTCAGCGGTTCAGTGGGCGGCAATACGCTCCGCCACCGTTTCACAAAGGAATTCACCGGATCGATACTCCCTTCTCAAACCGTTCCATGACGATCGTCGGATCTGCGGGATCATCCAGCTTGTCGCATAACTCACTCATCGTGCGTGCTGACGCCAAGATCTGGCAGTCCTTGGCGGCGATCCATTGCCCCGAGTACTGCAAGCGAATGTCGTCCGGCAGGTCCCACAGCCAGTGAATAGTCGCATCGGTAGCTCGAAGCACTGACTCCTGTTCAGGCGTTGGTGTCCAGGGACGCACTTTGCCTTCAAGGTTGACCATGTTCTGAATTCCTCCTTCTTCCCCGCCTCGCTCAATTCTTGTGGTGCATTCCCAGCCGGTTGCTCAGAAACGTGGCGAGGGCCGCATCCAACGGCTGGCTGGTGCGGATCAGGGAGTAATCGACGGTGTGCCCGGCACAGCCGCGGCGGACCCGCCCCAGGAACTCGTTCAGCGCTTCCAAATAGCCTTCCCGCAGCGCCCGCGGGTTGCAGTTCAGGTAGTCGGCCGACTCCAGTCCCTCGAAGCGGGTCGGGCCGGCGAACGGAAAGTCCAGTTCGTCGTCGTCCAGCACGTGGAACACCAGCACGTCGTGCCCTCGCTGCCGCAGCATCTTGAGACCCTTCAGCGTTCCGTCCACGTCGGCCAACAAGTCCGACACCAGCACCATCATGCCGCGCCGCGGCAGACTCTCGGCCGCCGAACGCAAGATCGAGTACAGGTCCGTCTTGTCACGGGGCTCCGAGACATTCAGGGATTCGATGATGGAAAGAATGTGATTCTGTTTGCTGCGGCTGGGCACGCGGGTGCGGACCTGGTCGTCGAAGGCCAGGCAGCCGACGGCATCGTGCTGCCGGAGAATCAGGTACGCAAGACTGCCGGCGACCGTGCAGGCGTATTCGTATTTGTTCAGCGGCCCGCGGCCGTACGCCATGCTGCTGGAGACGTCCACCAGCATCGTGCAGCGCAGGTTCGTCTCTTCCTCGAACTGCTTGACGTACAAGCGGTCCTGCCGCGCCCAGACCTTCCAATCCACGTAGCGCAGGTCGTCGCCGGCGGTGTACTCGCGGTGCTGCAGGAACTCGACCGACTGGCCGAAGTACGGACTGCGGTGCATGCCCGACAAAAAGCCCTCGACGATGTGCCGCGCCCGCAGTTCCAGTCGCGAGATCCGCTTGATCGCCTCAGGATGCAAAAATCTTTTGGAATCGGGCATCTTTCGTCAACTCGTCTTCCTTGGTGGGAGTCATCGACACCAGACGGTCTACCAACTCGTCCGGCGTCTTGCCTTCGCTCTCGGCGGCGAAATTCAGCACCAGTCGGTGCCGCAGCACGGGCTTGGCCAACGCCTGCACGTCGTCCGTCGAGACATGCGTGCGGCCCTGCAGCAGCGCCCGGGCCTTGCCGCCCAGGATCAAGTACTGAACCGCTCGCGGACCGGCGCCCCAGGCAATCGTGTCGTCCACGAACTCCGGCGTGCCCGGATAGCCGATCCGCGTCTGGCGGACCAGCGACAGGGCGTAACGGATCACGTGGTCGGTCACCGGCACCTCGCGGACCATGTGCTGCAGTTCCAGGATGTCCTCGGCGCTCAGCACCGGTTGAATGTCGTCGGTCTGAACGGCCGTCGTGCGGCGGGCGACCTCGAACTCCTCTTCAAAGGTCGGGTACTTGACGAACACCTTGAACATGAAGCGGTCTTGCTGCGCTTCCGGCAGCGGATAGGTGCCTTCCTGCTCGATCGGATTCTGCGTGGCCAGCACGAAGAACGGATCGGTCAGCTTGTGCCGCACGCGGCCCACCGTGACCTGCCGCTCCTGCATCGCTTCGAGCAACGCGGATTGGGTCTTGGGGGGCGTGCGGTTGATTTCGTCGGCCAGGATGATGTGGGAGAAGACCGGACCGTCCAAGAACCGCCGCTCGCGCGAGCCCGTGCTGCGGTTCTCTTCGATGATCTCCGTGCCCGTGATGTCCGCCGGCATCAAGTCCGGCGTGAACTGAATCCGGCTGAACGTCAGATTCAACGTCCGCGCCAGCGTGCTGATCATCAACGTCTTGGCCAGCCCCGGCACGCCTTCCAACAGGCAGTGCCCGCGACTGAAGAGCGAGATCAGCAATTCGTCGATCACCTGACTCTGGCCGACGATCACCTGGGACAACTGCTCGATGATTCGTGCACGAGCCTCCTGCAAACGGTGAAAAGCCGCCGACTGACCTGGTGAATAGCCCGCTACGTCGCCACCTGACTCCGGCATGATCTGGATGCCTTTCGCTGGAATGGGTCGCCCTGGAAATACAGTGTTGCGGAATTATACCGATGACGGCTGATAAGGGCAGAGCCGCCTTCCTACGTGCACCTGGTTCGCGAGCCGGGCACGCGAGTATTGCTAAAGATACTCCAAACCGCCCAAACTTCCAGTGCGCGAGCGATCCGCCGGCCCGCAAAAACGCCTCGCACCCTGCGGAAACACGCTTTCGACGGGCTGGGGGATCGGTTGGTTCCCGCCGAAAGAAGGTGCGCAGGCTTCAACGCGAGGCCACCGTAGATATCATTACATGCGGTGCCCCTGTGGGTTGCGTCGTCGCTTGATGGGGGCAAAAATCGGTAGCTGCTCAACACGAATCTTACGGCCCCGTTACACAGAAAGCTCTCACGATGTCGAACCACACTGGGAAAGCCGCGTCGCGTCGCGATTTTCTGAAAAAGACCGCCCGCATCGCCGCAACGTCTTCGCTGGCAGGCGTAGTCGTCCCGAAAGTCCACGCGGCCGAGAACAATACGATCCGATTGGCTCTAATCGGTTGTGGAGCACGCGGCACCGGCGCCGTGGCCAACGCCCTGCTGGTCAACCAAGGTCCGGTCAAACTGGTAGCGATGGCCGACGTGTTTCCTGGCGTGATCGAGCAGCGGCTCAAGTACCTGCAGGGCAGCATCAAGGCCAGTTGGGATCGGACTACGACTGAGGGGCTGGGCGCGATGATCGACGTGCCGCCCGATCGCCGCTTCGTCGGCTTCGACGCCTATCGCCAAGCCATGGATTGTTTGGGGCCGGGCGACGTCGCCATCCTAGCCACGCCGCCGGTCTTTCGCTGGGTGCATTTCGGCTACGCCATCCAGAAGGGGCTGCATGTCTTCATGGAAAAGCCGCTCACGGGCGACGGCCCCACGTCGCGCCGCATGCTCCAGCAAGCCGAAGCGTCGGTGGCGAAGAACCTCAAGGTGGGCGTCGGCCTGATGTCGCGTCACAGCCGCCCGATCCAAGAGCTGCACCAGCGCATCAGCGATGGCGAAATCGGCGACATCTTGCTCCTCCGCGCCTACCGGCTGATCGGGCCGCTGGTGACGGCCTTCTCGACTCGTTGGCCGGGGACGCCCAGTGAACTGCTCTGGCAGATCCAGCGTTTCCACAGC
>CAYUFW010000202.1:11031-15404 GCA_964443915.1 uncultured Pirellulaceae bacterium
GCCACTACCGCAACGGCCCCGACGGCCAGCCGTACGTGGACCAGAACTTCGACACGTACGGCGTCGAATACACGTTCGCCGACGGCGCCAAGCTGATGCTCGACGGACGCTGTATGCCCGGCTGCCACAACGACCACTCCAGCTGCGCGCACGGCACCAAGGGCTCGGCCGTGATCTCGAAGTCGGGCGACTGCGGGCCGCCGTCCAGCACTTACCGGACCCAGACGTTCGATCGCGCCGACCTGATCTGGCAATCCGAGACGCCCCCCGCGGCGCACACCGGGAGGATCGTCACGTTCGACGAAGCGCTCCAAGACGACCAGGAGTTCGCGCCCGGCGTTGACAAGTTCACCGTTGATTCCCCGCCGCCGGTCCAGGCCGACGCCGACGGCCGATATCCTGTCCCACAACCGGGGATCGTGACACAGCGGGAGTACTAGCCCGGACCACTCTCCAAACCGGGACCGCCCTTCGCGGCCAGCCCGAAACCGGTCTGGACACCGACACCGGGCCCTGGTCCGTGGTCCGCCAAGTGTGCGGAGGGCGGCCCGAGCAAAGCGCGGTGCTTGGTTTGTCCGCCGCACAAACGTGGATCGGGAGATCGCCCAAGCGGGTTGATCGGCAAGACGGGCGGGAGAAAGGCGACCTCCGCGGAACCGATGCGCCAGCGAGGGATTTCTGAAGTCCCTCACTGGCGCATCGGGCTGGTGAGATTGACGCGCATTCAAGTCCTTTGCCGGCTTGCCTTACAGCAGGTTGACCACCCGGTCGGCCAGGCCCTTTTCACCCAGCACGACGTTCAGCTTGCCGGCCACGGCGATCTTTTCCAGGACCTCCAGCTCGCGCAAGCGCATGAGCGTCGGGCTGTCCTGCAGCAGTTTGGCCGTGTTGGCCTGGCTGCGGATGGCCGCCGTTTCCTCGCGGCGGGCGATCAAGTTGGCTTCGGCCGCCTTCTTGGCCTCCGTCACCTTGTTCATCAAGTCCTTCATCTCGCCCGGCAGGATCACGTCACGGATGCCCACCGAGGCGATTTCCAGACCCAGTTCGCCGGCCCGGCCGCGCAGCGCCTGCTCGATCTCGCGGCCGACCTGATCCTTGTCAGCCAGAAACGCATCCAGTTCCCGGCCGCCGATCACGGCCCGCAGCGCCAGCTGTGCCTCGCGGTACAGCGTCTGCCGCACGTCGTCCGCGGCGCTGACCGCCTTGTGAGCGTCGGCGATGCGGTAGGTCACCACGGCGTTCAGCCGCAGCGTGACCT
The DNA here is from genome assembly GCA_964443915.1 of uncultured Pirellulaceae bacterium. GTDB lineage: Bacteria > Planctomycetota > Planctomycetia > Pirellulales > Pirellulaceae > Anammoximicrobium. The sequence continues at coordinate 12,290 of CAYUFW010000202.1, forward strand.
TGTCCGCGGTCATGATCTCCTGGCCGCTCACGTCGGCCGTGGCCTCGCGCAGGTCGACCTCGACCACGCGCGCGTCCGCCGCGCCCTTCCAGAACGCGTACAGGCCCGGCGCCAGCGTTTGCACGTAGGCGCCGTCCTGGAACAGCACGCCCACGTGATGGCGTTCGACCGCGCAGACGTCCAAGGCCACCGCCGCGGTGCGGCACCGAGTGATGACCTTCAAATCGACGTGCTCGAACCGCACCTGCCGCGCGTCGACGACTTCGACCCGGACGTCCTTCTGGCCTGCCCAGTAGGCGTACAGGCCCGGCATCAGGATGTGACTGAAGCGGCCCTCGATCCAGACCAAACCGCGCTGGTGGTCCTTCAGGTCCAGCACCACGGCGCGATCGCCGAGCGCTCCGGACTTGACGATCAAGTCCAGCTTCTCGTGGACGATCCACGGAGCGCGGCGCGACACGACGTCCACTTGGGCCCGGCCCAGCAGGTCCACGAACCAGTGCGTGCCGGCCTCCAGTACGCCCCGGAACTCGCGGTCGCGGAAGTACAGACCCATCTCGTAGCTGCGGATCTTGGTTCGCTTCAAGAACATTCGTCGGCCTCCTTCATCGGGAGCGTACCTGCCTCCCGTAAATCGTCACGCCTTTGGGCGACGGTGCGTGCGCCGGTCACACGGCGGACCGCGGAGTGCTGTTTGAGCGGTCCGGGCTCTTGGTGTTGACCGGCCTCAGCTGCCGAACCGGCGTCCGGCCGAAGCCGATCGCCGCACTCCAGCCGCCTTGGCCGGCTTCGACACACGGCCGCGAACCGCGGTATCCACGCACTGCAGGGCGTTCCTTGGGTGCTGCCGCCGCGAGTCGCCGCAACCGCCGTGCTGGTTCCCCGCCCGCGCACTGCCGGAACGAGGAAAACGCTTGGCGGAAACAACGAACACGCGGCGGCCGACCGAACGGACGACCGTCTCCCTCCGGCTTCGTGGTGGCGCTTGCGCGCCTGGTTGGTACAGGTTTGCAGCCTGTCACAGTGGTGCGGGAGTCGAACCCGCGACACCCGGGTTACTGGTCCGGTGCTCTGTCCATTGAGCTAACCACGCTCACCCGACGCCGCCTTGTCAGAACCCATGTCCGGAACGCACCGCGCGCCGGCCCGATCCGGGCGGGCACCCCGTGCGCCGCTGGCGCAGACGGCATCGAACGTCGCTTGCATCGGCTCATGAATCCACCTGAAGAGACGCCGGTGGGAGTCGAACCCACTGAGAACCGCTCTGCAGGCGGTCGCCTTGCCGTCCGGCTCCAGCGTCCTGAGGATGTCTTCCAAGGACGCCGGAACCGGTGGGAAGGTTCGGGAGGAATTCACGCTGGGGCGAAAGCGTGGCCATTTCCCGAACATGACCGAAGACGGCGGATGGGTGAAGTCAAACGGGGCGAGTACCGGAGGTATATTCGCTCCGCTGGCCAGTGGGCGGACGGTAGCGAGAGGCGACGCCGGGGGAATGGGTCGTTGTTTTGCCAACTGCCGTGCTCACCCTTGCCAGACGAGCCACGTCCGGATGCGTTCAGCGATTTGACTGGCGGTGGCCTCGGGCAACTTGGTGGAGTCTTTGCCGTCGCGGCGAATCCAATACCGCGTTCCAACAGGTTGGCGGATCAGCTCGATGCGGTGTGTCGGTCCGTCGCGTTTTTTCAGGCTGATGCGGATGTCAGCAGGCATTCGGGGCGTTTTTCTGACCCGTCAAACGTCGGAGGTTATTCGCAGATATGCCGTTACGCCGATTCGTCATATACGAAGAGCACCGCAGCGGCGAGCATCGCGTCAGCCGCGCGACAAGGCGTGTCACCCCGCGACAAGAATTTCGTCCCTTCGATGTTGTCACCCTAGCTGGCAAGGTACAATGCGCCGATTGGCCGTGCAAATCGGCCGGGATAATTATTGACGTTACGTGCCGACGAGGACGAAAACGCCCACTCAGTTGCTCACCTGTTGCGGACATGAACACAAATCCCTACGAATCGCCGCATGCCTCCGAGCCGTCGCCGGAATCAGCAGCGGCCCCGACGCCGAATGCCACCGCGGATGACCTTCGGCCGGTAGGACGGGTCGCCATCGGATGCTTGGGAGGTATATTTGGCTCGACAGCCGTCTGGGTTGCGATCGTCTCCATGACCGGAAGTTGGACGGGTGCCAACTTACTTTTCATACCGTCGTGGATTGTTATTGGCATCGTCACTGGCTGGACTGCGTATTCGGGGGTTACTCCGCTTCGGATCGCGACTTGGGCGATTGCAGGACTCGGAACAGGGATCGTGCTCGAAGCGATCCTGGCAGGCGGGTTGGCAGTTGGTACTTGGTTGACTCTTAGCGGGATGGTATTGGGCATCGTCTTTGCAATCCTCGGTTATCGGCGGCGGCCAACAGGCGAAGGTGGCACGGCAACGCCTCCGTCCTGACAAACAGTCGCAGTTCTGTCACGTAACAAAGCGGTGAACGGGAGCCGCCGATGACGCGGATTTTGAAATCATAGTCTCTTGGCGGCGGCCCCGTTACCGCCGTCGTTAGCAGGACAATATGTTCATCCTGTTCGATACCAATGTCTGGCTGACTGAACTTGCCCTCAATTCCGCAGCAGGCGCGGCCGTGCGCTTCTACGTCCGCCACCACAGCGCAACCATTGTCGTGCCGGAGGTCGTCCGCCTTGAATTGGAGCGGAATCTCACGCGGCGGCTATCCGATCTAGTCGAAAGAATTACGAGCAGTCATAGACAACTGCTTGCAGTATTCGGCACCCTCAAGGAAATTGTCGTTCCAAACGCCGAGGAAATCGCCAAGAAGGTTCGCGACGTCCTCGTGAAACTCGATGTGCCAACCAGACATGTCGAGTTTTCGTTGGATGCCGCGAAGTCGTCATTCCTAAAAACGATTGATAAGTCCCCCCCTTCCGATAAGACGCAAGAATTCAAGGATGGAGTAATCTGGGCAAATTGCCTGGATCTCCTCGCTGAGGGCGACGTGTATCTCGTCACTGAGGACAAGGCATTTTGCGAAGGAAGAGACTATGGCCGCGGTCTAGTGCCATTTCCAGTTTCTAACTTCCTCGTTTCTAAAGTGCGGTGGCGTT
>CAYUFW010000203.1:0-2778 GCA_964443915.1 uncultured Pirellulaceae bacterium
ACAACAACAGCAGCGGCAGTGTGAACATCAGCAAGGTTGGCTTGACCAGACACATCGCCAGCGCCAATCCGCCGCGGAACGGACGGCCGTCCCGGACCAACCACAACGCCAGCGCAATCCAGAACAGACCGACAATCGCCCATTGGCCCGCCAACCAGCCTTCAAAAACCAAAGGCGGAAAGGCGGCGGCCAGCAAGATCGCGCCGCGCACGTAGGCCACGGGCCATGTGAGACAGCTTCCGCACAGCATCAAAGCGGCGCCGGCAATGACTGCCAAGATCACCAGCCACAGGGCGTAGGACCAGGCGAACGGCAGGTTGGCCAATCGGCCCAGCAGGAACGGCAGGACGGGAGCATGGGCGAACGGGTAATGGACGCTGGACGGGGTCCCGGGCACCCGCGCGTGCAAAACGTGGTCCTGCAGCTTCGGGGCGTACAGCTCCCGCGCGGAATACTCGTTCAGGATGACGGCCGCGGCGTAGAACCCCGCGTAGTCTGGCGTGCCCCGACGATGACAACCAGCCCTGAGATCGACGGCGATCGTCACCGCAACCCCAAGGCAGAACAGAATGAACAGGATGGATCCCACTTGGGCGGCGAGCCAAAGCCTCGCACCCAGCCAGCGCCAATCGAAGGGGATCGCCGATATCGTCATGTTACCTGCCCGGCTCTGTCATCGCGCGCCGCGTGTCCCGAACGTCTCAAGTCCCGGCGGACATCGTTCACCACGCCGAACGAATCGCCCTCTCGATGGGCCAAATGAACGTTCTGTCCACACAATGGCGGGCCTGTTCCGACAAATGGCAGGCCACCACCACGAATATGGCCGTAATCGTCACGGCCCACAACCAACGCCACCGTCGAACCATCAACAGACCCATGAACAGACTCCCCGCAAAAGGACCATCAAGAAACGATGATAACCATCCCGACGCCAGCACGCCGCGTGCCGGACGGCGCAATCGGAAACAGGTTCGTCCTCGCCGTCGTTCTCGAATCGAGGACGAGTTGAATCCTGGGCCGTAAACCAATGGTTGGCGCGGGGGGATTACAACGGGCGATGAACTGCCGGTTAACGGCACCTCGCGCGATCCGCTCGCCAGCCCGGTTACGGCGGGACGAATCGGCCGGTGTGCTGAGTCCGCCGACGATTTCTCTGAATCCGCCAATTGTGCATAAGTCCTTGGTGGGCGTGGTCACTCGCACTTCATTTTGCGGCGTCAATCCATTTTTTCTCGCCCCCGTTCTTCAAAACGGCACGCTTCCTGCTTAACTCCCCCGGTGATGAGGCGAGGAAAAATCCTGAACGGTTTGTGGTTCACGGTTTTCTCCTTTGCAGTTTGTCCCGTTGTTCCCGTTGAACTTCTGGTTCGAGGAGGGTTTCTCATGTTGTCGTTTGTGAAGAATTTCGTCCGGGAAGAAGAAGGCGCCACGATGGTCGAGTACGGACTGATGGTGGCCCTGATCGCCGTGGTTTGTATCGCCGTGGTGACGGCCGTGGGCACCTCGCTCCAGACCATGTTCACGGACGTCGCGGGCAACCTCTAGTAGGCATACGCCGTCAAGCGTTTGTTCTTGTGGTGAATGCGTCGCCCCGGTGCGGCGCATTCACCGGCGGGGGAGGCGTTGGTCGGTGGGGATCTAGCGGATGCGAAGAGGGGGACGTCATGTATGCTTCGTTCGTGGGTTGGGTCTTCCTGAGCGTTGGCGCAGCGTACGTTCTCGCCCAACTTCTGCTGGGTCGGTAAGGGGGTCCCATCGCGTCAACAGCAGGACGCTATCGTCGACAGGAAAGGAAACGTCATGACGTTCGTTGGCGACCACGCGCCCGAGATTGCATTTTCGGTGGCGGCCACGGTGGCGCTTGTCGCGGCGATGATCGATCTTCGCCGCTTTCGCGTGCCGAACGCCTTGACCTTTCCGCTGGGCCTCTCCGGTCTGCTGTTTCACGCAACCGTGAGTGGAACAAGCGGTTTGCAGTACAGTTTCGGCGGAATTACCGTGGGCTTGGTTGCCCTCGTGCTGTTTTACATCCTCGGGGTGATGGGGGCGGGGGACGTCAAGCTGCTCGCGGCCATCGGGGCCTGGATTGGGGCGCAAAACGTCTTGTATGTCTTCTGTGTGGCGGGGATTGTTTCCGGAATTCACTCGCTGGTGGCGCTCGCGTGGCAGCGCCGGTTGCACGAGGTCCCGGCGAATCTGCAAGTTGCGCTGGTGCAAATGATCACCCTGGGACGGCATCTGGTGCGGACCGATTCCGCCCGCCTGGCCGCCGCCGCGCGGTCTCCTGATCGCCGCCGTTACGTCATCCCGTTTGCGGTGATGATCGCCATCGGTATCCTCCTGGTAGGATTTCGGGAATTCGGATCCTGATCGGTGTCTGTCGTGCAAGCGGGCACGCCGCCGCGGGTGAATCTTCAGCGGGGAGTCGAGGGTCATGAGTGGGCGAACAGTCATGGTTGTGTTCCTGGCCCTGTTCAGTGGGGCCGGGATGGCGGTGGGCGTGCTGCAATCCAACCGCCCCAAGAATACCAGCGTGAGCGTTACGGAGACCGAGCCCGTTCTGCTTGCGCTGGCGGATCTCGAGCGGGGCAAGACGGTGACCGAGGCGGACGTCGAGGTGCGTCCGTGGCCCAAGGGTCTCGCGCCCGTGGACACCTTGCGGACCGTGGACGAAGCGAAAGGAAGGGCGGTCGTGGTCCGCACGCTGGCAGGAGAATTCGTGCGGAAGGTCAAGTTGGCGGCGGACGGAGCCGGGAAGTATCGCCTGACTCTTGC
>CAYUFW010000203.1:2788-15403 GCA_964443915.1 uncultured Pirellulaceae bacterium
GGACTGGCCCCGTCGATCCCGGTGGGCAAGCGGGCGCTGAGCGTGATGGCGTCACGGGCCTCGACGAGCGTCGCGGGCTTCGTGTTGCCCGGCAGCAAGGTGGACGTGCTGCTCAATCTGCGAGGGAGCGGGCGCGCTGACGAGACGGGGGGCGGGAGCACGACGACGCTGCTGCAAGCCGTCGAGGTGCTGGCGGTCGACCAGAGACAGGACGCTCCGGAGACCAACCAGTTCGATCCCAAGGCCCTGACGTCGGTCACCTTGCTGGTGACGCCGGAACAGGCCAATGTGCTGGATTTGGCCCAAAACATGGGGACGCTGAGCTTGGCACTGCGGAACTCGTCCGACGTGTCCGACGCCGACGTCTCGCCGGCGACGCTGGCGGAAATCCGCCGCCTTTCCATGCCGCCCAGTCCGGCAGCGACACCCCTCCTGGACGGGGACCTGCCGCCGCCGGTCGGCATGCGGCCGCCTGCCCTCAGCCCGCCGCCGGCCGAGGAGAAGGCCCCCGTGTGGATCCTGACCCTGCGAGGGAACCATCGCGGGCGCGTGGGACTGACCTCGCAAGGTGGACGATAGGACACGAGAACAGTTATCACTCTTTGACATTGTGTCGCGGTCAGGCGGTGGGATTCCCAACCGCAACGGATGGAAGCCATGCGAGTACTAGTTGCCAGTGACGATCAAGCGATGGCCCAGCGGATCCGCACCGTGCTCGTGGAGCATGGCGTGGAATGCCCCGCCGGGCATTTGGTGTCGCTGGACGTGGTGGCCGACCGGAGTGGGCTGCTCCGTCCGGAACTCGTCGTGTTCGTCGTCCCGAACGACTGGCAGACGGGGCTGTCGGTGCTCCGTGAGACGCGGAGCATCGTGCCCCACATGCGCGCGCTTGTGCTCGGCCCGGCGAACGACCCCAAGCGGATTCTGGAGACCCTGAAACAAGGCGCCGACGAGTTTCTGGACCGCGAGACGGCCGAGGCCGAGTTGGTCGGGGCGCTGGCGCGGTTCCAGGCGGCCTGTCAGCGGGCCGAATCGGGGCCCCAGGGCGGCCGCATTGTCGCCGTGCTCGCTCCCAGCGGCGGAAGCGGCGCCAGTACGCTGGCCGCCGGGATCAGCGCCGTGCTGGCGCAGGAGCACGGTCAGGCGGGCCTCATCGACCTGCGGTTGGGCGTAGCCGATCAGACCTCCATGTTCGATCTTCGCCCCACCCGCACGCTCGTGGACGTGTGCGATCATTTGGCCCGGATGGACCACAGCCTCTTCGAGCAGTTCTTGACCAGGCACGCCTGCGGTGTTCAGTTGCTGGCGGCGCCCATCCCGGCGGAAGACGTGGCTCGCGTCACGGCCAAGGGCATTCGCCGCGCGTTGGCGCTGGCCCGCGTCCGGTTCCCGTGCGTCGTGGTCGATATGGACAATGCCCTCACGGCCGAGCAGGTCGAGGCCTTGTGGCAGGCGGATGCGATCCTGTTGGTGGCCAGACTGGACTATACATCGGTCCGCAACACCCGGCGGACGATCGATGCGATGGTCGAGTTGGGAATCGCTCGGGATCGGATGCGGTTGGTCCTGAATGGATGCGGCCAGCGGCGGCAGTTGGATGTCGAGCAGGCCGAGGTGGCGATCGGCATGAAGGCCGCCCAGTGCATCCCGTACAACGCGGCGGCGGTCCATTTTGCCGTCAACAGCGGCCAGCCGGTCGTCATGAAACGCTGGTTTTCGGGAATCAACAAGAGCATTCGGACGCTGGCGTTCAGCGTCAACGGGGTGAAGAAGTAGGGCCGCACGGCTCGCCCAGCCGCGGATTTCGTTTGGGAATCCGCACGGTTCGGACAGCCAGGCGGCGAAGGGCGGATGAGGTATCCTCATGGCGTGGCTACGCGGAATGAACGGCAAACAGCACCCGGCGATGTCGGGTCCGACGGCGGTTTTGGGCACTCCGGTGGAACCGGACCCGCTGCCGCCGGAGCCCGCGTCCCCTCCTCCGCCGGCGGAGCCGGACCAGCAAGCCGCCGATTGGTTTCTGATGCTCAAGCGGGACCTGCACCAGCAGATCGTAACCAAGCTGAATCCCGGCACGATCCGCTCGATGAAGGAGGAGGAGCTGAAGGAAGAGGTCCGCCGACAGACGGAAGCCTTGTGCCAGGAGCGTTCGGAGTTGTTGAACGCGACCGAGCGGGAGCGACTGGTCGTCGAGGTGCTGGACGAGACGTTCGGACTGGGACCCTTGGAGCAACTGCTCCGCGACCCGGATATTTCCGACATTCTGATCAACGGCCCCAGGTCGATCTATATCGAAAAACGAGGCCGTTTGACGAAGTCCTCGGTCGTGTTTGCGGACGAGCGGCACCTGGTGCAAGTCGTCCAGCGGATCGTCGGCCGGGTCGGGCGGCGGATCGACGAGACCAGTCCCTTGTGCGACGCCCGTTTGATGGACGGCAGCCGCTTTAACGCCGTGCTGCAGCCGATCGCCTTGGACGGGGCCTCGGTCTCCATCCGCCGGTTCGGCAACAAGCCGCTGTTGGCCGAGATGCTGATCGCCAACAAGTCGATCACCAAAGAAATGCTGCAGTTCCTGTCCGCCTGCGTGCAAGCCCGCGTCAACGTGATCATCTCCGGCGGCACGGGCAGCGGGAAAACGACGCTGCTGAACGCGCTCTCCCGTTACATCCCGGCGGACGAACGGGTGGTGACGATCGAAGATGCGGCGGAACTCCGGCTGCAACAGCCGCACGTGGTGCGACTGGAGACGCGGCCGGCCAATATCGAAGGCCACGGCGAAATCACGACCCGCGACCTGGTCAAGAACGCCCTGCGGATGCGGCCCGAGCGGATCATCGTCGGCGAATGCCGCGGCGGCGAGGCGTTGGACATGCTGCAAGCGATGAACACCGGTCACGACGGCAGTATGACGACGATCCACGCCAACACGCCCCGCGACGCGGTCAGCCGCTTGGAAATGATGGTGGGCATGGCGGGTTTCGAGTTGCCGATCTGGGTGATCCGCAAACAGGTTGCCTCGACAATCAACATCATCGTCCAGGCGGCGCGGCTGATCGGCGGCCCGCGGAAGATCATCAAAATCACGGAGATTACGGGCATGGAGGGCGACGTGGTCAGCATGCAGGACATCTTCGAGTTCAAGCAAACGGGGCTGGACGAGAATCGCGTGGCCACAGGCCATTTCATTGCCAACGGCATCCGGCCAGCCATCCTGGAGAAGCTGCAGGCGTGCGGGATTCCGGTACCCGTGGAGATTTTTGAAAGAAGAGTGTTGCAGGTGTGAGCGCGACGAGCGAGCAGCAAAACGCTAGCCGCCGGTAGTGCGGCCAAACCGGATCCCGGTGGCTAGCGCCGTTCCGCTCGCTGATTCGAGACGGAGTTTTCCTGATGTCCCCCTTGATGGTAATCCTGGCATTTTGCGCCGGCTTCTTTTTGATCTTCGCGATCAATTATGCCTTGGCGGATGTGGCCGAGGCGCACCGCCACCGGTACAAAATGCGTCTGGAGCAGGAACTCCGTCGACGGCAGAAGGAACTCGCCCGGGCCTCGGTGGCGGACAAGGACCTGCAAATGGCGGCGGCCGCGGGGATGGCGGATCTGATGCCCCGCCGCACGTTGCGGGAAAGGCTGCGCGATTTTCTCAACGAATCCGGCTTGGCCATGCGGCCGGACCAGTTGTTTGTGGCGTGCGGCGCCCTCGGTCTGCTCGCCTTCTTGCCTTGTGCCTTCGTCGGCCAGCACTGGCTGCTGGGCGGACTGCTGGGATTGGCCGCCTCGCCGCTGCCGCTGGCCTACGTTGGCTTTCTGCGAAAACGGCGGCGGCAGAAGATCCTGGATCAGTTGCCTGAAGCGTTCGAGTTGATGTCGCGGACGCTCCGCGCCGGCCAGACCATGGCGCAGGCGTTTCAGTCCGTGGCCGATGAGAGTTCCGCCCCCATCTCCGAGGAATTCGGGTTCTGCTATGAACAGCAGAACTTGGGCCTCACTCCCGAGGCGGCCATGCAGGACTTGGCCCGGCGGACCGGCCTGCTGGAACTGAAGATCTTCGTCATGGCGGTCATGATTCACCGCCAGACCGGCGGCAACATGGCCGAATTGCTGGACAAGCTCAGCCGGGTGATCCGGGACCGGGCCAAGATCCGCGGATCGATCAAGGCCCTGACGGCCGAAGGCGCCATGCAGGCATACATTCTGCTGGCCCTGCCCCTGGGGCTGCTGGGGATCATGTTCGTCATGAACCGGCCTTATGTGATCGTCTTGTTCGAGTACTACTGGCTGCTGGTCGGTGCCGGGACGTCCATGTTCTTGGGTTGGGTATGGATGCGGAAGATTGTCAACTTTGATTTCTGAGCGAGCGGAGAAGGGCATAGGCAGACGGCGATCATGATTCCGGAAACCAGTACCCTCTTGATTTGGTTCGGCGGTGCAGCCCTGGTGTTTCTGGCGCTGGTGGCGTTGTTGAGCACGGGCCGCGGTCGCGTCACGGACCGGTTGGCCAGCGTGTCCGGGGAATCCACGGCGAGCGAGACGGCGCCGGGGGGCCTGGCCGGATTGCTGAACGCCGGCAGCCCGCTGGACAGAGAGACGCGGAAGCGGTTGCAGCACGAGGAGAAGAAGCGCCGCTTGCGCGAGCGGCTGATGCAGGCGGGCTTCTACGCGGCGGCCTCCGGTTCGCTGTTCATGATGTTCCGCGTACTGCTGGTGGTGGGCAGCGCCGGCCTGGGATTCCTGATCGCCACCATGGGCAAGATGCAATTGTTCCACGGGATCGGCATCGGTGCGTTCTGCGGCGTGGCGGCGACGGTCGCCCCAAGCCTATGGTTGGACCGTCTGAAGAGTTCGCGGCAGATGAAGATCCGCCGGGCCTTGCCGGATGCGCTGGACGTGCTGGTGGTCTGTCTGCAAGGCGGCCTGAGTGTCATGGCGGCGATGTCGCGGGTGGCCAACGAGTTGGTGGCGGCGCATCCGATGTTGGCGATGGAGTTCAAGATCGCGGAACGGCAGATGCAGATGGGCCAGACGGCGGGCGAGGCGCTTCGCGGCATCGCCGACCGGTTCGATATGGAGGAGTTGCGGGGGATGGCCGCCGTGATCAAGCAGGCCGAGCGCATCGGCGCCAGCATTGCGGCGGCGATGGAAGTGTTCGCCGAGACGTTGCGGCTGAAACGCCATCAACGGGCCGAAGAAATGGCGCACAAGGCCGCGGTCAAGATCCTCCTTCCCACCGTGTTGTGCATCTTTCCGGCGATCTTTGTTGTGGTCCTGGGGCCGGCTGCCGTGCAGATCTACTACCAGCTAATACTAGGAGTAAAATAAGATGTTTCGCAACAAACGCAGTCTCTCACGGCGGGCCCGAGCCGGGGCGGCGGTGGCCGAGGTGGCTTTGACGTTGCCGCTGTTCGTCGGCATGGGGTTGGGCCTCCTCGAGTTCGGGCGCGGCTTCATGGTCCAGCAGATGGTCACCAACAGTGCGCGCGAGGGCGCCCGGCAGGGGATCTTGACAGGGGCAACCGAAACCGATGTTGTCGCCAAAGTCAAGGACTATCTGGCCGTCGGCAACATCGATCCCGCGGCGGTTCAGGTGAGCGTCACCCCGGCGAATTTGCAGGAAGCCAAGTCGGGAGACCAAGTGCGGGTCCACGTGCGTGTGCCCTATGCCGACGTGACGTGGATGCCGGCCCCGTGGTTCCTGAGCCAAGCGAATCTGTCCAGCGAAACCGTCATGCGGCGCGAGTAGCAGTATGGAGGACATCCCATGAACGCCTTACACCGGTTCTTTCCGCGTCATGCCCGCAGGACGAGGCGTCGTGCGGCGGCGCTGGTCGTTGTCGCCTTGGGCACGTCGTCCGCGTTGATTCTGTGCGGCCTCGTCGTGGACACCGGCAATATCTGCGTGGCGAAAGCCGAACTTCAGCGGTGTTCCGATGCAGCCGCGCTGGCCGGGACCGCCGTCCTGTTGCCCAAAAGCGCTCTGAACGGAGGCCTGCCGGACCCGGCGGCTGTCACCGACGCCTCCTGGACGGAAGCCCGCACGTACGTGCGCGCCAATCGCTGCCGCAACGTCGCGCAGATGGACCTGCAACCGGAGGACATGGTTTTCACCCGATATAAACACAATGAAGTCGATCCCGAGCTGAGCGAATTCATCCTCACCAGTACCGACTACAACTCGGCCAAGGTCGACGCCCGGCGGGATCCCGGCCGGAACGGGCCGATCCCGTTGTACTTCGGGGGCCTGATCGGTCTCCCGGCCGTCAACGCCAAGGCCGAGGCCGCTGCGTTTCTGGAAAAGGACTTCGAAGGCTTCGGTGTCCAGCCCGGCTCGACCGCGACCTGCAAACTGCTGCCGTTTTCGCTCTGGGAAGGACTGTGGAACGGGCGCGTCGCCGCCGGGGTCGATGAGTTCACCCACAACGCCGACACCTCCACCGTATCCAACGGGCCGGATGGGGTCTTTGAAGTCAGTTTGTTTCCGGAAAAACTCACCGAGTGTCCCGGCAATTTCGGTACGGTCGATATCGGAAGCTCCAACAATTCGACCTCGGACCTGTCGCGTCAAATCCTGTACGGCCCCAACGCTTCGGATTTTTCCTTCTTCCCGAACAGCGAAATCAAGATCTCGCAAGTCGATCTGGAGGAGCCCAACGGCAGAAAGATCCTGTTGCTGAACGGCGACACGGGCATCAGCGCCGCGATCAAGGACGAACTGTACGCCATCCGAGGCCAGCCGCGGATTCTGCCCATCCATTGGAAGGCGACCGGCAACGGCAACAACGCGCAGTTCCGGATTGTCAAATTCGTAGGCGTCACGATCTTGGACGTGAAGTTGACGGGGGCGTTGAAGAGCAAATACGTCAAGATTCAGCCCTGCTATACGATGGACGGAACGGCCCTGGGCGGCGGCATGGACGGCCAGACCAGCGAGTACATGTTCAAGCCCCCGCGTTTGAGAAGGATTAAGGACGGCAAGTAGTCCAGCCCCACCGGCCCGGATCTCACAGGAGACCACTACGATGAAAAGCCCCTCTGGAAGAAGAGTGTTTGTGGCCCTGGCGCTGACAGGGCTGATGTTGCAGGCCGCGAACGTGTTGGCTCAAGCGCCCTCCGGCACGATGGCCATCGAACAGGACTGGAAGGTCGAGCTGCTCGTCATGCCGGAGGGCAACCGGCTGACCTCTCCCCTGTTCGTCTCGGCATTCACCATCCCCCTTGCGTCGGCCTTGTTCCAATGCACCTGGAACCACCGCGACATCCCGATTCTGGAAGAGGGCGGAATCCAGCTGCAGGTTTACAAGTGGTACGACTTGCTCGACGAGCAAGAAATCGTGACGCCTCCCTGGCGGGAAAAGCTGAGCATCGACGACGAGGTCATCACGTGGACCCAGCGGCTTCACATCTCCGAGATGTCCTACGTGTTCACCGTCAAGAACATTTCGAGCAAAACCTGGGGCGAGATTCCCGGTCCGTATACCGTGAAACGGACGTTTCTGGTCTGGGTTCCCCCGCTGGAGTTCTACTCCTTTAACGAGATCGCCGAGAACTCCGGGATCGTGATGGGCGGCAACCGCTTCAAGAAGATGACGGTCCTGCAGACCCGCTTCTACGACGTCAACGGAAATCTGCTGACTCCGGAGGTCCCCGAGCCGCCCGAGGGGCGACAACTTTTCCCGCCAACTCCGGGGCACCCGTCTTACGACTTCGTCGCACCCGAGGGGTAGCAGGACGGCCGGACGACCGCCACGGAATGACCGCTTGACGGCATCGCGGGTTCTGCGAGGCAATCATGGACATGGACCGCCATCCGCCGCAGTCCGATCTGGACCCTGAGGGAATCACGCTGTGCGTGCCCGTGTACAATGACTGGAGCTGCGCGTCCCGCTTGCTCCAGGAGATCGACGATGTGGCCGTCGCATGGGAACAGCCCGTTCAGGTTGTCCTGGTCAATGACGGCTCGTCCGAGGAAGCTCCGTCCCGGATCGAGCCGGCCCTGCGGAACATTGCCCAAGTCCAGGTGCTGCACCTGCGCCGCAACGTGGGCCATCAACGGGCCATCGCCCTGGGACTGGCCTATCTGCACGATGCGTGTCGCGCCCGGTTGACGGTGGTGATGGACGGAGACGGAGAAGACGATCCGCACTCGATTCCCGCGCTGCTGGCCCGCAGCCGGCAGTGGGGACATTCCAAGATTGTCTTTGCCAGCCGCAGGAAGCGGACCGAAGGGCTCGTCTTCCGGATCGGTTATTGGCTGTTCCGCCTGTTGCACGTGTTGCTGATTGGGCGTTCCGTCCGAGTCGGGAATTTCAGTCTCATCCCTCCGCAACTGCTCGCTCGTGTGGTGGGGGTGTCGGAAGTGTGGAATCATTATGCCGCCGGGGTGCATCACGCGAGGCTGCCGATCGCGACGGTTCCGATCGACCGGGGGCATCGTTTGGCCGGAAGATCCAAGATGAACTTCGTCAGCCTGGTGACGCACGGGCTGAGCGCGATTTCGGTATATGGCGACGTGGTGGGAGTCCGGTTGTTGTGCGGGGCGGGCCTGTTGACGGCGTTTTCGCTCGCGTCGTTGGCGGGCATCCTCGCCATCCGTCTGGGAACGGACTGGGCGATCCCCGGTTGGGCGACCACTGCCGGCGGGTTTGTTGCCCTGATGTTGCTGATGCTGTTTACCTTGTCAGTGGTTCTCGTCTTGTTGGTGCTGCAATCCAGAAGCTTGGCGAGTTTCCTTCCCCTTCGGGATTGGGTGTACTACGTGGCCGGAGAGGAGACGATCCATGAGGCATCGCTTTACATACCAAGGCTGCGAACTGGCGACGTTTGCCAAGGCCCGGCACTGGAAACACTATCTGGCGGAACAACTCCGGCCGTTCATCCGCGGTCGAGTGCTCGAGGTAGGAGCGGGCTTGGGCTCGATGACGCGCGTTTTGCGCGGCGGCGCTGAGCGGTCGTGGATCTGTGTCGAGCCCGACGCGGAACTGGCCGACCGGCTCCGGCAAGCGGCGAGACGTGGCGAGTGCGGCGATCCAACCACGCTCCAGGTTGTGACGGGATCGCTGGCCGACGTGCCGGCGGAGATGGCTTTCGACACGGTTTTGTACGTCGACGTCCTCGAACACATCGAAGACGATCGCCGGGAACTGGCTCTCGCCGCCAGGCGGTTGGCCCCCAAGGGAAAGCTCATCGTGCTCAGTCCGGCGCACAGGGCGTTGTACTCGCCTTTCGATCAGGCGGTCGGTCACTTTCGCCGGTACAGCCAACACAGCTTGCGGCGGGCTGGACCGGCGAACCTGTCACTGGTTCGTCTGCGGTACCTGGACTGTATCGGGCTGTTCGCGTCGCTGGCCAATCGCTTGCTCCTCCGCTCTCCCTCGCCCACCGAATCATTGGTCCAATTCTGGGACACGCTGATGGTTCCCTTGTCACGGCGGTTCGATCCGCTCCTGCGATTCGGGTTCGGCAAGTCGGTGCTTGCGGTTTGGAGCGAATCCGGTAGGCTCAAGGCCGCAGAGAAGTAAGCAGGCCTTTCCGGCTGGGGGCTGGTTTGTGCGGCCACGCGAGAAGAAGACGATGCGGAATCACACCCCTTGGCCAGGCTGGATCGGTGCCCTCCTCGTTCTGGTCTGCCTCGCCGGGGCGGCGTTGGCAGGCTACCAACGGATCTTCAGCTCGTTCGCGGTGTACGACGATGAAGGTTACGTGATGCTCTCGGTTCGCTCGTTCCTTCAGGGCCGGCCGCTGTACGAGGAAACGTACAGCCAATACGGCCCGGCTTACTATTGGGTCCAGTGGCTCATCCATCGCGGCACCGGCTGGGAGATCACGCACGACGTCACGCGGCTCAAGTCGCTTGGACTGTGGTTGACGGTGTCGGTTCTGGCGATGGTCTTTGTCTACCGGGTAACCTCTTGCCGCGTCGCATCGCTGCTGGGATTCCTGCTGGCTTTTTTTCACCTGGAGCGGTTGTCGATGGAGCCCGGCCATCCGACCGGGCTCTGTACCTTGGGTACGGCAATATGTCTGGTGCTGGCGACTTTCGTGCCGGTCACGGGGTCGAGTTCGTGGTTGTTTGCCGCGGTCGGCGCCGTCACCAGTCTGGTTATCATGACCAAGATCAACGTGGGCGTGCTGCTGCTGGCCGCCGTGACGCTCGCCATGCTTGTCGCGATGCCGAAGGGGCGACTGCGGACGATGCTCTTGACGGCGGGGATCGTTTTCTCGGGGTTGGTGGCCGGACTGCTTTTTCGCGGACAATTCACTTCGATCGTGGTGATTCCGCTTCCCGTGGTGGTGCTCGTGGCTCTGTCGAGTTGCCTGTTCGTGGCTTGCCGTGTGGTTCCCTTCCGCAACGTCTCGCTCCAAAATCTGATCTGGTTTTGGGGGACGTGCGGCATCGCTTCCTTGGCCATTGCCGGGATGACGTTGGTTCACGGCACGACGCCCATAGGGCTGTTGGACGGGTTGGTGCTGCAGCACCGCAATTTCGGCTCGGTTTTCGCCGGCCCGTATCTCCGGGCTCCGGCCGTTCCTGTCGCGGCGCTGCCGTTGGCCGCGTTGGGGGCCCTGTTTGCCGGCTACGCCATCCGGGGCTCGGGGTTTGCCGTGCAGACGGTCAAGGCCGCGATGAGCGTGGCCTTGGTTGCCGTCGCGTGGCGTCATGCCGCGGAGACTTGGCTGCCCCTCGTACACGGGGGCCAGGATCGGGGCCTGGCCAAGCTGTTGACAAGCTGCCTGCTGCCCCTGGCATGGGTGATTCTGCTGCCTCGGCAGACATCGGCTGGCGATGCGGACGGGGCTCGGACGAACCAGCAGTTCTTCGCCCGGTTGACGCTCTGCACGATTGCCAGCTTGCAGCCGCTCGTCGCGTTTCCTTGTCCCGGAACTCAATTGGCCACCGCCTCGCTGGGCATTTTGCTGGTAACGTTGATCGGCGTCGCCGACCAATTCCAAAGCGCGGCCACGGGCGTCCGCTGGGACTGGCTGATTCGCCGAAGTCCGATGATCGTCGTCGCGGCCGGCGCCTTGGTGATACTCGCGGTCCGCGGGCATTATCTGAGCGATGCGCGTGGCAGGATGGAGCCGCTGGGATTCGCCGGAGCCGAACGATTGCGGCTGCCAGCCGCCGAGGTCCGGGAAAAGCGGTGGCTCGTGCAACAGTTGCGGACGCACGCCGACACCTTCGTTCATCTGAAGCACGGATACAACAGCCTCTACTTCTGGACCGAGCTTCCCCCGCCCACCGCCTGGAACGCGACGCTCTGGCCGCAACTGTTCGATCGGTCGCGTCAGGAACAGATCCTCCGCACGCTGCTCGCGCACCGGAAGCCCTGCATCGTCGTGCCCCGATACGCGTTCGGCGGGGAAAAGCACGGAGTCGGATCGCAGGATGCCTTGGCGAATCCCACCGATTCCCCGCTGGTGGCCTACGTCAACGCGAACTTCGTCCCGTTATTCGCCCGTGGCGACGTGGAAATCTGGGGGAATCCTTCTCAGGTGCCGGATGACGACACGTCTTCAGTGCCAGCCCCACAATCTCGTCCCGGACGATTCGGCAAATGAGCGGACGGCGGCTTGTGCAAATTCCTAACGGTCGGAACCGCCGTCCCGGTCCAATCCGTAAGCTGCGTCAACGCCGAGGGCGCGGCGAATGAAAACGGCATACCCCAACGTGGGAGACGTTTCCAGAATCCGATACCGGTGCGGAAGACTTTCCCGCAGCAACTGCTCATGGGGTTTCAAGGGACCTTGCCCCAGGAAAGACGGCGGGACCGCGACGATGTCGAACTCGCCGTGCCTGATTGCCAAGGCAACCGGCTGTGGTGAGAGAATGTCGCGCTCCCAGAGGAGGCGGTACAGAAAGGGATCGTTCAAGTACATCTGCTTCGACACCAGAAGTCCATCAACGTGGTTCACGAGATTAAGGAATCTTGGGTCCGGGGCGCCGGTTTGCCTTGCGATCCGGTGAAGGATTTCCGAGCGTTGGCTCATCGCGTCCGCCTTTGCCGCAGTTGCGAAGGTATAGACAGCCGGGCGGGATGAGCACATCTCAAACGTAGTCAGGACAACGGCGAAGAACAGTAGCCGTAGCAGGCACGACGGCGAGCGGCACTCGACCTCCGTGCGGAGCCAATAACTCAACCACAGGACGGACGCCAAGTGGGACTCGAACACGTAGTTGGAGGATGCGCCGAGCTTCCATATCGTCAACAGCGCCACGGTCCAGGAGAACAGGAAGTAGATCGCGAAAGGAGACTCGCGCAGCGTGACGCGAAGCCCACGCCGCACACAAGCGTGGACGAGGGTAACGGCCGAGCCGACTGTGATGGCAGCAGACAGCGGCTGCCCGACGACGTGCAGAATAATCCGCAGCCCCGTATTTAAATCAAACGGCTGTCTGAGCCCGCCCACCACCGAGAACCAGAAGCCGTATCCCCAAACCCACGTAGCAGAGATTGCCGCGCTGATCATGAGCCCCATCAGGACGGCCAGAAAACGAACGGCTTCGCGGCGGTTGTGAAGCGCCAGAAAGCAGAGACAGGTGGCAGACGCTGCCCAGAAAGACTGCTTGCTAGTGCCGTTTCCAGTTTCTAACTTCCCTTCTTGACGACTGTAAGTGCTAGC
>CAYUFW010000204.1:0-8552 GCA_964443915.1 uncultured Pirellulaceae bacterium
CGCTCCGCGGCGATAGCCAACCACATTCTCAGATGTGATGAGAAATGCGGGCTAGACCGAAGCAGCGTCAAGTTCATCCTGGCCTGGCGGATCGCGGGTCAGACGCCGGAGGTCGAGTTCCACGCCGGCCCAACACGGCAGGACCCGGTGCCTGAAGTCATCGTAGCGCTGGAGCATGCGGCACGATCGCAACGTGATCACGAGAGTCGCGTGCCAGGAGAGTTGCCCCAAACGCAGTGGTAGGCAAAGGCCGTTGTGCCGCCACCTCCTTGGACGTGCGGACGGCTGGCCTAAAACGCGACGACCGCCGGCTGCTGGAAGGGGCTAGAGGGTTGAGTCACAAGTTTGTCAGGAGCGAAGCACATGGACGATCAGCGAGAACAAGAACAACAAGAAGGTGACGTTTTTCGTCACGAAGAGAACAGCTCCGACAGCCGGAGTCAAAATCAGACAGATGAAGTTGGTGACCCGATCCAAGAGTACATGCGGCAGGATGCGGAACAGTATCCCCCGCCCGCCACGCCCCTCCGGCAAGCGCAGGTCATTGCCCAGCAGCTTTTTCCGATGCTCATGAGTGCTGCTGTCGACCTTCCCGGACTGGAGCCGGAAGGCGTCTTCCGCTACCTGGAGTGGCTGGTTCGGGAGACAGGAAGCCCGCGGGACCCGTTACTGCAGATGCTCCTATGCCAGTGCGCACTCGCACATTTTCGCATCGTCGCCATCCATGCGAAGGCAGCTCGCTGCGACGACAACGACGCGTTCGAGGCATACTCCAATGCGGCCATCCGACTCACTGCCGAGCTTCGCCGGCTCATGCTCACGGTAGCGGAATACCGAGACCGATCGAGGACAATAACCACAGCGAGAAACAACGGGGCTTCAATCGGCTACCCTGTGGGGACGTCCTTGCCGACTTCTGCGTCCGCTGCCGAAGTCGCCAAAATCGAGACGAGAATGGAAGGAAAAGGGGAAAAACGGCGTGACACCAAACAACGAAGTAATGGACGCCACCGAGCAAGTTGTGCGCCGGCTTCCCAACCCTCGACGGGTGGCCGCCGGGAAGCTCAATCGCACCAAGCGTGGACCAATCACGGCGGCGGGACGCGAATGCCTGCGGCAGTCAGCCCTGCGGAATCGACCATGGGAAAAGTCCACCGGTCCGAGAACGGAAGAGGGAAAGGCAAAGTCATCAAGAAACAGCGGCAAGCGACGAAAGGGCGCCAAGTCCGTCAGGCGGCTGCGATCGGAGTTGGCTGATGTCCACCGGTTGATCCGGATGATCACAAGCGGCCGTAAGTTGCTGGTCGAGCGATCGGAAGTGTGAAGATTGGCCGCACGTCCGGGCGGCGGCAGAGGATTCCGGGCTTTGCCCGGCCGGCGTGCCCTTGGGCTTGGCGCTTTTGGGCACGCTGGCCTTTGCTGCCCGGGCTTGGATGTTCTTGGTGGAACGGACGAACACAGGCAGCGAAACGCTGCACTATTCTAGCCGAGAAGGATGAGAGGGTATGAGCGAGAACTTGATCGCGACTGGTTGTGACGACGTTGCCGCCGAGAAGGCCATTCAGAAGCTGGGCGCAAGCATCACCCGTGATGTGTTGGTTCCGGGCTGGCCGACGATTTCCGTCGATTTCGCCGGTACCCCGGTCACGGACACCAAGCTGAAATACCTCGACCGGTTGACAGAAGTCAAGAGGCTGGACCTGCGAGGCACCAAGGTCACGAACGCCGGCCTGAGACACGTCAGAGGGTTGACCCACCTCCAGCGGCTCGACCTGAAAGGTACCGCCATCACCGACGTGGGGCTGGCATCACTCCGGACACTGACGGAACTCCAATGGCTCGACCTTGGGAACACCCGGGTCAGCGATGCAGGCCTGGCGCACCTTCGGGACCTGAAGGAACTGCGATGGTTGCACCTCGGAATCACCCGTGTCGGCGACGCAGGCTTGGTGCATCTCCGGGGCCTGAAGCAACTCGAAACGCTATTCCTCGATAACACGCGGATCACCGACGCGGGGCTTCGGCATCTGCGGCGGCTGCGACAACTGCACGTTCTCTCGCTGAGCAACACCGTAATCACCGACGCCGGGGTTATGTACCTCGATAGGTTCGAGCACCTCCGACAACTGCGGCTTGAATATACGCTCGCGACCGATTCCGAGTTGGAGCAGACGAAGGTGTGACGCAACTCGTTCATTCCCGGCGCACACGGACCAACGCAGCGGTCGATGAATGGTCCTTGGAGGTGACTGCCAACGGCAAGCGGACGCTCCTCAAGTGGGCGCAGGATTACATGGTCCTGCCCACCGTCCGCGTGCCGGACGACTGGGACCCGCGGCTGCGGCCGGGCCAGCTGTCGCTGGGCAGCGGAGCCATCATCCGCCGGGCCGACATGGACGCCGGCGCCGTCACCGGCAACCCGTCGCGGTACATCACCGACCCGGCCCCGGACGGCACGCCCCCGGAAAACTCGTCGCTCCAGCACGCCTACAACATCATCGCCGACCGCGGCCTGGAGCATTTCCTGACCGAGTAGCCGTCTGGCCGCGATCCGGCAGCCGAACGCTCACACGATGGCCGCCTGTGGACATCAGCCGCTCGGCCGCGATCCGGCAGGGGCTGGCCGCCGCCCGCTGACCACCATTCCCGCCTCCGCGTCCAGCCGTTCGCCCGTGTCGCGTTCACGGGCGTTGTGGCAGTGCCCGGTGTCGCGACGTAGCTGCTTGGCCGCGATCCGGTGGGTGGTGGCCGATCGCTACCCACGCAACGAAACGCCCCGGCGTCGCGACGCGGCCACGTAGCCGCTCGGCCGCGAACCGGCTGGTGCCGCCCCCGCGTCCCGCCGTTCGCCCGTGTCGCGTGCACGGGCGGAAGTGGCGGCTGGTTCCGCGTCGCGACGTGGGCACGGGGCATAGCCAACCACCGGCAAGCTGATGCAAGATGGAATTGGCGGGGCAGCAGCGTTATATTGGTCCCCAGGTAGAGTATCCGTGCCCTTCCGTTCGGCGGGGCAAACGATCGCTTTCTGCCGCGGTGGCGGCACGCCGTCATGGGCCTGCTTTCTGGTTTGGGGAGTAGCACACCGATGAACGACCAACCCCACGGAAGTCGGGAAGGGCTTTCAGTGGCCGAACTACAGCAGATCGACCGCGTCTGTGAGCAGTTCCGCGCCGCCTGGGAGGCCGGACAACGGCCACGGATCGAAGACTTCCTCGCCGCCGTGTCTGACGGCGGTCATGCGGAGCTGCTCCAGCGTCTGGTGGCCGAAGAGTTGACCTACCGGTCTCGCTCGGGCGAGAGGCCCACGTCCGAGGAATACGAACAGCGTTTCCCGGCCGATGCCTCGACGGTTCGACTGGCATTCACGCGGTCGACACGTTCGCCGTCTGACCGCTCGGAACACAGCACCCAATCCGGCCAGCAGGCCGCCTTGGCAGCCACGGAAACGCAGCCGTGGGAAGGCTCCAGTGCACCGGCAAGTGACTCGGCAGAGCAGCAGGAACACATCGGCCGCTACAAGGTCCTCGGCATCCTGGGCCGGGGTGGCTTCGGCACCGTCTACCGCGCTCGCGACGAGGAACTCAAACGGGACGTAGCCATCAAGGTCTGGCGTCGGGACCGGTTTGCGGGAGACGAGGATGTCGAGCGTCTGCTGCAGGAGGCGCAACACGTCGCCCGCTTGGAGAAACACCCGGCCATTGTCGGTGTCTTCGACGTGGGGCGTCAGGAAGACGGCAGCGCGTTTGTCGTGTTCGAGTACATCGCCGGTCACTCGCTGGAGAAGGAGCTGAAATCTCACCCACTCGCTGCGGACCGAGTGTGGGAGATCATGCTGCAAGTGACTTCCGCGATCCAGCACGCCCACGCTACCGGCCTGGTACACCGGGACCTGAAACCGGCCAACGTGCTGCTGGACGCCGATGGCAATGCGCACGTGGCCGATTTTGGCCTGGCCATCGACGACGAGAGCCAGCGCGTCCACGCGGGCGAAGTGTCGGGCACACCGGCCTACATGGCCCCGGAGCAAGTCCGCGGCGAGGCCCATCGGCTGGACGGCCGGGCCGACCTGTGGGCGCTGGGCGTGATGCTGTACGAAATGTTGACCCAGCGGCGGCCGTTTCACGGCGAAGACCGCCAGGAACTGTTCGACGAGATTCAACATCGCGAACCCAAGCCGCCGCGGCAACTGAATCCGGAAATCCCGGCGGCGCTGGAACGTATCTGCTTGAAGTGCCTGGCAAAATCGGTGACCGAGCGGTACTTGACGGCGGCCGATCTGGCCCATGACCTGCGCGATGCCCAGGAGGCCCCGCAGCGACGCAGACGCAGGCTGAGAACCATCGTGTCCGCCGTCGCGGCCGGGTTGGTGATCGTGGGAACCGTGTGGGCATTCATCGTTACACGCCGCGAACAACCGGTGATCAGCGTGCAGCCGGGAGCGGGGCTGAAGATTCGTCATCTGGGCACGTTGCGGGGCCACACGGACGCAGTCTGGTCGGTGGCCTTCTCGCCCGATGACCGCTGGCTGGCCTCGGCGGGCGTGGACATGACCGTCAAGCTGTGGGATGTCCCGGATGCGCGCGAAGTCCAGCAACTGACCGGGCACCGCGGCGAGGTGCGCTGCGTGGCATTCGCACCGGATGGCGAGACGTTGGCCTCGGCCAGCAGCGATCGTTCGATTATGGTTTGGAGCCAGGAAACCGGCGCGATGCAGCGGCAGCTCACGGGTCACACAGGCGATGTGCGCAGCGTGGTGTTCTTGCCGAACGGGAAGCAACTGGTGTCCGGCAGCGTCGATAAGACGATTCGGTTCTGGGACGTGCAGACGGGCAGCGAGCAGAAGCAGGTCGAAACACACCGGGCGGCCATCCAAGATGTGGCCTGCGCGCGGGATGGCCAAACGTTGGCATCGTCGAGCGACGACCAGACGATCAAGTTGCTCAGTGCGGAGAGCGGAGAGGTCCGGCAGACGCTGGCGGGACACACCGACGGCGTGGCCCAGGCGGCGTTCTCGCCCGACGGCGGGCGACTGGCGTCGGCCAGCTGGGACAAGACGATCCGCCTGTGGGACGTGGCGAGCGGCACGTTGCGGCTGACGATCGACAAGCAGAAGGACGCGGTCCGCAGCGTGGCGTTTTCGCCGGATGGGAAGCGGCTGGCCTCGGGCGGAGACGATAACACGATCCGGCTATGGGACGCTGAGAAGGGCACGGAACTGGCCACGCTCCGCGGCCACAAAGGGGCCGTGACGTCGGTGGCCTTCTCCGCGGATGGGCGCATCCTTGCCTCCGCCAGCGCCGACCGGACGGTGATGATGTGGGAGCTGGAGGAAGCTGGAACTTCGCCGCCCGAAGATCGCCCGGTGGTCAAGCAGTCGAGCCGCAAGCCGACGACACATCCGGGCACGCAGGCCGATGCTGGCCCAAGCACGCCGGGGCCTCAGCCCGCGGTGGTGACGCCGACCGAGAAACAACCTGCGACACCGGCAGCACAGGGCAAACCATCGACCACACCCGCTGCGGCGGATACCAAAGGGCCTACGGCGGTTGTTGACAAGACACCGATGGCAGCGGCGGAGCTCCAACCCACGGAATGGGCTCCGCTGGCTGTCGAACGCAAACTGCGCGTCTGGAAGACGTACGGACCGGGCCAGTGGACCGCCGACGGCGGCGTTCTCAAAGGCGAAGGGACCGGCGGATGGCTGGGGACCGATCAGGAGTACGACGATTTCGAGCTGAAACTGGAATACCGCCTGAGCAAAGACGGCAACTCGGGGATCTTCCTGAGAGCCTGGCCCGAGGGGCCGCCCGATGGCAAAGACTTCCTGAAAATCGAACTCCGGGACGACACGTCACCCAAGTTCGCCAGTGTTCCGGCGACAGAGCGGACGGCAGCCGTGTCCAAGACGGCTGCTCCGTCACCGCCAGTGAAAGGCACCCCGGATGCATGGCACGGCATCACAATCCGCGCCGAGGGGCCGAAGATCAAGGTCCAGTACGACGGTCAGGCAGTGGTCGATGTGGACTTGGACAAGGCCAATACGGGCATCGCTGGGCATCGCCGTGGTTCGGGACGCATTGGCTTCCAATCCCCGGCAACGACGGTCGAGTTCCGCAACATCGCCATTCGTCGGCTGGTCAAGCCACAGCCGGCCGCCGTCTCACCCGCATCGGGTGGTGCGGTAACTGCGCCGCTCGGCACCTGGCCCCTCGGCCCGGCCGACGACGTGCTGCCCGGCATCATCCCGCGGCCGGCGAAGATCCCCGGGGTGCATCGGTGGCAGGTGGAGACGGCGACACATCGGCACGAGTCTGCACATCTGGCTTCGCCGCTCTTGAGTACGGACGGAAGGACTCTGGCCTTCAACGACCACAGCAGCATTCGGCTCCTCGATACCGAAACGCTGCGAGCAACCCGGATCCTCCTCGGCCATCGAAACCAACAGTCGCGACTCAGGTCGCTACCCGGTAGCGATGTCATCGCATCCTTTGCGGAAGAGGACGACCTCGTGCCCCTCTGGAAACTCGACGGGACGCTGCTTCGTCGTATCAAGGCTCGAGATCTCCACTTCAGCCCGGATGGGCGGCGAGTCGCCGTCCTGCGGGATTCCATACAGATCTGTGAAGTCGATGGGACCGAAGGACCTGTTCTGGATGACGCCGTGAGATGCAGCTGGGCTCCCGATGGGCGCCAGTTGGTGGCGGTCCACAAGGACAACACGGCCCGACTATTTGCAGCCGACGGGACGCCGGGGAATCGCTTGGAGGCATTCCCCGACGGAGCTGGCCGCATTGAATGGAGTCCCGATGGAAAACAGATAGCCTGTGCGATCAGCGACGGACGGGTCTGCTACTGGACGTCCGCAGGGAAGGCTGGCCCAAATATCAAGGCGCATGGTGGCGCGGTCCGCGAGGTGACTTGGAGTCCGGACGGACGGTGGCTGGCTTCATCGGGTGCCGACAGAATAGTTCGGCTCTGGAAGCCCGACGGGACGGCGGGCCCGCTTCTGGATGCCTCCGGATCCTATCCGGATGGTCAATGGTCTGGCTGGAAGCCAATTCGCATGAGTTGGTCTCCGGATGGTCAACGGTTCGCGTACTCGCATGACAGAGAGCTGTCGGTCTGGGATATGGGACCGCCTTTCCGAGAAGCCGCCAAGGTTCGTCGGCCGGGCACGATCTGCTTCCTGCTATGGAGTCGGGATGGCAGGCAGGTGTTCTCCGTCACGCAGACCGGCAACTTATCGATCACGCGCATGGACGGCACTGCCGGGCCGTCGATCGACGCCGTCGGGAACATCTTGATGTGGATCGCTTTGAGCCCGGACGATCGACGACTGGTGTACTGTCCGTGGACCGGGAACATCTTCGTTCGCGCCGCAAATGGAAGTGGCCGCCGGACGCTGGGGAAGGTATTCCCCGCGGCATGGCATCCAGACGGTCGCCGACTCGCCTGCGCCGGGCCGGACAACACGATCCAGATCAAGGACTTGGAAGTCCGCGGAAAACCCGTGCTGTCGGTCCTGCGAGGGCACACGGCAACCATTTCATCCCTGTCGTGGAGCCCGGACGGTCGCGTGCTTGCCTCGTCGAGCGCCGACAACAGCGTTCGCCTGTGGAATGTGCACTCCGGCAAGGGAGCGTCGTTAGCTACCGTTTCGGGAACGACTCGACACCTGTGCTGGTCTCCGGACGGCCGATGGTTGGCCGTGCCCCAGGATGACAACAGCCTGCAACTGTGTACGCCGGATGGCGCTCCGGGCCCACGGCTGATAACAGGCAAGGATGCAATTCGCGCCCTCGCGTGGAGCCCCGACGGACAGCGTGTCGCAGTAGCTGTCGGGAATGACGTTTCCCTCCTCACGTTCGATGGCCGATCAGAGCGTCTGTTCTCGGGTCAGCCGAACATAATCTGCGTGGCATGGAGCCCTGATGGCCGGACTCTCGCGTGTTGCACCGACGGGTATCTGAAGACTATCCCGATTGGCGAACGGAGGCCTGTCTCCGTAATCGGGAATGGCCGGTTGAATGCGCAGTACGCATCTTGGAGTCGCGATGGCGCACACTTGGCGATCGCCGGACGCGACGGAATCGTCCAATCGTGGAACCTGAAGGCCGGGTATCCCGACTGGGCGGCGATCGAATTCACCGACGGCACCTCCGTCACCTTCAGCGCTGCTGGCGAAGTCATCGACGGCGACCCCGCGGTGCTCAAGAGACAAATCGTGTACGTGGTGCAGCGGACGCCGGACGGGCCGCAGGAACTGCTGAGCTACGACGAGTTCCAGAAGCTGGTGCCGAAGTCGTGGAGCGAAGCACCGGCCGCGAAGCCCGCCCCGCCGGCCGCCAAATCGGCCCCGGTCGCCAAGCCCACCGGCCCTGCCCCGCCGCTGGCCGTGGCCCCATTCGACGCCAAGAAGGCCAAGGAGCACCAAGCCGCCTGGGCGAAGCACCTGGGCGTACAGGCCGAGATGACCAATTCGCTCGGCATGAAATTCATGTTGATCCCGCCGGGGGAGTTCGACATGGGATCGACCGAGGAACAGGTGGCGT
>CAYUFW010000204.1:8599-15240 GCA_964443915.1 uncultured Pirellulaceae bacterium
CAGGATCACGAAACCGTTCTGGCTCAGTCGTCACGAAGTCACGCGGGGCCAGTTTCGCCGGTTTGTGGACGAGCGCGGATACAAGACAGAAGCAGAGCGGGATGGCAAAGGCGGTTTGGGATTGATCGACGGCCAGTGGAAAGAAGACCCGCGTTTTGTCTGGAATAGAAACCTGGGATTCGAGCAGGCGGACGATCATCCGGTGGTGAACGTAACGTGGAACGATGTGACGGCGTTCTGCGCGTGGCTGTCGGAGAAGGAAGGGGTGGGCCAGAAATCGCCGAACGCGTGGGGCCTGTACGACATGCACGGCAACGTCTGGGAGTGGTGCCAAGACTGGTTTGGTGGCCGCTACTACGCCACGTCGCCGGTGGACGATCCGCCGGGGGCGTCAGGAGGCTCGTTCCGGGTGTGCCGGGGCGGCGGTTGGAGCTACGTCGCGGCCTACGGCCGGGCGTCGTTTCGCTACGGGTACGACCCTGGCTACCGCGGCGGGCACCTGGGCTTCCGCCTCGTGAGGATAGTTTCCTTGCCGGTTAGCGGGGCCGCGAGCCCACAGAAAAGCGGCGACAAAGCGCCGCAGTCCAAAGACCGGGCGACGCCGAAACCGACCGCAGCGGCCACGCCCCCGCCCACCGCGAAGCCTGTGCCGCCGTGGACCCTGCCCGCTGGGTCGCCGCCACCGGCAATCGCCCCGTTCGACGCCGCGAAAGCCAAGGAGCACCAAGCCGCCTGGGCGAAACACCTGGGCTTACAGGTCGAGGTGACCAATTCGATCGGCATGAAGTTCGTGTTGATTCCGCCGGGCGAATTCGACATGGGATCGACGGACGAGGAGGTTGCCAAGCTTCTGGAGGAAGCCAAAGCCACGAAGCAGACGAGTTGGTACATCGATAGCCTGCCCAGCGAAGCCCCCAAGCATCGCGTCCGGATCACGAAGCCGTTCTACTTGGGGCGCTGCGAAGTGACGCAGACCGAGTACGAGCGGGTGGTAGGGAGCAACCCGAGCCAGCTCAAGGGCAATCCGACGCATCCCGTGGAAATGGTCAGTTGGGACGACGCCAGTGCATTCTGCCGCAAGCTGGGCGCACTGCCGCAGGAGCAAGCGGCTCGGGCGGAGTATCGTCTACCGACGGAGGGCGAGTGGGAGCATGCCTGCCGTGCGGGGACCACCATGCCCTGGTATTCGGGTGACGACGTGGAAGCGCTGGAGGAGCATGCGTGGTTGAAGAACAACGCGGGCGGGAAGACGCATCCGGTGGGACAGAAGTCGCCGAACGCATGGGGCCTATACGACATGCACGGTAACGTCTGGGAATGGTGCCAGGACTGGTTTGGGGATCGGTACTACGCCACGTCGCCACTGGACGATCCACCCGGAGTGTCAGGAGGCTCGATCCGGGTGCACCGGGGCGGGGGTTGGCACGCCGTCGCGTCCGGCGGCCGGGCGTCGTGCCGGGGCAGGGACGCCCCTGGCAACCGCGGCGGGAGCCTGGGCTTCCGCCTCGCGAGGACAGTTTCCTCGCCTCCATGAAATCCTTCGGCGGTAGCCGTCCGGTGAGCGGAGCCTGGAGCGGAGGCTGACGGGGTGGAAAAGGCGGTAGCCCCACCCCGTCATGCCGGAGCGGAATGCGTAGCGAAGGTACTGCGGGCGTCCCAGCATCACCTGCCCGCTGTGGGACGCCTGAGCCGGCCGGGCAATAGTTAAGGAAAAAGCCCCTTGGCCCCCGGCCGAAGCCGGGGGCCGAGAGGCGTGTCGGTGATGCAGGCTTTCTTCACCCCTGCCAGTCCCGGCAGTGGCCCGTGGCGAAGTCACACATGCCACAGTGGAAGCCCGGCCGGTAGTTGAACCGGCCGGAGTCGAGGGCGTCGAGGTACTCCCGGATCACGGAAAACAGCCGGCGGAAGTGGGCGTCCGTGCGGGCCGGATAGCCGTGGAACTCGACCTTGGGGGTCTTGGTCTTCACCAGCGACCGGATTTCCAGACCGGCCTCCACTTGGTCAGACAGTTGCCGGAACAGGTAGGCGTAGCTGGTGAGCTGGATTTCGTGGAAGATCTCCAGCGGTTCGCTGCTGCGAGCCGACGTCTTGAAATCGGCGATCACGGCGCCGTCCGGGCTGCCAACGATCAAGTCGATCACGCCGACGAGCGGGATGCCGAGATCCTCGCCGGTCCACGGATCGACCAGCGGAGCATTCGTGGCGACCTCCACTGCCAGGGGCTTCTCGTCGGCGGGGGCGTGAGCCAAGTAGGCCGTGACCAAGCCGGCCGCCTGCTGTTGCAGGGCGCGCTCAGCTTCAGCCGAATCGAACGTCATGTTTTCGGCGTCGATGGTCGGTCCCCACAGTTCCAGCAGGCGGCGGCAGACGTCGGCGGCCTCCAGCGTGACGCCCAGGTGCCGATGGCGGTAATACTGCTCCAGGCCGGCATGCACCATCTTGCCGAGGAACAGGCTCGGTGTCGTCGGCTGCCGGATTCCCTCCAGGTACTGAAGGCGAAACGCAAGCGGGCAAGTGAGCCACTTGCCCAGACGGCTGGGGCTGACGTACGCCCACACGCCGCCCTGGCCGGCCGGCACATCATCCAGCAAGAGCGTTTGGGTGGTCATGGCGTGGCGGTGCCTCCCAACACGGCGTCGAGGTCGATCTCACCGGCCTTGATCGCTTTCAGGCTGTCGATCAACCCGGACGCTTCGAGGCTGGTCAGGCTGGCGATGGGCTTGGCGAACATCTTGTTGGCGAGGGCTTCCAGCCGGCGCACGCCGAGCCCCTTGATGTGCCCGGCCAACTGCCGGACGTACGTCATCTGCTTCTCGCTCGCCGGGTGGCCGTTGCCGCGGCCGTTCCCGTTCTGACCGGTGCCGGTGTGGCCGTTTCCGTTGCCGCTGGCGTGGCCATTGCCGTTACCGTTTCCGCTGTGGCCGTTGCCGTTGCCGCCGGCGCTCGTGGTGGTCACGGACGGATTGTTGGCGGAAGCCGCGGCGGGGGCGGGTTGGTGCCGAGCCAGTTCCTCCTGAACCGCTCGACGGCAGGCGTCGTAGGCGTTGCGGGCGTGCCGCTGGAAAGCTTCGGGATCGGTCTGTAGCAACGCAGCGTCCAGCTCGATGTCAACATTGCAGGACGCACCGAGGCTGCCGTAATCAGGCAGTCCAAGCTTCTTGGACAGGCCGATGTTGAGTCGCAAGGGCATGTTGAACTCCTTCGTGGGGAAGTAGGTGGTGCTCGGGGGTGAAACCCGGTCCGCGCTGGGACCGGGCTTTGTTTCAGGATCGTCGTGGTCGGCCGCGCTACACGCCGACCTTCTGCAACTGCTTCAGCGAAGCCAAGGTGGTCTGCACCAGCCGGGCTTCGCGCCGCTGCTGCTTGAGGCTGCGGATCAGCTCATTGGCCTGCACGACGGCCACACGCAGGGCATCGCGGAACGCGACGGCCTGCTCGATGGGTGTCGGTCGCTTGGACGCCGACGAACGCTTGGCTTTCGTGGCGGGTTTCTCGCCGATGGGTGGGGATTGGGTTGCGGGTTCGGACACGGTGGTCTTGCTCCTTCGGGGTTGGGGATGCCCACTCGTGTCGTCAGCCTGACGCTGGGTCGAGGCGATGCGGATCAGGTCGGGACTACTGGGGATCGGCGACTCAGGGCTCAGCAGGGCCCACACAAGCTGGCGCTGACCGTCGTCGCACAGCACGGGCTGCTCGTTGCCGTACAGGTGCACGTCGCGGAAGCCGAGCCGCAGGGCACGCAGCAGGTACTCGCGATTCGAGTTGACGGTTACCGCGTCGCCTTCGAGCCGCGAATTGGACAGCGCCAACTCCGTGGCCCGTGACTGGTCAGTGCCCTTGCCACGGATCAGGACCTGGCCGTTCAAGTCGAGGGTGATCGGGTTGTTCGTCTCGTCATTGCAGGGCAGCCGCGGCAGCGCATCAGTCAGAAACTCGCCATCGCTGTCCGCGATACGGAGATGGGACGCAGCCGCAGCCGGATCGCCGATGTGCCGGCTCACGTCCGGGAAGCGGGCGTCCTTCTCCAGCTTTAGCGAGACCGTCCACGGCCCGGCCTTGAACGTGACCCAGTCCTCGGTCCTGCCGACTTGGATCGGCTGATCGCCGGGCAGCTCGCGGCAGCCGAAGACGTCCGATGCCGGGACCAGCAAGTCGTCAGCCCACGGGAACGTGAACCCCGACTGGACCAACGCCTGCTGGCCGTCAGTGGCGACGATCTTGCCGCTGGTGCCGCACAGCTGCACGCAACTCAGCGCAAACCGGTGGGGCTGCTGGTCCGTGGTGGCCGCCGCCTCACGCAACGCGAACCACAGCCCCGGATCGTTGCTGGCGAACGTCTCCGGCAGCGGCGGGAACGGCGGCAGCGTGTCGTCCGGTGCGGACGTGGCAAAATCCCGAACGACAGGGACGCGCTTGTCCGTCCAGGACGCGGTGACCTTGTCGGCGGTACCGAAATCCAACTGGACCGGATCGGGCCGGCTGCCTTCGCACGCCGCGAGCAAGTCCAGCGGCACCAACGCTTGGACCGGACCGCCCTGGTGGGCCGCCTGGTACTCGACGACCGCGTTGCAGGACAGGCCCCGGATACGCAGCGTGTCCTGGTCGGCCAGGAACAAGGCACGCTGGCGGTAGCCGCCGTATGCCTTGCCGATCCCGGCCCGGCGAAACACGGCGCGCAGTTGGCGAGCCAGGGAACGTGTGATCGTGATCAAATTGAAGACTCCTGTGCAAGAAAACAAAACCGGCACGACGCGCTGGCAGGCGCGTCATGCCGGTCTGAGGGAGGTGAGAAACAGGGACGCAACTGCGGGAGACACCGGCACCGACTACTCGCCATCCACCGCCGGAATCGCCAGGGCGTCGCGTTCCAACTGCGTGGGCGTGGTCCCCAGCAGGGCGTTCACTTTGGACCACAGGGTCTTCAGCTGCGACGGGCTGCTCGCGAGCCACACAGTATCCAACAGGTCCTCTTGTTCCTGTCGCAGGCGCAGCACTTCACGGCCCGTGTCGCACTCGCCCAGCAGTTCGTCCTCGTGGACCTTTTGGCGATTGGCCACCGCCGACTTGACCTCTTCTTCGCGGTAGCAGCCGTAGCACGTGCCTTCGATGTCCTCGGCGGGCACGCCCCGCACGTGGGCGAGCATCGCCTTGAGCACCTGCTGGGAACGCTTCTCCAACTGCTCTTTCTGACGTTCGATGTTGTCTAGCTCGGCCTGCCAGTCGGCCAGGCCCAGGGATTGCAGCGCCCGCTGGCGGGCGTCGCGGTGGATGCGGTCCATCAGGTTGGGGTCCGCCGCCAGCAGTGTTTCGACCTTCTTGTCGATGCGGCGGGAGATGCGTTCTTTCCAGTGTTGTTTCTCGGCAACGGTCAGCGACATGTTGGTATTGCTCCTTGGGAAATCTGTGATGACGGGCAGAACGTGGACGGGGTGCCATCCGTGGCTCAGCTGGCCACGGGGTTACAGCGGCGATCGTGCGGATGGAGTAACTGTTCTTCGTGCATTTGCTCCCATTCGAGATATTGCGGCGGCACGTCGTCCGGCTCGGGATCGGTGTTGACGTCGAGCGGATCAGCGATGCCAAAGCCGCGGCGGCGGATTACGGTCGGGGATTCGCCGGTGGCGACGGACACGGCGCGGTCAAGGTCGCGTTGGGGCATTACACGGGACTCCTGCTGTTGTTGGGGACGAAAAAGCCGCAGCTTCCGGGATGAGGCTGCGGTGGAAGGCTGGGGGAAATGGGAAGCCGAGCGGCGGGTCGGTGGCAACGGTTCGGGGGCTGCCACCGTCAAGAAGCCGTCCTGTGCCCCCAGCAAGCCCACGAACGAGCGCAGACGGGCACCACGGCTTTCCGTGCCTCGACAGCCCAAGAAGCGCCAGGCGCTTTTCCAGGGCATTTCTTGGGCTTAGCCCGTCAACGGGGCCTGGTGATAAGCTGGGCAAAGTCATACCCAGCGACGTGGGCTCAGGACTCCCACGAAACCAGCCAGTGCGATTCGAGCCACTGCCGTTCGGCGTCCAGGGCTTGCTGACGGCAAGCGAAGGGAAACGGCCCCAGTCGCGGACCATTCACCGGCGCTAGGTCAGCCCACCACTGGTTGCGATCATCGACTTCGACGTGGGAGCCACGTTGGGTGGAGACGGCCCCCAGGACCGACAGGTCGATCTCCTGGCTGTAGACACAGCGGACGGTCCCGTCAGGGGAGATGACGAGCTGCATGGCTGTCGTCCTCACTTGGGCCGGCGGAGGATGTTGCGCCGCGGACGGTCCACGAGCAGCGTGTCGAGCACGTTCTCAACCTGCGACAGTTGCTGGGCCACGTGCTGCCGCAGACTCTGGTCGTCACGCAACGCCTGGGGCTCCACACCGTGGACGATCCGCTGGCACTGGCCGACCAGCTCATCGAGCTGGTCGTTGCTGTGCACGTTCAGCTCCCGGAACCGCTGGAAGAACTCGGTCAGGTTGCCCACGATGCCGTCACGGAAGACCTTCGGCTTCCCATCGACTTGGCCGGTGAGCCGCTCCGTCAGGTGTGCCACGAGTTGTTGCAGTTCCTCCATGAAAGCCTGTTCCGCCAAACGAACCGCTTCGTCAAACCGGGCAGCGACCCGCTCACACTCCTGCCGGTAGATTTCGGGGCT
>CAYUFW010000205.1:0-3506 GCA_964443915.1 uncultured Pirellulaceae bacterium
AACAAAACTGCATGCGCAAATCTCGTGCCGAACAGTATTGGTCCTGTCCCCTTTTTGCGAAACCTGGTTACGCCAAATCCCGGTCTTCGAACAGCACCAAGGCCAACAGCATGGCGATGATGCTGTAAATCATGCAGTAGACGAACGCCCAAATCAAGTAGATCGGCGGAACCGGCACGTCGGCCGCGACCGCCGCCTGGATGTTGAAGTGGTCCAGATTGGGAAAAATCGTGGCAATCAACTGGCCGAAGAAGTGCACGAACACAAACTGGCCCATCGGACAATCAAGGGAGTCAGATGGCCAAGGGCGTAGATCGCGAAACAGATCACCAAATTGGCGAGCCACGGCAGACGCGTGGAGATCGCCACGCTCAAGGCCGCCAGGACCATGGTTTCCATAAACGCCAGCACAAGACCCGGCACCGTGCTGATCATCTCCGCGTGGCACAATTGCCACGTCACGTCTTGGGTTTGCGATTCGCGACCATCGTAAATCGGCTTGTAAGCGGTCATGATCAAGAACAACACGCCCAAGACGACGAACAGGACGGCTACCGTCCAGAAGATGCCAAGGAACTTGCCGACGATGAAGGAAGGACGACCGATGGGCTTCGACAGCACCGTCAGGGCAGTGCGCCCTTCGATCTCTTCGCTGATCGAACTGCTGGCGGCCCAGACCGCCAGAATCACACCCAAAATCATGATCAGCGTCAAGCCCGAGTCCTTCAGCATCTTGATGTCTTCGCCAAAGGTGTTGTACGGAATCCAGGGAAAGAACAAGACCACCAACACCGCGCCCACCGCAGCGATGATCATGAACAAGGGCTGGGCGATCTCGGACTTGTGCGTGGCCAAGGCAATGGCCGAGAGACGCGGCGCAGCGAACCGCTGGATCAGATACAGCAGAAACACCCCCACGACGGCCAACGCCGTGATCGGAATCGTCAGCACCTCCGGATTCGGCGGCGCGATCGTGATGATGCAGGTCAACTTGGCAGGCACGCTGCCCAGATTGCGCACGTAGAACCGCTCGACATCCTGATCCACAAACGCGTTGACGCTCTGCCGCCCGGCAACCCAGGCCTGGTCCTCGCCCGCCAGCAAATCGATCTCGGCTCCCGGTTTGACCTCTTTGAACGGCCGCGTGGCGATCGTCAAGTGCTGATCGGACCGGAAGACAATGTGGCGAATCTCGTCCTGGCGAAAGGACACGGCAAACTCGTGCGCGGCGGGCTCGGCAAACTCGTCGTCGCGGTTTTCGGGCAGGGAGACCGGTATCGTTCCCTCGATGGTCGTCGTCCCCATGGCGGGCAGACGTGCCATCGAGCGGAGCAAGGGCAGCGGCTCCCGCACAAACAGGGCGCCCAAGATGCCGAAAGCCGCCAGAAAGACCGTGACGATCAGGACGGGCCACAGCGGGCCCTCCCGCACGGCCTGAGGAATCTCGCTGACCGTCCGCCGCGAGATCAGAACCAGCGGCAGGTTGACGAGTTGGCCGAACCAGCCCCCCGTCGAGCCCCGGCGCGACGAGTCCGCGGTCGTCCCAGGCATCAAACGCGAGATGCCAAAAGCCAAGCCCCAGAGCAGCAACAGCAGCGCCAGTCCAACCAGGGTTCCGACGCCAAGCAGCCACAGGGGCGTCAGCCAATTCGTTAGGATGGGCGAAACAGCGCCGACGATTCCCCAAGCAGTCATGTGTTCTTCCTGTTACCTAATTCCAACTGCCGTATCCGATTTCCGCTCCGATTCGCCCAGCCGCCAGCGAATTTCCGCTGTGCGTGCCTTCGGAGCCGAGCTATCTTACGCAGCAAACGGGATTTCGGTTCGACAAATTCACTCCAAACGCGACGGCAGACAGGCAGGACTCAAAACCAAATCTCGAAACCAGAGAATTCGCCCGTCGGAGCCACTGCCTCGTCCGTCACATCCCGGATGTACATGCCCATTCTCGCCTGCAAACTGCTTACGAAGGCGTCGATTTCCGTCCGCTGGCCTTCAACAACAATCTGGACACGGCCGTCCCGAAGGTTGCGGACAAAACCGGCCACGCGGTAGCTCTGGGCGATGCGCCGTGCTGTGTACCGAAATCCAACGCCTTGCACGTTGCCGGTGTAGAATAACTCGCGTCGTTCCGGGGAGAATTCATCCACCGACGACCCCCTCCAGCGCGTTTCGGCACCTTGCTGCGCAGCCACCGATGGACCATCGCATCCGCCTAGTTCCCGTCCGGTTGGCGACTAGTCTGAGCCTGTAGTCTACTCCATCCGCGATCGGCGTGCCAGGGGCGCAGGGACACACAACTCTCTTAGGTAGAATGGCTTACGACCGGCGGCATGTTTGCTCCGAAACGTTGCCGCCCCCCTTTCATGAAGAGGCCCGAAGAAACGTCGCGTAGGACGGGACGCCGGACCCGTCGCAGTCGAGAAACAATCCGCCGGGACAGCAACGCCATCGGGGCGTCTCTTACGGCAGAATTGAGCGGCCAGGAAACGGCAAGACAGCGATCTTGACGGCCCGGCGCCCTTGCTGTACCGTCCGCCGCCTATGCGTCACGCATCTCGTCTTTTCCTTCTTTTGCTGATGCCCTTTGTTATCAAGCCGCTCTTGGCGTCTGACGCCAGCGGTCCACCCGCTCCAGGCGTATTGGTCCTTCGCAACGGGGAGGTCTTGCGAGGAATTACCACGAAAATAGGGGACCGGTACGTCGTCGCGCAGCACGAGGGCGGCGAGCTGCGCATCCCCACACGAGACGTCGAGATGCATTGTCTGGATCTGGAGGAGGCGTACCTCCGCAAGCGAGCCAGGATCTCTGCGAGGGACGCCTCAAGCCGTCTGGAACTTGCTGACTGGTGCCTCCGCTATGGATTGCACGCACGGGCCGCGGACGAACTACTAGCAGCGCAGGCATTGGCGCCGAACGATCCGCGTATTCGAGGCTTGGAACGTCGGCTGCACTCCGCCATCCGAGTCGACCCGCGTTGTGAGGCCGAGCCTAGCGGCGCTCTGCCACGTGTCCGGCGTCCTCCGACGGAGCCCCTCCGTCACCCATTGCCGGACGAAGCGATCGAAGCTTTTGCGTCCCGAGTCCAGCCCTTGTTGCTCAACCGCTGCGGGGCCGCCATCTGTCACGGGCTTCGCAGCACGTCGGACTTTCAACTCGTGGGTCCCGGTTGGGGAAAGACGGTGACGCAGAAGTACACCCAACGGAACTTGGCTGCCGTATGGCAGCAGTTGGACCTCGCCCAGCCGGAAGTGAGCCCGTTGCTGACAGTGCCGGCCAAGCCGCACGCCGGTCTGCGGACGCCCGTGTTTGGCGAGCACGATCTGGCACAGCTGGAACTACTGAGAGCTTGGGTGCGGACGGCGGGACAGCCAGCGCCGCCACCGATTTCGGTCGCCACTTCGCCCAGCCACCTGCTCCAAACCAGCCTCCGTCAGCCCGTTCCCTTGCCTGCGGCTGGCGAGGCATCGGGAAGTCCGGCAGGCGGTCGCCGAAGAAACGCCGC
>CAYUFW010000205.1:3516-15219 GCA_964443915.1 uncultured Pirellulaceae bacterium
CATCGGGCGCCGCCGGAGCATCACTCCAAGCTGCGGGGCCATCTGCGGCAAGCGACCAGGGCGCGTCGTCTCCTTCGTTGGACTTCCGAGATCCCTTCGATCCGGAGCGATTCAATCGCCAGTTTCTCCCACCGGTGGCTCCGCCCGGCTCTGCATCGCTCGCCAACGATCCAGAAACTCCCGGTTACTCGATAGGAGCTGAGGCAGTTCCTGCAGTTCAGTGACCGTAAGCCATTGGTAAGATTCGACTTCGGCCGAGTTCGGCCGCAGTTCGACACCCTCGTCCAATTCGGCCAACCACCACGCCAGATCCACTTGCCACGCGGTGCGACTTCGCCAGATCCGCCGCACCGGAGTCACGTCGCAACCGAGTTCCTCCTGCATCTCCCTGCAGAGCGCATCGGGTTCGGTTTCGCCCATTTCGACCGCTCCCCCTGGAAAGCAATAGGCGCCGGGGGCCCGAACGTGTTGCGATCGCCGGATGACGAGGAATCGCTCACCGCGTTGAATGACGGCGACCACGCCCCGCGGCTTGTCCAAGAGTCCACCTCGTGTGGCGATCAGGGTCGCGTCTGCACCCCTGGGCGCCTGACGCTCCTGTGACGGAACATGCCGCCGGTGCGGCGCGGTTCTTCGGACGGATCGGCGACGGCGTAATCGAGCAATTCCAAGGTGCTGCGACGAACGAGTTTGCCTGCGGCATCCAAGTCCTTCGACGTGTGGGAGACCACGCCGCCCGGCACGTCGAGACAGACAACCTCCAAGGTGAACGTGGAGCCGTTCGGCTGTCTCTGTACCGTGCGCATGTGAGCCGCGGACTTCAGTTCCGTCAGAATTTTTTGCGGCATCTCGATGGCGATCACCTCGACCGTCGTCTGCTCCAGGAGCTGTTTCCCATCGGGACTGGTCGTGACGGTCTCCCGGCGAAGGACAAAGGGGGACACGGAGTCGCAGTATTCCAGCTTGCTCGCCACTCGTGTGTCGTTACTGGTCACGGTCGCCTCCAGCGTCGCACACTTGAGGGTCTTTCCGCCGAGATCCCAAGTCTTCTCTCCCACTTTGCGCAATCCAGCTCGATTGCTTGCGTCTGCGCCGTCAAACTCGACGCGGACTTGTCGAGGTTGCGCCACAAACCGCTTCCCGGCGAGTTCGACCGTCACCTCCAATTGCAGCGTGCAGCCGCTCTGGTCAACTCCGATCAGAGTGGTTTTCGTTTCCGTCGTGCTGGCCGATTTGACGTTGCCCTTTTCGTCCAGCTCTTCAACCCACTTCCGAACTTTGCTCCAGGACGCCGGCGGGAATCGACCCCAGGCATGATGCGTGCGCGGGATCACGATGGTCTGCGCAACGGCATCCGACCCAGCCAGCGCAAGACCGATGGCCAGGAAGACACCGGTCGCCCAGAGATGATCACTAGTTCGTCTCAAAACAACCACCAAGTTCAGAAGGCAGCTAGGACTTCCAGCCCCGGGAATGTGGCTATAAACTCGCGTTAACGCAAGTGTATGGCGCAGTCGAGGAATAGAGACAACCGATCTTGAAGAATATCCAACTTCAGAGAGTCCTCTATTTTGCTCAAATAGCCATTCTCATAATTCCTCGTTTCAACGAGAATGCCTCTAAGGAGGGGACGAAGGGATTATTGTCCGAAACCCAGTCGATGCGACCGATAGGACGTGTCCAATCCGACACGCACAATATATGGATACGCAACTCTCGATTATCGCGGAGGCCAAGCACCTGCGGCTCGTGCGACAAGGCCGGTGGGAATTTGTCGAACGCATTCGGATCAGCGGCATCGTCTGCGTCGTAGCGCTGACGGAGGATCGGCGGTTGTTGCTCGTGGAGCAGCCGCGCGTTCCGGTTGGCTGCCGCGTGATCGAGTTGCCGGCCGGATTGGCAGGAGATACGCCCGCGTTTCAGGACGAGTCGCTGCAGGCAGCGGCCGAGCGGGAACTGCTTGAAGAAACGGGTTATCAAACCCGGTCGCTGTCCTGCCTGTTCTGCGGCCCGACGTCGCCCGGCATGACGAACGAGGAGATCACGTTCTTTTTGGCGAGGGATTGTGCGCTCGCCGAGACTCGCAACATCGACCCCAGCGAAGATATCGTGGTACACGCCGTGCCGCTGCCCACCGTGGAGGCGTGGCTCGGCGAGCAGGCGGCGCTCGGAAAGGCCATTGACGTCAAGGTGTATGCGGGACTGTACGCCGCCCGCAAGTTCAGCTCATGAAGTTCAGAATTCCGCTCGTTCTCCTGTTGTTCGCCGTCGCGTCGGAAGCGGTGTGTGCTCTGGAGCACATCAGCCTCGACCAGGACGGCAAGTCGGTGCGGCTGTCCGGCAGGGTTTTGACCGAAGCCCAGGACGGCGGTTTGTTGGTCCAAGACCGCGAGGGCGTCCTGTTTGCGGTGCAGTCCCGGCAGTTGGTCAGCCGCACGCGAGATGACACGCCGTTCAGCTTCTTGCCCGTCGAGCAACTGCAGGCCCGGCTGTTGGAGCAATTGCCGGCGGGATTCCGCGCCCACACCACGGTTCACTATCTGATCTGCTACAACACCTCGCCCGTGTATGCGAAGTGGTGTGGGGCGCTGTACGAGCGGCTGTTTCAAGCGTTCTACAACTACTGGGAGCGGCGGGGGCTGAAGCTGAAGGAACCCGAACTCCCGCTGGTGGCCCTGATCTTCGCCGATCAGGCTTCCTACGAAGGCTACGCGCGCACCGAACTGGGCGACGCCGCAGCCAGTGTTGTGGGTTTCTACAGCCTCCGCACCAACCGCGTGACCATGTTCGACTTGACGGGCACCAAGGGCCTGCAGGGCGCCGCGCGCCGCTTCACGTCCACGGCTCAGATCAATGGCCTGCTGATGCAGCCCGAGGCCGAGCGATTGGTCGCCACGATCATCCACGAAGCCACGCATCAGATCGCCTACAACTGCGCCCTGCACGCGCGGTATGCGGACATTCCGCTCTGGGTCAGCGAGGGCTTGGCCGTCTTCTTCGAGACGCCGGACCTCCGCAGCTCCCAGGGCTGGCGGAACATTGGGGGCATTTCCTTGTCTCGGCTCGCCCAGTTCCGGCATTACCTGCCGACACGACCGCCGCAGTCGTTGCGGAGCCTGGTGCAAGACGACACGCGGTTCCGACAGGCGCGGACGGCGCTGGACGCCTACGCCGAAGCTTGGGCGTTGCATCACTTCCTGATCACCACGCGACGGAACGACTACGTCCGCTATCTGCAGACGCTGTCCGAGAAGCCGCTGATGATTTACGACACGCCCGAAGACCGGCTGGCCGAGTTCCGGCGGGCGTTCGGCGACGACCTGTCTGCGCTGGACGCGGATTTCCTGCGGTACGTCAGCGGCTTGCGTTAGCAGGTAGGCCGGAACAAGTCCGCGCAGTTCCGGCACCGCCAAGGGCCGAAAACCGCGAGAATTGCTGCCGGAACGGCGCGGACTTGTTCCGGTCTACTTTCTGTCTTGCCTTCCCGGAGGGAAGTTAGCAGCTGGAAACGGCGCTGGCGGCGTACGGGATGCTGCAAGAATCCGACTCGCGAGCAATCCGGCCGCACGCTTGCACTTGGCGGACGCTTCACATTATCATAGTCAGCTTGAAGACTGCCTGTTTTCCTACCTCTCAACAAGGAACACGTCATGACGGAAACCAATCAGACCCCAGTGTGTCCCGGCGCGTCTCGCCGTAACTTTCTCAAAGGCTCTGCCGCGGCGCTGGTCGGCGGCTCGTTGACGGCGACTTTGGGTGCGGCCCGGATGGCCCACGCGGCGGCCGACGGCGTGCTGAAGGTCGGCCTGATCGGCTGTGGCGGCCGCGGCAACGGCGCGGCCAGGAACGCCATCAACGCCGATCCCAACGTGAAGCTGACCGCGATGGGCGAAGTCTTCCCGGACCGGCTGGAGCAAGCGCGCAAGGTGCTCCAGACTTCGCTGAAAGACAAGTACGCGGTGACCGACGAATGCGCGTTCTCCGGATTCGACGCTTACAAGGGCGTGATCGACTCCGGCGTGGACGTGGTGCTGCTGGCCGAACCGCCCCATTTCCGGCCCCGCCACCTGCGGTACGCGATCGAGAAGGGCAAGCACGTGTTCTGCGAAAAGCCCGTCGCCGTCGACGGCCCCGGTGTGCGGCACGTCCTGGAAACCACCGAGATGGCCAAGCAGAAGAACCTGAACATCGTCTCCGGCCTGTGCTGGCGCTACGACTACGCCGTGCGGGAGACGATGAAGCGGATCATGGACGGGGCGATCGGCGACGTCGTGGCCATGCAGATGGACTACCTGACCGGCGTGCTGTGGCACCGCGGCCGCGAACCCCAGTGGAGCGAAATGGAGTACCAGTTGCGCAACTGGTACTACTTCACCTGGCTCTCCGGCGATCACATCTGCGAGCAGCACATCCACAGCCTGGACAAGGGGCTCTGGATGATGGGCGACACTCCGCCCAAGAAGTGCGTCGGGCTGGGCGGGCGGCAAGTCCGCACGGACCCGAAGTGGGGCCACATCTACGACCACTTCGCGACCTGCTACGAGTGGGAAAACGGCGTCAAGATGTACTCGTACACGCGGCAGATGGCAGGCTGCAAGAACACAGTGGAGGATTACATCCTGGGCACCAAGGGCCGGGCGGAAGTCCTCGCCAATACCATCCGCGGTGCGGGCGACCCGTGGAAATACGACGGACCCAAGGCGAGCATGTACGACATCGAGCACAAGGAACTGTTCGAGGCGATTCGAGCGGGCCGGGCGATCAACAACGGCACGTACATGTCCTACAGCACCTTGCTGGCCATCATGGGCCGCATGGCGTGCTACACCGGCCAGGAAATCACTTGGGACATGGCCTTGAACTCCAAGGAAGACCTGACGCCCGAGAAGTACGAGTGGGGCAATGTCAAGATCCCGGAAGTGGCCATGCCGGGGATTACGAAGTTCGCCTAGGCGGGCTTTTCTTCTGCCGCGGTCGGCGAAAGGCCCGCCAGCGGCGTGCGGCCCGGGGCGTGCCACGTCGCCCCGGCGTCGCCCTCAGATCCAAGGAAGATGCAGGGAGCACGCTTGGCGGCTGGCCGGGGCCGCAGCTTCGTCCGGCCGCCAGACGGCGCTCTGGTCAGATTATCTTTTCCAATTACGGGGAACTGCGATGCGTGCGACGGACGGTTCGCCTGTCTCCAGGGTCGTCGGCTCCAAGACGACCGTCAGCTGTTACGATTTCTGGGATCGCGTGTTTCGGCGGGCTGGGATACTCGACTATACCGAAGGCTTCTACGAAGGCGATCCCACACTCACTTACGAACAAGCGCAGCAGAATCAGATTCGTTATCTGTTAGATCAAGTCGGCTGCCGGAACGGCTCGCGGATTCTGGAAATCGGCTGCGGGAACGGCACCTTATTGGACGAAGTCCGCCGACGCGGGGCGACCGGGGTCGGAGTGACGATTTCGCCGCAACAGGTTCAATACTGCCGGGAGCGGGGGCACGAGGTTCATCTGTTGAACTACCGGGACATTGGCGCGGACTGGCAGGGCCGGTTCGATGCCGTGGTGGCAAACGGTTCCCTGGAGCATTTCGTCCAACCCGTGGATGCCCTGGAGGGCCGTGCGGATGCGATCTACGCCGGGTTCTTCGAGACGGCGCACCGCTGTCTCGATCCGCACTCCCCTTCTCACCGGCTGATCAACACGACGATCCATTTCGATCGGGTCCAAATCGGACCCCAGGATGTGATCCGGAGTCCTTGGTCCTTTCCCTGGTTCTCTGACAAGTTCCACTGCGCCCTGCTCGTGCGCGGCTTCGGCGGGTTCTATCCTGTCCGAGGACAATTCGAGCGCTGCGCTCACCCGTGGTTCAAGTTGATCGACGAGCGGGACGCCACGTACGACTGCTACTTGACTTCCGAAGAATGGCTGCGGCGCGGCAAGCGGTCACTGCTGACGCCCGGACAATGGGCACGGCTTGCGCCGTTCGTGATCCGGCACCCGCGGTACGCGGCCGCCATGTTGTTCCAGCTCTTGGTGTCCCAGTCCTGGAATTGGCAATTCCGGGCGCGGCGGACGGAGGGGCCTCCCATGAAGCACCTTTGGCAGACGTGGGATTATCAGCAGCACTAACGCGGCCAGCGGCCGCAGCCCAAGTAGGTTGGGACACCGTCCCGACCGATCCCGGACGAAGTCCCAACCTGGGAGAACTCCACCACACTCAAGGAGAACGACGATGCACGACTCGAATTCACGGCGCTCGTTTCTGCAGGCCATTGGTTTTGGCGCCGCCGCGCTGACGTGGAAGGGTTCTGCTCCGGCCGCGGAGCCACCGATTCAGGGCTTCGAGGCGGCCCCCGCCGACCCGAACGCATCCCAGGGCTGGAAGCCGGTCTCCGACCGCAAGCTTCGCGTGGGCATCGTCGGCTACGGCGTCTGCCGGTTCGGGGCGGCCTTCAGTTTTCAGGACCACCCCAACGTGGAAATCGTCGCCGTCAGCGATCTGTTCCCGGACCGCTGTGCGGGCCTGGCCCAG
The DNA here is from genome assembly GCA_964443915.1 of uncultured Pirellulaceae bacterium. Classification (GTDB taxonomy): domain Bacteria; phylum Planctomycetota; class Planctomycetia; order Pirellulales; family Pirellulaceae; genus Anammoximicrobium. The sequence goes on from CAYUFW010000205.1 coordinate 10,037, forward strand.
GCTTGCCGTTGCGAGAAGACGTATCCTTCGCTCGAAGAACTGGTCAAGGACGACAAGATCGAAGCCGTGTTCGTGGCCACCGACGCCCCCAGCCACGCGCGGCACTGCATCGAAGTGCTGAAGCACGGCAAACACGTGGCCAGCGCGGTGCCGGCCGCCTTCGGATCGCTGGAGGACGCCGACGCGCTGTTCGAGGCGGTCCAGAAGAGCGGCCTGAAGTACATGATGTTCGAGACGTCGTATTTCCACGAGGACCTGCACGCCATGCGGCAGATCTACCAGGCGGGCGGCTTCGGCAAGTTGGTGTACTCCGAGGGCGAGTACTATCACTACACCGCCGAGCCGATCGCGTCGTACAAGGACTGGCGCGTCGGCGCTCCGCCGCAGTGGTACCCAACCCACTCGAATGCCTACTACGTGGGCGTGACGGCGGGCAGCTTTACCGAAGTTTCGTGCCTGGGCATGCCCAGCGTCACCAAGTGGCTGCAGGCGGAGAACAACCGCTACCAGAACCCGTTTGGCACCGAAATCGCGTTGCTCCGCACCAGCGAGGGCGGCATGTCGCGGATGGCCGTCAGTTGGGACACGCCCGGCTACAGCGGCGAAATGGGACGCATCCGGGGCCAGCGCGGCACCTACTACGGGAAATACGAGGGGCTGGAAAAGAAGCTGCCTCCCACGGCTCGTCCCCCGCTGCCGCCCCGCGTGCAAGCCGGCGGTCACGGCGGCTCGCACGGCCAACTGATGAACGAATTCGTCACGGCCATCCTCGAAAACCGCAAGCCGCTGGTCGATATCGCCCAAGCACTGAACATGACCGTGGCCGGGATCGTCGCCCATCAGTCGGCGCTCAAGAACGGCGAACTGATGAAGATCCCGCAGTTCAAATTCAAAGAATGATGGCCGCCATGCTGAAATAGAACAGCAGCGTGAAGATATCGGTCAGGGCGAGCGTGATCGGGCCGGCCGCGATCTTGGGGTCGAGTTGCAGCGCGTGCAACAGGCTGGGAACGCTCAGTCCAAACGCGCAGGCCGTCATGAGCGAGAGCAGAATTCCCGAGCCGATGGCCAACGCCGCCAGGCCCTCTCCACGCCAGATCCAGACCACCAACCCGACGGCAAGACCGGAGCCCAGCCCGAGCAACAACGCCGTGGCCGTCTCGCGCCACAACTGCCGGAAGTACCCGCGCAGACTCGGCGGGGCAACTCGCAACGCCTGAATCGTGACCGTCATCGACTGGATGCTGACGCTTTCCCCCAGCCCCAGAACCAACGTCAGGAAAAACGCCAGCACCAGGCTCTGGGCCAGCGTCACTTCATAGACGCTGGCCAACATCGCGCACAGCGACCCGCTCGCAATCGTGGCCAGCAGCCACGGAAATCGGTAGCGGAAGGCCCTCAGCGGTGAGGCATCCCGCACTTGGGTCAGGCGAAACCCCAAGGCCTCGAAAATCGCGTCCGACTGCTCGCGTTCGGCCAAATCAAACACCTCGTCGGTGAACAGACTGATCTCTACCACGCCGGTCATGTGCCGCTGCTCGTCGACGACCGGAAAGGCCAGGAACTTGTGCAGCAGAAAGAACTCGCAAGCTTCCACGACCGTTGCCGAATCCGGGATCGCCACCACCTGCCGGATCATGATCTCCGACAAAGGGCTCTCCAATTTGGCGATCAGCAGCCGGCGCGTGGGCACCACGCCCGCCAGCCGATCGTCGTCATCCAGTACGTAAAAGTACACGATCCGCTCGCCGACCCCGTGCTGGCGGATGGCCGCCAGGGCCTCCTGCACCGTCATGCCTTGCCGCAACGTCGCAAAATCCGTGCGGGTGTGTGCAGAAATCGGATCGTACAGGTGTACTGAACGCAGCTTCGCTGCCAAGTCGCCGTCCTCCCAGCCGTTGCCGCAACGCGAATTGCGTTGCCACTCGACGTAGTGTAGGTCGCCGGGTGCCACGCTGACAAGCCGGGGACGGTCCGGACCTCGCTCCCAGAATCGGCCCCACCCAAGTCCGCCCGGCCCTGACCGCCGCCGCCCGCAAGATCGGCGTCGCCAGCTGGGCAGGGGAATTCTCGAATCGTCCATTCCTCCGCCCAACATTCCTTTGCCCCCGTTCGGCCACATCGACAGCGGCGGGGATCGCTTGGCATGGCTCGACTCTGGGTTACAATTCTCCGCGGGAGGATTTCGACGATGATCGCATGGTTTGGAGTTCGACGGGGGTTCGCCGCTGTTCTCGTAGCGGTGCTGCTGAGTTTTTGCATCGGTCAGTCGACGGCGATGGCAGCGTCCGCGGGCAAACCGAACGTTGTGTTTCTGCTGGCCGACCAGTGGCGGGCCAAAGCGATGGGGTACGAGGGCGACCCGAACGTCCAGACGCCGAACCTGGACCGGCTGGCTCGGCAGAGCTTGAACTTTCGCAACGTGGTCTCCGTGTGTCCGGTTTGCACTCCCTACCGCGCCGCGCTGATGACCGGCCGTTTTCCGACCTCAACCGGCATGTTCCTGAACGACGCCTACCTGCCCGACGCCGAACTGTGTTTTGCCGAGATCTTCAAGCAGGCGGGCTATGGCACCGCGTACATCGGCAAGTGGCACCTGGACGGGCACGGCCGCAGTGCGTTCGTCGCCCCGCAGCGGCGGCAAGGCTGGGATTACTGGAAAGGGGCCGAGTGCGACCACAACTACTCCCATTCCCACTACTACAAAGGCGACTCGGACGAGAAACGGTTCTGGGACGGCTACGATGCGTTCGCCCAGACGCGGGATGCCCAGGCGTATCTGCGGCATCACGCCGACGATGAGCGGCCCTTTGTCCTGATGGTCTCGTACGGCATCCCTCATTTCCCGCACCACACGGCGTTACAGGAGTACAAAGACCTGTATCCGCCGGAGAAGATCCAGTTGCCGCCGAACGTGCCGCCCGAATTGCAGGAAAAAGCCCGCCGCGAGGCGCAGGGCTACTACGCCCATTGCACGGCCCTGGACCGATGCGTTGGCGACGTGCTGGCCACGCTCGAAGAAACGAAACTGGCGGAACGGACCATCCTGGTGTTCACGTCCGACCACGGCGAGATGCTGGGCTCGCACGGCGGGCCGCCTTTTATGAAGCAGGTGCCGTGGGACGAGGCGGCGCGGATGCCGTTCCTGTTGCGCTGGCCGGCCGCCTACGGCCCGCGGGGGCGCGTGATGCAGACGCCGCTGACGACCCCCGACATCCTGCCGACCTTGCTGGGCCTGGCCGGCGTTTCCGTGCCGGACACGGTCGAGGGCGAGGACCTGTCCGCTCTGGTGCGCGGCCAGCCGGAGCCGGCCGACCGCGCCGCGCTGTACATGGCGGTGGCGCCCTTTGCCGGCCGCGGCTTCAACAAGGAGTACCGGGCCATTCGCACCCGCCGCTACACCTACGTCCGTGGGCTGGAAGGTCCGTGGCTGCTGTTCGACGATCAGCAGGATCCGGATCAACTGGAGAACCTGATCGACCGGCCCGAGTTCGCCGCGCTGCGCGCCGATCTCGATGCCCGCTTGCAGGCCCAACTGAAGAAGATCGGCGACGACTTCCGCCCGGCCGCGCACTACGTCGCTGCCTGGGGCTACGAACTGGCCCCCCACGGCAGCGTCTCCTACGCACCCGGCGCGAAAGTCCAATCGCCGCGACGCACCGCCGCGCGTCCGTAATGAAGCGACCCAAAGTGGACAACCTGGCCAACGGAATCTGGAAGTCGGCCGAGCGGCTGCGCGGGAAGTTCAAGGCTTACGAATGCCAGAACGTCATTCTGCCGATCGTTGTCATTCGGCGGCTGGAGTGCGTCGCCGGCCAACGGCGAGTGGCGGATGCCGACTTGGCGCGGGTGCGCCGCGGCCAAGCCACGTCGGAACGCCCAGGTTGACTGCGATTGCAGGACTCGTGGAGGTTGTCCGGTGGCGGACCGCGCAAAGGCGAGTCAGCGGTTCGGGAACGGCCTGCACCGGTTCTGTTCCATCGCGCTGGGAGCGTTCCCAAACCTGAGGCGTTCGTCACGCGGCGGGAGTGACGGTCCGCCGCCCGATGATCCGTCCGACGTCCTGACGGGTCGCCCCCAGCTTCAGCAGCACCCGGACGAAGAGGTCGATCGACACCCTGGGATCCGCCGACTCCATCTTGGCGATTCTCGACTGACTTGACCCCACCCGAGAGGCGAGTTCTTGTTGGGAGAGGCCGGACGCGACGCGCCGTTCCTTCAGACTTCGGCCGAGGGCCAGTCGCATTTCGATCAGTGCCAGCTCCTCGTCCCTCAAGCCGAGAAAATCCTGCGCTGATCCGATTCTCCACCCTGCCCGTTGCAGCCGGTCTCGCTTCGTGTTCTTCATCGGTGGCACCCTACCCGATATTGTCATAGATCCGCAAACGACGTTGGCAGCGGTTGATTACCTTCTTCGGGGTCGCTCCAGTCTTCTTCGCAAACACGTCGATAATGACGATCGCGTCCGCGTCGATACGGTAAACGATCCTCCAATTCTGATCCGCGTCGCGGATGCGCAGCTCATGGCACCCCGGACCGATCGACGGCATGGGGCGTGAATGCGGCATCCCAATGCTTTCGCCCTGCTGCAGCCTGCGTAGCAAAGTCCCAGCCTCGAGGCGGGCCGCCGCCGTGAACGGTGGCGTCTTGATTTCGCCTTCCAGCCAAACAAGCGGTTTGTCCTCGCCGTTCATGCGATGCATGATATGTCCGATGCGACATAATGTCAACCGACGCGTTGTTCTCTTGCGGCGGCTGTAGCACCAATTTCGACCGGTATCTCGAAGACCAGCCGCGGGATCCGGCTTTTGCCGCGCGCTTCGGGCATGGGAGCGAGATTCGGGAAGCCGCGGCGCAGATTGCAGGCCCAACTGAAAAAGATCGGCGACCACTTCCGCCCGGCCGCGCACTACATCGATGCCTGGGGCTACGAACTCGCTCCCCACGGCAGCGTCTCTTACGCACCCGGCGCGAAAGTCCAGTCGCCTAAAGTTCCCTGATGCCATGTCCCAAGTGAGACAGATGCGTGCTCAGCGGAGTCGCGGCGTTGAACGCAGGACGAATTGCCAGTCTGTCCTACCTACCGCATTAGAGTCTCAGTCCGTATCATGCGCGCATCCTGGCGTGGCGAGCGGGGTGGCGTGAGCCCCCCGGTTCCCAGCAGGTCGTTCGGTTCAGAACCG
>CAYUFW010000206.1:0-15163 GCA_964443915.1 uncultured Pirellulaceae bacterium
CACTGGTCCCCACGGTTGCAGTGATAGCTGCCGGGAGCCGAATTGGCATTGAACGCGGACAACACTGATGCGGCTCCAGCATCGGACGGGCAAATGAACGAATTGATCAGTTGCTTGGCGGCCGCCGAAGCGTTGCCCTCGGGCCACTTGTAGAAAGTGGAATTGCCGCTCGCGTCTTTGGCCGAGAATTCGTCGTACAGAGGCCCTTGTTCGACGAAGGGCAAGAGGGCCGCCAAGTAAGACCAGCGATACCATTGCCCTCCGTGTGTTTGGAAGAGCGGGTCGTAGCAGGCTGCCGGCAGACGCTTGTACGTATCGTGGAAGTTGTGCAGGCCGATCCCTATCTGCTTCAAGTTGTTCACGCATTGCGTCCGCCGCGCCGCCTCGCGCGCCGCCTGGATGGCGGGCAGCAACAAGGCGACCAGGATCCCAATGATGGCGATCACCACCAACAGTTCGACGAGGGTGAAGCCTCGCCTTCGCTCGATGGAGCGCCCCGGGTTGTCGGTGGGCGACTGAACCCTCAAGGTGTCTTGCGTTGGGTCTTGCATTGCCGACCTCCTCGTGAGAATGGAACGACTAAGAACCGGAAAGTCAGTCAACGAGGTGCATATTACTTCGGAAGCTAATCGCCGTCAATGGACTTGATACGCCAGTTTGATGTATAGAACCTTGTCCTTTGCTGGAAGGTGGATTGACGAATCGCAAGACCACCGATCTTGCGACGCAATCCCTGCCGTCTGGATACGGCCCCGGAGGGCCGTGAGAAACTGGTTACACTTTCATGGTCTTCTGGTGTTCGGCACCGATGCTTCCGTCCCGGCAGAACGAGGTGACGGTGAAGTCGGCGGAGTGCCGGGCCTGGACTTCGAGTGCCTCGGACAACGGGACGCCGCAGGAGTGGCGGATGGTTTCCAGGATGGCCTTTCTGGCCGCTTCCGTGGCGGGATTGTCGGAAGCTGGGATGCCGACCTCGGCGGGAAGGCCTTCCAGCACGCCCTCGTTCAGCTTTCTTTTCGTCAGGCCAGCCGCCATGCCCGAGGCCAGCCGCCAGACTGTCAGCAGAGACTCGGGCATGGGAGCCGCGTAGTCGATCAGCCAGCCGACGGCGTCGTTCGCCTTGACCGGCGTTCCGTTGAGCAACATGGCGACCAGCGCCGGCCACTGAGACCGATCCGCTTTCCGGAACGGCCAGTGGCAGCCTTCCATGCCGGGCACCACGGGCAGCGTTACCTCCGGCATGCCCAGGGACGCGTCCTCGACGGCGACCACGTAATGGCAGTGCAAGAGCAACTCCAGGAATCCACCCAGGCAGCGTTTGCCGTTGACGAAGCCGACCGACACTTGGAACTCGTTGTGCAGCCGCCGGGCCGTCGCCGCCCAGGTGGCCGCCACGCGTTGGCCCTCCGCGACGTCGCTCAGCGCCGGGAAGAACTCGCTCGTGTCGGCACCGATCATCTGCGTGGCCAAGTGGAAGTCGCCGGTCAGGATCACTCTGCCGATCCCTGCGGCCTTGAGCCAGTCGACGGCGCGGTTCAGTTCCGCATCCACGTCGTAGTTGTAGGCTTCCCGGCTGATCGTGATGACGCCCACGGTCCCGTCGTGCTCGGCGTTGACGTACAGCTGTTGCCACTCGGGGCTGTCCAACTGCTCGAACACGGCCGGATACCAGCAGCTTTGGGCCGCGGCCGGGTACAGCCGGTGATAGGCCTCGACGGCCTCGATCGCCGCCTCGGCCCCCACGCTGCGGATCATGGCCAGGATGCCGCGGCGGAACTGCGCGCACAGTTCGCCGATCGCGTTGATGTGCGACAAGTGGCCACGCTTCTCGTGCAAGAGCAGGCTGGCCATCTGGAACAACGCGCCCTGGATCCACACGTTGAACTCCTCTTCGGCCGCGGCATCGAGAGGCCAATCGACCAGGGGCCGGAAGTGGTTCAGCGGGTACCAGTCCTGGCCGGTCGCCTGCCGCTCGTCCAACTCCGGCGTCGGGCGGAACAACGCTCCGTACTTCTCCGCCAAGTGGTGCAGGCAGGACCAAGTGAGGAAATTCGCTCCCTTGGCGCCGATCACGTCGTGGGCCCGGAATGGATTCGGACCCACGTGCTTCCTGACGTACTTGTCGATCTTCCAGAAGGGCATGTTGCGGGCCCCGTGGTATCTCAGCCCGGCCAGCGTGATGCCGCAGAACAAGACGTCCAGGACAAACGACCAGTCGTCGCTGACCGGAACCGGGATCAAGCCCAGCGCCCAAAGAAGCTGCGTGATCGAGGAAGTCTTCTCTTCCACGATCTCCCAGATCTTGTTGGTCTCGTGAGGAAAGGCCGGATGCGCGACGCCCACTCCCAACTCGGAACTCGGGAAACCCGACGTGACGGAGCGGATTTCGATCCCCGGAAATGCTTCCCGGAATACCTGGTAGTGGGCTTTTTTGACGTCCAGGATCTCCGGGATGGCTTCCAGCAGAAAGCAAGGACGCCATTTCTTGAGGTCGGCCGGCAGGCTGTTCCCGTCGTAGGTCATCCTGACGATGTTCCCCATGATCCTGTCGGCGCGCAGCTTGCCCACGGCCTCGACGAGCCGGGGGTAGTGCGGGCCGATCCCGTCCGCGGTGCGGGGACGGCTGAGGGCGATCGAGCGCACGCCAAACGGCTCCAGCCGGGACGTGAGCTGCATCAGCTTTCCGGCGCCCACAATCCCGTTGGCTCCGGAGATCACCAGCGAGCCGCGATCCGCCGCGCCGCCGAACACCTGGTCGACCAGATCGCCGGCGGCGACGGGCAACCGGCCGTTGCGGAAGAGATCCAAAACCGAACCCAGTCCCAGGGTCTGGAGTGTTGATTGTCTCAGCGAGTTCGTCATTTCGACCCACCTCCTTCCGTGACGCGAAACAGTCCGGCGATCCCCACGTCCCCGGCGGCACAGCCGAACAGCAACACGAGGCCGCCTCCCAAATCCACCGCTTCTTCCAGACCTTCGATCAACATCCGCGTGAGCGTCGGGCCCTGGGGATGGCCCCAAACCAGCGAGCAGCCCGTCTGGTTCATCTTGCTCCAGTCATATTGCATGACTTTGGAGAAAATGGCGTCGTTGATCGCGAACGGGTTGTGGCTCTTGACCACGGCCACATCCGCCAGGGTGAGACCGGTCGTGGCAAGCAGCTTCTGCACGGCCAGCGTAGGAGCCTCCGGCATCAAGGCCGGATGGGTCCGGACCTCGGCTTTGGCGACAAACTGAATGACAATCTCCGGCCGCGGGCTGAGTTCCCGAGCCTTCTCCGGCGAGGTCACCAGAAGCGTCGCCATCCCATCCGAGGCGTGCGTCTGGGTTCCCGTCGTCACGCAGGCATCCAACTCGCGCATCTGGCGCAGGCCGTCCAAGGTCAGTCTGCGGACGCCCAAATCGGCCTCGATCCGGCCCAGCGGGCGGCCTTGCACGTTCAAGATGTCCAGCGGCACGAGGAGCCGATTGAGGAACCCGGAGTCCTTGGCGGCGAAGTATTGCTGGTACCGGCAGAAGGAGAGTTCGTCCACCTCCTTGCGGTCCAGGCGATGCTTCCGAGCCGCGTTGCCGGCGGTGGTCATCATCGCCTTGGCCGTGGCCGGGTCGAAGCCGAAATTGTCCCACACATCGCTGATCGCCATCGTCCGCTGGTGAGCCCGCCGTTCCGGGAACACGCCCACCGGCGAATCGCTGGTCCGGTCGAAGGTCAACACGCCCACGACGTCGTTGGCTCCGGTCTGGACTTCGGCCCCGGCCAACAGGACGGCCTGGAGCCCCGTCGCACAAGCCTGTTCGACGTGGAATCCCGCGATGCGGTGTCCCAGGCAGCTCGCCACCAAAGGCGCGTTCCAGAACTTCCAGTGCCAGGGGATGGTCGAGCCGATGATCAAGTACTGCAGTTCGCTCGTCGGAATCTGGCGGATTCCCAGAATCCGGTTCATCGCCTCGCCGGCGAATTGGCCGATGTTAACCTCGGCCAGCGCCGATGTCTGCCACGCCGGAAAGTAACTGCTCCCCCAGGTCCCGTACGGGATTCTGGCGTTGGGGAACATCTCGACATGCTCTTTCATCAATCCCTCCTCCGTAGACAACGCCTCGCAGGACATACAAGTGGGAGTAATGTAGCACGATGTCCCCAGTTCCCACAAGGCGGCTGTATTTTGGGCGCAGTCACGATCAACCAACGCTTCGCAGTTCTTGACTTGCACGCTGTGCAACCACAACATCGCCATACCCCAACCACGCTTCCTGCACCGCTGCCCTGCTGCAGGTCCGCTCTTATGCCGCCGACCGCCGATCCAAGCCTGTTGCTTTTTACACTTCACTGCGTCGGCGCGGGCGGATTTGTGATGGGGCTTGCCGGCATCTGGGTCGAAATCCAACTGAACCGTCGAGCCGGACGCTTGTTCAGCGGCGTGCTGTGCGTGGGCCTCGCAGCGACCGCCGTGATCCTGTGGGGACTCGATCAACCCAGGGGTGTTGTGGGACCGGTTTTGGCACTCGCGGCTGTCCCGTTGTCGGCTTGTGTTGTACACACCGCGTTGGTGCGGCGGTGGGCACACCGCGTGATGCAGCCACTGGCCATTTGGGCCGTGTTGCTGGTGGTCAGTCCGGTTTTCTCGCTGACTTACGCTCGACACGTGAACAAACCGGACCCTCGATCCGTGCTGGCGGCGGCCCCCGATCCGACCGTCCGCAAGGAGCCCACGGACCCCTGCGCCGTGACCGACCTGGGACGGCAAGTCGAGCTTTTCCACTACGGCAGTGTCCGCTCGCTGGGGCCCTTGGAAGCGGCTGTCATCGAACTGGCAGGCTTCACGCATCAAGTCATCCGCATCACGGGGCCGAGTGCCGAATCCAACTGTCACGGATGGGTCTTCACCGGCGGTTCGTTCTGCGTCGCCAGCGAGCAGGTGGACACGATCCTGGCCGACAACGGCTACGCGCCGGTTGAGCAGGCGGAAGGAGGAGATTTGATCATCTACCGCGATGGCTCCGGCCTTCCGGCACACAGCGGTGTGGTCCGTTTCGTGGGAGAAGACGGGCGTGTGCTGGTGGAAAGCAAGTGGGGACCGCTGGGTGTCTTCCTGCACACGCCTGAGACGCAACCCTTCAGCCCCCAGTACAACTTCTGGCGCAGCCCCCGCTTGGGCCATCGGCTGCACGTGTTGGCGGCTCCGCCCTCGATCGACGGAAACTCGGGATGACGACGGGCAAAAGGCCGGCGGCTATCTCACGGCGCGTTCAGGTCCCGCACGTTCACCTGGACGCCGTCTTCGACTTTGTCGCTGGGGTAAAGGACTACTTGATCGCCAGCTTGCAGGCCGGAGACGACTTCGGCCGAGAGGCTGTTGCGGTGGCCGATTTCCAGTGCGCACAGTTCGGCGCGGCCCTCGCGGACGGCGAAGGCCGACCACTGGTTGCGGCGGCGGAACAGCGCGCCGGTGGGGATCTGCGGCACGTCGTCCTGCTCCCAGATGACGATTCGGGCCTCGACGCGAAAGGCGTCGCCCAGCGTCCGGCGTTTTTCGGGCGGATCGTCCAGGTCCAGGATCACGTTCACCCGCTGCTCTTCCACGCCCAGCGCCGAGACCTTCATGAATCCGGACGGTTCGATCAACCGCACGGTCGCCGGCAGCGGGTTCTCGCCGCCCCATTGCTCCAGGAACGCCTTGTCGCCCGGCTTGATCTTCACGGCGTCGCTGGATAGCACGTCGACCTCGACCTCCAGGTCCGTCGGATCGCCCAGTTCCACCAACTGGTCGCCGGGCCGCACGACCCTGGCGCTCTCTTGAAAGACCCGCAACACCTGGCCGTCGATGGGCGACAGGATCGGCAACCGGCGGTCGTCTGCCGGCCCTGCTTCGGCGGGCCTGACGCGGACCAAGGCTGCTTTGGCCATCTCCAACTCGAACTGGGCGACGTCCTGCGCAAAGCGGGCGGCAGTGTAGTCCTGCAGCCGTGAGCGGTACAGCATCTGGGCCTGCTCGACGTCGCGTTTGGACGCCGAGTCGGTCTTGGCCAGCTTCTGGAACCGCTCCAATTCGTTCTGTGCGAAAGTCAGTTCCTCCCGCGCCCGCTCGATCGCCGGCTGGGCGCGGTCCAGCGCGGCTTGCGCGGCCTTGACCTTGGCTTCCGCCGTGGCTACCGCCCGTACGTCCAGGATTTCCGGCTCGTTGGGCTGCAGCGTGGCCAGCAGCGTCGCACCGCGCTTGACGACATCGCCGGGGTCCAAGTCGATCCGCGCCAGGCGGCCGCCCAGCGGCGCCGCCACGACGTACCGCTCCTTGATCCGAGTCTTGCCGTCCTCGTCCACGGTCACGGTCAGGCGGCCGCGCGTGACGGCGGCCACCTCGACGTCGACCGGCTTCGGCCAAAACGCCCACAACAGGCCGCCGACGATGGCTCCGGCAACGATCAGCAGCAGTAGGGCGCGCACCAGGTACTTCATGAACGTGTTACTCTCTCGTCTTCAGCACGGCGATCAGATCCAGGTGATCCAACCGCTCGCGCACCAACAAACCGGAGATCGCCGCCCCAGCCAGCACAACCGCCACCGCAAAGCCGTACGTCGCCCGCTCGATGATCAGCGGCACGCGATACACTTCCGTGTCCAAGCCCATGACCGCCCAGGCCGCGAACAGGTAGCCGACGACCAGCCCCAGGGGAATCGCGGCCAGCGTGATCACCGCCAGTTCGCCGAGCAAGATGGCGGAAATCTCCGTCCGCGTAAAGCCGATCACACGCAGCGTCGCCAAGTCGCGGCTGCGTTCGGCCAGGGAGATCCGGGCGCTGTTGTACACCACGCCGAAGGCGATCACGATCGCGAACAGCGTGTTGAAAAAGGTGATTTTGGCCAGGTTGGCATCGATCGTGTCGTGAAAACTCTTGACCGATGCTTCCTTGATCGTCACTCCCGCGACGCGGGGCGTATTCTTGAGCGTTCGGTACAGTTGCTCCAGCCGGTCCTTTTCGACGGCCAGGAACGCGCCGGTCAGGCTGGGACCTTCGCGCAACAGCCGGTGGAGCGCCGCCGCGTCCATATAGGCGTTGGTCCCGCCGTACTCCGTCACCATCGCGCTGACCGGTACCTCGCGAATCGGTTGCTCGCCCTCCAGCACCTCGACCCGAATCCGGTCGCCCAGCCGCACGTCCAGCAACTGAGCCAGCTTCGTCGACAGCAACAGCCCGTCCCGCGGCACCGACACCAGCCGCTCCTGCTCGTCCAACAATCGGTACAGACTTCCGCCCGGATTCAGGCCGATGATCCCCACGCGGCGGGTGCGGTGGCCGAAATGGAACCGCGTGGCCGTGGTACGAACCGGTTCGCACTGGACGACACCCGGCAGGTGCTGAAGCTCGTACAGGGCGGAGGCCGTCGCCGGCTCGGAGAACACGACCATCAAGTCCTGCCGCTGGGACAGGCCAAACTGGAAGTCCATGATGTAGTTGATCGAGTCCATCGTAAAGCTGCCCAGCACCAAGACGGCCACGGCCATCGAAATGCCCACGCAGGACAAGGCCGCTTTGATCGGTTTACGTTCCAGTTCGCGGAAGATCATCCGGGCGGCCTGCGGCAGGAATTCCCCCAAGCCGCTGCGGTCCAACATCGTGGCCCGATACACAGCGGGCGGCTCCGGACGCATGGCTTCGGCCGGCGGCAGACGCACGGCCCGGCGGACGGCGAACAGCGTTCCGGCTACGCCCGCCGCCGAACTGATCAGCAGCGCCCCCAGCACCACCGAGACGTTCCACTCGAAACCGAACACCGGAAAGCGATACAGCGTCGCGTACATCTCCGTCAGGCTGCGTCCCAGCATCAAGCCCACGACGATGCCCAACACGGTCCCGGCCAGCGAGATCAGCAGGACCAGCTTAATGTAGTGCATGCCGACCTGCAGCTTGCCGTACCCGAACGCCTTGAGCGCCGCGATCTGCTCCCGTTGGATGCCGATCAAGCGGGTCAGCACCACGTTGAGCAGAAACGCGGCCACGGAGAAGAAGATGCTCGGCGCGACCAGGCCCAAGCTCCGCAGTTGACGGATTTCGTCCGAGATGTAGCGGTGCGAAACGTGGTCCTGGCGTCCGCTGGCCCCGCGGCCGCCGTAGGGCTTGGTCAACTGGTCCAAACGCTGAATCACTTCCGCTTCCACCGCGTCCCGACTCAAGGTGATCGCCACGTTGTTGAACGCGCCGTCCAGGTTGAACGCGGACGCCAGCTGTTCGTAGCCCATCCAAAAGACGCCGAACCGGCGGTCGTCCGGCAGCAGGTTGGCGCCGTGGATCTGGATGATGTACTCCGGCGACAGCACCACGCCGACGATCGTCAGCTTCTGGCGGCGGCCGTTGATCACCGCCGTCACGCTCTCGCCGATCTCCAACTGGTGCGAAACGGCGAACGCCTCGCTGACCAGCGCCTCGCCGTCGCGGTGCGGCTCGATCCAGCGGCCCTTCCGCAGGTGCAAGTCGTTGACCATCGGCGTGCGGTGCTCCGGGATGGAAATCAGCCGCCCGATCGCCGGCTCAGCCATGTTCCGCACATCCAGCGTCACATCCACGACGACCCGCATCTGGGCCTGCGACACACCGGGGATCACTTCGATCCGCCGGGCCAGCGACATCGGCGCCCGCTTGACCTGCGACCAGACGTGCGCAAAGCGGTATTTCTCGTAGTACGCGTCCTTCGAGTTCTGCAGCGATTGGAGCGTGTTGAGCGACATCACGAACGTGCCCACGCCCGACGCGATCACCAGCGCAATGGCGGTCGCCTGGCCTTTGATGGTCCACAAGTCGCGAACAGCTTTTCGGTCGATCGCTCGCACGGTACAGGCCCAAGTGATCGGTGATCGGCGAACGGGGCGGCGTTAGCCCCCCGGTAATCGGTGATCGATAATCGGTAATCGGTAATCGGCGAACGGGGCGGCGTTAGCCCCCCGGTGACCGGTGGTCGGTGATCGGTGGTCGGTCACCGATCACCACTCTTCATCCCTCATCCTTCATCCTTCTCACCACTGCAGTTCCTTCGCCTGAATCTTCGTCTCGTTATGGTCGATATGGCTCACCCGCCCGTCGGACACGTGGACCACGCGGCTGGACATGGCGGCGATCACGGCATTGTGCGTGATCACGGCGGTGGTCGTGCCCAATTCGCGGTTCACGCGTTCGATGGCTTCCAGCACGACGACGCCCGTGTGGACGTCCAGCGCGCCGGTCGGTTCGTCGCACAGCAGCACGTCCGGCCGCTTGGCGATCGCCCGCGCGATGGCCACCCGCTGCTGTTCGCCGCCGGACAGTTGCGACGGGAAGTGATTCATCCGGTCGCTCAGGTCGACCAAGGCCAGCGCCTCGCGGGGGTCCATCGGGTTGCGGGAAATCTCGGTGATCAAGGCCACGTTCTCTCGCGCCGTCAGGCTGGGAATCAGGTTGTAAAACTGGAACACGAAGCCCACGTGCTCGCGGCGATAGCGCGTGAGCGCCGTATCGTCGAACCGCGTCAGGTCGTACTCCAGGTACTTCACCGTGCCGCTGGTCGGCACGTCCAAGCCGCCCAGGATGTTCAGCAGCGTGCTCTTGCCGCTGCCCGAGGGCCCCAGCAGCACCACGAACTCGCCGCGGTACAAATCGAGGTCGACGCCCCGCAGCGCATGCACGTCGACTTCGCCCATGTGGTACACCTTGGTGATCCCGCGGGCCTGAAACACGGCCTCGCGCTCCGCCGTCCTGCCCTGTGGCGCCTCCGTGTTCCGGAGATCCATGCGGTCGCTCCCAAGCGGCCCGCACGCGCCGAGTGTGGGTCCCTCCGAATCTTCGTCGCGGATCTCCGTGCCGTTATTTGCCATAATGCCGTTTCGCCAGCGTACACGTCCGTCCCAAGCCCTTGAGTCCATTGTAGTTGCCGGCCAAGCCAGTTTGTGCCAAAAACCTTCTCCTGGGCGTCCACTTGAGGGTGCCGACTTTGCGGATTACACGGATTGTCGGATAGCACACGGCGGTGAAGGCGATATATTGGGTTTGCCTCGCCAGCCATTTGAACCAAACCACAAAGGAGTCCCGAAATGAAAGCCCGAATCAGCTTGTTTACACCGCTCGCCTTTTTCGCTGCCTTTGTCCTCTTGCTCTTGGCCGCCCCTTGCGTGTCGCTCGCCCAGCCTGCCGCCGACGTAATTCACCAGCCGTACGCCCTGGACACGGGCCTGGTTTCGCGTTCGATCTCCTTTGAAAACCCGACCGGCGCGCCGGGCGAGGGCGGCAAGGCGTCCAGCAATTTGGGAGTCTGCCGCAAGGGCGCCCCCGCGAAACAGATCCAGCCGGGCGAGACCGTCCAGTTGTGCGACATCGAAGGCCCCGGCACGATCCGGCACATCTGGATCACCACCGACCGCAAGCCGGTCGTCCAGCGGGCCTGCGTCATGCGCGCGTACTGGGAAGGCCAGGAGCATCCCAGCATCGAATGTCCGATCGGCGACTTGTTCGGCTTCGCCCACGGGCGCATCACGTCTTACCATTCGGCCGTCCATTCGGTCGGCCCGACCGGCGGGCGGAACATCTGGCTGCCCATGCCGTTCGTGACGCGGGCGAAACTGACGTTCACCAACGAAAGCGACAAGACGGTCCCGCTGTTCTATCAGATCGGCTACACGATCGGCGACAAGCACTCGGCGGACGTGGGCCGCCTGCACGTGCTGTTCCGCCGCGAGAACCCGACGACGGAGAAGAAGGATTTTGAATTGCTGCCGCAGCGGACGCAGAAAGGCCGCTTTATCGGCTCGGTCATCGGCATCCGCAACCTGCACCCGGACCAGTGGTGGGGCGAAGGCGAAATCAAGGTCTACATGGACGGCGACCAGGAATTCCCCACGATCGTCGGCACGGGCAGCGAAGACTACGTGGGTCTCGCCTGGGGCATCCAACTGGCCCCGTTCCTGTACAACGGTTGCAGCTTGAACGACAAGAGCTTCGTGTCCATGTACCGCTGGCACCTGCCGGACCCGATCGCCTGGCAGAAGGAAGCTCGCATCACCATCCAGCAGATCGCCTGGAAGAACGGACTCGCGGAGACGCAGGACGACTGGTCCTGCGCCACGTTCTGGTACGAGCCGTCCCCCAGCGCCGCCCTGCCCGCCCTGCCCGACGTCAAGGCACGCACGGCGGACATTTGGAGGGACTAGATGTTGAACCCATAGGGATAACCTCGTTAGATCATCCGTGCTCCGGCCATGTTATCCGTGCTGGTTATGGCCTTCATGAGCACGGATGACAGAGCCAGAGCACGGATGAAAGAAATTGGTACGACGCGAAAGAGGAGTAGCGAAAGATGGTCATGCCGATCGGGTTTTGTCGTTGTGCGGTTGCGTGTTTCGGGAGGACGCCTGAACGAGAGGCTGGGCTTTTCCGAAACAGCCGCATTCCGTTTCCCATGCAGATGTTTGAGTTCGCGCTCATCCTGCTGCTTTCGCCGGGGATGGCCGCCGAAGCCCGCCCGGCCGAGCCCGGCTCGATCCGGGCCCAGTGGGACTTGCCGCCGCACTGTACGCCGCTGGATCCGCCGCGGATTCAGGACTTGAAGCAGGAACTCCGCGAGACCGGCTATCGGCTGGTCATCGCCATTCATCCTCTGCCGCCAGCTGGCTCGCAGACGAATCCGCCGCGAGACCTGTACCTGGTCAACGCGGACGGAAGCGGATTGAAGCAGCTGACCGACACGCCGGACCAGGAAGAGGTCATGCCGCGGACCGCGCCCGACGGCACCAAGTTCACGTACAACTTCGGCGATTGGCTGGTTGACGCCCGGACGTTCGAGAAGCAGCAGATCGAAGGCGACTACGTCTGGACGCCCGACAGTCGGCACACGGCCCGCTGCACCAAGGGCCGGATCGTGCTGACCGATATCGAGACCGGGGCGAAGCGCACGCTGGTCCGCACGCCTCGCGATATCAGCCTGGCCGACATGTCGTACGACGGCCAGTGGTTCATCTTCGAGATTCGCGATTTCCTGGGCTGCAAATACACGATCGACTTCTTCTCGGCAGCCGGGGGCGAGATCCGCAAGATGCCCAATCACCCGGTGAAGGGCGGCGAGTGCCATCCGGGGTTCTCGCCGGACGGGAAGTGGATGTGCTGGAACGGCGGCCAGAGCCTGGCGATCCGCAAGTTCGACCCGTCGCTGCCCGACGGCACCGACGGCCAGATCATCACGATGCCCAAGGAGATGATCGGCCAGGATCCTTGCGGCCGCTGGTCCCACTGCGGCCGCTACATCGCTTACACGAAGATCCCGCACCAGGGCAGCTGGCGCGTCCACAGCCCGATCTGCATCGTCCGTTTGGCGGATCACGCGACGATCACCATCAGCCCGCCCGGCTGGGCCGGCCATCACTGGGACTACGACTGGCTGCCCCCGGCCGAGGAGCAATCGCGATGATACGTCCGGCGATGAGGCTGGGCCGGCTGACGGCGTTGTGCGGGCTCGGCCTGGGCCTGCTCTTGACGGCGTGCCAACAGCGGGAAGCGACTGTGGTGAAGACCACGCCCGAGCCTCGGTCCGCGTCCGCTGGCGATGCGGATATGGTCCTCGTCCAGGGCGGCTCCTTCGTGATGGG
Organism: uncultured Pirellulaceae bacterium; assembly: GCA_964443915.1. Taxonomy (GTDB): domain Bacteria; phylum Planctomycetota; class Planctomycetia; order Pirellulales; family Pirellulaceae; genus Anammoximicrobium. The sequence continues at coordinate 12,603 of CAYUFW010000206.1, forward strand.
CAGCCAACAGGGCGAGTTCGATGAAAGTCCTCACCGGGTGTCCGTCAGTTCCTTCTATATGGACCGGTACGAAGTCACGCAGGAGCGCTATGAGCAGTTGATGGGCGAGAACCCGTCCCGCTGGAAAGGCCCGCAGAATCCGGTGGAACAGATCCGCTGGCCCAACGCAATCGCCTACTGCAACGCCCGCTCGAAAGCGGAGGGCTTGGAGCCGGCCTACGATCTGGCGACCGGCGAATGCAACTTCGCCGCCTCCGGGTACCGGCTGCCCACGGAGGCCGAGTGGGAGTACGCGGCACGGGCCGGCTCGACCACCGATTACAGCTTCGGCGACGATCCCGCCGAGCTGAAACGCTACGCCTGGTTCAAGAGCAACAGCCCGTTGCGGCGGCCGTCGCCGGTCGGCCAGAAGGAGCCCAACGCCTGGGGACTGCACGACCTGTACGGCAACGTTTGCGAATGGTGCCACGACCGCTACGGCGAAGAGTACTACCAACAGAGTCCGGAGCAGGACCCGCGTGGTCCGCCGACCGGGAACACACGCGTCCTGCGCGGCGGCAGCTGGAATTCCAAGTCCGACGAATGCCGCTCCGCCTACCGGCTGTACGAGGAACCCGTCTACCGCGACATCTGCTTCGCCCGCGACGTCCACGGCCTGATCGGGTTTCGCTGCGTGCGCAGGGCGGCGCCGTAAATCGTGTTCTCTGATCCGGCACGTGCATCCACTTCTTGCCGCTGTCCCGGATCTGGTAAGATACCGGCAGTCCGCGTTTCCCGCGGAGGATTTCCTTTCGATGAGGCTAGTCTTCTAACTCAGGAGCAACATCATGACGACGAAGAGGGTACTGATCATGGCTGTCGTGCTAGGGATCGCCGTTGCGTCCGGCGCCGCGGCGCAGGAAAAACGCGTGTTCGAGCTGCGGACCTACTTTTCACCGCCGGGCCGCCTGGACGACCTGCAGGCACGATTCCGGGACCACACCGTCAAGCTGTTTGAAAAGCACGGCATGACCAACATCGGCTACTGGGTGCCGATCGAGAATCCTGACAACAAGCTGGTCTACGTGCTGGCCTACCCCAGTCGCGAGGCGCGCGAGGCATCCTGGAAAGCGTTCTTCGCGGATCCTGATTGGCAGGACGTGCGAAAGAAGACGGAAGCGAACGGGCCGATCGTGGCCAAAGTGGAAGCGGTGCTGTTGGGACCGACCGACTACTCGCCGGAAGTCAAGCCTGCGGCGGCGGGCGAGCGGGTGTTCGAGCTGCGGACCTACACCGCGTCGGCCGGCAATCTGGAGAACTTGAGTGCCCGCTTCCGCAATCACACGCTCAAGCTGTTCGAGAAACACGGCATGACCAACGTCGGTTACTGGACCCCGCTGGAAGGTCAGCCGGGCGCGGGCGAGACGCTGATCTACATCCTGGCTCATCGCAGCGCCGAGGCGGCGAAAGCGTCGTTCGACGCCTTCCGCCAGGACCCGGATTGGCTGGCGGTCCGCAAGGCCTCCGAGGAAAAGGCCGGCGGGTCGCTGACCGTCAAGGACGGCGTCAAGTCCGTGTTCATGAAGGCCACCGATTTCTCGCCAATGCGGTGAAGATCCGGGAGATAGACTTGGGATTCGATCCAATGCGGAAGATCCCCACGGATGGCATGGCAATACCACGGATGACGGGACGCGGATGCTGGAATTGTACCTCGGCAATTCCCACCCGTGGTATCGCCATGCCATCCGTGGGGTCTCCTATTTGATGGACCCCGACTACGCACGCGGACCTCGATTCTGGGAACGACACATCATGAAGAACCTGCTGCTTGCCATTCCACTGCTCCTGGGTGTCCCGGTTTTCGCGCCGGTCACGGCCGCAGAGTACGATCTGGTCGTCTATGGCGGCACATCGGCCGGCGTCATCGCGGCGGTGCAGGCCAAGAAGATGGGCAAGTCGGTGGTGGTCGTCTGCCCGGACAAGCACCTGGGCGGGTTGTCCAGCGGCGGGCTCGGGTTCACGGACACCGGCAACAAGGCGGTCATCGGCGGGCTGGCTCGTGAGTTCTATCACCGCGTCTGGAAGCACTACAACCGGCCCGAGGCCTGGAAGTGGCAGAAGAAAGACGAGTACGGCAACAAGGGACAGGGCACTCCGGCCATCGATGGCCAACAGCGCACGATGTGGATCTTCGAGCCGCACGTGGCGGAGCAGGTCTTCGAGGACTACGTCCGCCAGTACGAGATCCCCGTGCATCGCGACGAGTGGCTGGACCGCGCCAAGGGCGTCAGCAAGAGCGGCGGCCGGATCGCCTCGATGACGATGCTCAGTGGCAAGACGTACGCCGGCCGCATGTTCATCGACGCCACGTACGAAGGCGACTTGATGGCGGCCTGCGGCGTCGAGTACCACGTGGGCCGCGAGGCGCAGAGCGTCTACGACGAGAAGTGGAACGGCGTCCAAACGGGCGTGCTGCACCACGGACATCATTTCGGCGCGGTGAAGAAGAAGATCAGCCCCTACGTCGTGCCCGGCGATCCAGCCAGCGGCGTGCTGCCGCGGATCAGCACGGACCCGCC
>CAYUFW010000207.1:0-4019 GCA_964443915.1 uncultured Pirellulaceae bacterium
AGCAAGTCGTTCGGTTCAGAACCGGGGGGCTCACGCCACCCCGCTCGCCGAATGGGTTGCGGGCGCCAGCCCGCGTTACGGTTTCTTGCCGCCCACGGAAACCAGGTGCGACAACGTGCGGAAGTACAGACACCCGCCCGCGATCGCCGGAGTGCTGCGGGTGGGTTCGCCCAGGGGATTGCTGCTCAACAACCGGTACTGTTTCGAGGCGGCCAGGACGTGTACGGTCCCGTCGTCGTCGATGATGTACAGCTTGCCGTCGCCGATCACCGGCGAGCCGGAAAAGCCGCGGCTGACGCGCTCTTGCCAGATGACTTCGCCGGTCTGCAGTTCCAGACAAGAAACCACGCCCTTGTCGTTGAACATGAACAGCAGCCCGTCTTTGGCCACGAGCGTGGGCACGTAGGAGGCGTTTCTCTTGACGATGTACGCGGTCTGCGGTGCCTTCCCCGGACGCACCGCGGCGATGTAGTTCCCGCCGCCGCCGGAGCCGACGCTGCCGATGATCAAGCCGTCGGCAACAAAGGGCGAGTTGACCACGCGCATGGTGAGCGTGCCGGGCGATTTCCAGTTTTCCTGGCCGGTCAACGGATCCAAGCTGAAGACGCCGTCGCTGGTGCTGGTGCAGATCAGTTCCGGCGGCCCGCCTGCCGGCTCGTAGATGCAGGGAGTCGAGAAACAAACGCGGCTGGAAACGCGCGGCTGGCTCCAGCGCAGTTTGCCCGTCTTGGCCTCCAGCGCCAGCATCGCACTCTTGCCGGGCAGCTGACCCGGCTCCAGCTCCTCGGCCTGCTGGCTGTTGGACAGGATGACCATGTCTCGGTACAGCATCGGGGAGGTGCCGAAGCCGTGTTCGCTGACGACCGGCCCCAGGTCGAGGTCCCACACATCGTTGCCGTCGTGGTCCAGGGCCAACAGGGTCAATCGCGCGGGCGTCGACCAGGCGACGTAGACGCGCTCCGCATCGACGGCCGGAGTGCTGCTGCCGTATGTGTTCCGCATGTGGATGCGATGGGTCTGGGAGGCGTACTCCCGCCGCCAGAGTTCACGTCCGTCGGTGGCGGACAGGCAGAGAACGTAGCGTGTTGCCGTCGCGGGATCCGCGCTCATCAGGAAGATCTTGTCTCCCCACAGGACGGGCGACGAGTGCCCTTGACCCGGCAAGGCGACTCTCCAATTCAAGTCCGCCTCGGTCCACTTATCTGGCAGGTTCGTCGCGGCGCTGTGCCCCTGGCCGTTGGGGCCCCGGAACCGCGTCCACTCCTGGGCGGAGGCGCTGGACGCCGTGACGAATTGCTGGCCGACGAAGCAGATCAAGCAACACAGAAACATGCGCATAACGGGCAGTCCTCGTGATTCGGGAAGAAGCTCACAGAAACCTGGGCTGACAGAAAGATGGCGGAACGGAGGGCGTCTTGGTTCGTAGGTTGGGCCTCCGTCCCGACTCGGTCGGGACGGAGGCCCAACCTACCTTGGTTGCGGCCGCATCTTGCCTCAAGAGGAATATTACCTGACGGGCCACGCCTACGCCAGAGTCCGCAGCGGTTTGGCGGTCAAACAAACGCCGTTGCCGTTCTCCGGCGGGTAGTGGCAGACGCCGCGCTGGACGGTTGCCCCGGTTGCGATGTCTTGCGCCAAGAGCACGGCCCCGTCCATGTCCACGTAATCCAACTGAGGCAACAACTGGGCGATGGCGGAGATCCCCACGGTGGATTCCGTCATGCAGCCGACCATCACCTTCAGGCCCAATTGGCGGGCCTGGGCGACCATCCGCCGGGCCGGCGTCAGGCCGCCGCACTTGACCAGCTTGATGTTCACGCCGTGAAAGCAGCCGTGACAGCGCGGGACATCCTCCGGGACCCCGCAGCTCTCGTCCGCGATGAGCGGCAACACGCTTTCGGCGCACACTCGCTGCATCTGGTCGAGGGCGTCCGCCGGCAGCGGTTGTTCGATGAACTCGACGTTCAGCTCCCGTAATGCACTCGCATTTCGCAGCGTCTCGTTCGCCGTCCAGCCGCAGTTGGCGTCGACGCGAAACACGGCGTCCGTGTGCTGACGCAACTGCCGGACGATCTCCAAGTCATGCTCCGTGCCAAGCTTGATCTTGTAGACCGGCCAGCCGGGAAACTCCTGCAGCTTGGCGACCATTTTGTCGATCGTGTCGATGCCGATCGTATAGTTGCTGACGGGCAGCTTGTCGAGGCTCAGGCCCCAGAGGCGATACACCGGCGCCCCGCCCTTCTTGCCCCACAAATCGTGGGCGGCTTGATCCAGGGCGCAGTGGGCAAAGGGGTGATCGCGCAGGGCCGGATGGAGCGCGTCCCAGAACTCAACCGGGTCGCCCGGCGACCAACGTTCGATTTCCGTGCGCACGCCGGTCAGCACGGCCGCCATGTTCTCGATCGTGGCCCCGTAGTACGGATTGGTCGTCGCTTCGCCGTATCCGTGCAGGCCGTCCTCTTCCAGGTCCACGATCAGCGTCTTCTGAACGGCGACCGAGTCGCGGGAAATCGTGAACACGTGCCGCAACGGCAAGTCGAATTCGTACAGATGAAGTTTCATGGTGACGGCACTTTCCGCCCCTGGGCTTGCCCCAGGGGCTCGGCGGCTTCTGCCCTACTGGATCGCGGCGGGGATCGCTGCGAAGAAGTGGTGCAGAAGCCTGGATCCACCGGGACGAGCCCGGTGGCGAAAAAAGGGCTAACGAACCTCTTGCTTGAGCCGCAACACGGCATCGACCAACTCGCCGGTTCCGTGCCGAAAAACGTCGCAGACCGGCAGCCCGAACTCGGCCCGGACGCGGTCGCGTTCCGCCTCGGTTTCCGCGGCCGACAGCCGGCGGCTGTTCATCGAAATCCCGATCACACGGCAGGGTTGATACACGCTGGCCGCCATCTCCGTCAGTTGAATGATCTTCGCCAGCGGCGGCAACTGGACATGGCCGGCGCCCAGCGGCGAAGTCCGGCCGGCTTCGTAGCAGAAGATCAGGCCCTGCGGCTGGCAGCCGTGCAGCAGTCCCAAGGTGACGCCGGAATAGAACGGGTGGACGAGGCTGCCTTGGCCTTCGATCAACACGAAGTCGTGATGCTGGTTGTCCAGCACCAGCTGTTCGGCGGCCCCGCTGATGAAATCGGCCACCATGCAGTCGATAGGATAGCCGTCGCCTTCGACGATCATGCCCGTCTGCCCCGTTGCGGCGAACTTGGCGTCGTGACCGCGCCGTTTCAGTTCGTTGGTCACCTCGACGGCCGTGACCATCTTGCCCACGCTGCAGTCCTGGCCGACCGTGTGGACGCGGAGGCAGCCCGGCCGGAATGGCACGGCCGCCGACACGCGTTTCAGCGGGCTCTTGCGCACGTCGATCAGCCGCACGCCCCGCGCGGCCGCCGCCGCCGCGAACTCCGGATCTGCGCACAGGAACTCGTGCATGCCGGACACGATGTCCAGGCCGCGGTCGATCGCCCGCAGCATTAGCGAACGCCAAGCGGCCGGGATCTTGCCGCCGGGATTGGCGATGCCGAACAACAGCGTCTTGGCACCCGGCGCTTGATCCAAATCGGACACAAACGGCACGTCGCCGACGCCGAAAACCTGGCGGCTGGTCTTGCCCGCCTGAGTGCTGTCCAACAGGGCGACGACTTCCTCGGGGCAATAGCGGAGCACGCAGACCGCCGTCTTGGCGGTGAGCGGGTTCGCGTAGCCCTCGGTGAGGATGACGAAGCGTCGGTTGGGCATGGCTGGGCAACGGGCGGGGATGGCGTTTCCTCTCGCGGAGCGAGAGGGCCGCGTGACCTCGTGAAACCGATCCAGCAGCCGCCGCGTGATGGGGCCGGGCAGGCCGTCGCCGATCTTGCGACTGTCGACCTTGGTCACGGGGACGATCTCGGCCGCGCTGCCGGTCAGGAAGCACTCGTCGGCGATGTACACGTCGTGCTTGGTGAGCGGGGTTTCGCGGACCGGAATTTTCATCTCGCGAGCCAGCTCCAGCACCACGGAGCGGGTGATGCCTTCCAGGATGC
>CAYUFW010000207.1:4116-15067 GCA_964443915.1 uncultured Pirellulaceae bacterium
GCTTCGACGGAGGGGGTCAGCAGTTCGCCTTTCCGCACCAGGAAGATGTTGTCCCCGGTACACTCCGAGACTTCGCCTTTCTGGTTCAGCATCAAGGCCTCGACGCAGCCGGCTTGCAGGCCTTCGATTTTGGCCAGGATGTTGTTCAGGTAGTTCAGCGATTTGATCCGCGGGCTGAGGGCCGCCGGGTGGTTGCGGATCGTGCTGACCGTGACGATGTGCAGGCCTTTTTCGTAGTACTCGCGCGGGTACAGCGTGATGGTGTCCGCGATGATGATCACCCGCGGGTCGCTGCACTTGTTCGGATCCAGACCCAGCGTGCCCGCTCCGCGGGTGACGACCAGCCGCACGTAGCCGTCCTCGATGCCGTTGACTTGGACGGTCTCGTTCACCGCCTGGGCCAGGGCCTCGGGCGTCATGGGGATTTCCAGCCAGATCGCTTTGGCCGAATTCCACAGCCGCTCCAGGTGTTCCGCCAGCCGGAACACCTTGCCGCCGTAGATTCGCATGCCTTCAAAGACGCCATCGCCGTACAGCAGGCCGTGGTCGTAGACGCTGAGCTTGGCGTCCTCTTTGTCGTACAGTTTTCCGCCGATGTAGATCTTCAAAGACATAGTAAATCCTGGCTACGCCACGCGTTCCACCAGCCCTTCGACCAAACGCACCGTGCGGTCGGCCAGGGCGGCGATTGTCTGATCGTGCGTAACCATGACTATAGTGAGGTTTGGCCGCCGGTTCAAGGATCGGAACAGATCCAAAATTTCCTAGTCGGTCTGTCGGTCCGGGTTTCCCGCGGGTTCCTCGGCCGGCAGCAGGTGGTAGAACTGGAAAATCATGCCAAAGTAGCGGTTTAGCAGCCCATCGCGAGCCTGAAAGTCTGGCCGAATTGGCAACGCGAAAGCGGAGACTGTAGCATGTTCGATGTCCCATCAAGGCGGGTTCCACAGCAGATGACTCGCCTTGTCCCACCTCCCTCCTGACACTCCAAGGAGAACCCGATGTTCCACCGCCTGCTCGTGTCCTCGCTGTTCGTTGCCGCGCTGCTGGCCGGGCCAGCCTTCGGCCAGAGACCCAAAGTGTCCCAGGAGGAGCAACTGAAACAGCTGCTCCAGCGCTTCCCCGACGCGGATGCCAATCGCGACGGCACGCTGACCCGCGAGGAAGCTCAGGCCTACCGCGCCAAGATGCGGGGCAAGGACGGGCAGCAACCCGCCCGCAAACCGCCGGCGCCGCCCGTCAAGCCCACACACGCTGACGTCCACTACGGTCCGCACGAGCGGCAGGTCCTGGACTTCTACCAGGCGAAGAGCGCCCAGCCCACGCCGGTGATCGTCTACATCCACGGCGGCGGATTTATCGGCGGCGACAAACGCAGCGTGAGCCCCGCGATCCTGCAGGACGCCCTGGACGTGGGCCTCAGCTTCGCCGCCATCCACTACCGTTTCGTCGACGGCGACAAGACGATCTTCCCGGTGCCGCAGCAGGACGGGGCCCGGGCCGTCCAGTTCCTCCGCAGCCAGGCCAAGGAGTGGAACATCGACCCCGCGCGAATCGCCTGCTACGGCGGCGCGGCGGGGGCGGGCATCTCGATGTGGATCGGCTTCCACGACGATCTGGCCCAGCCCGACAGCCCCGACCCCGTGGCTCGCCAGTCCACGCGCATTCGGGCCATCGGCACCATGGGCGGGCAGGGCACCTACGACCCGGTGAAGATCAAGCAGTTGATCGGCGGCCGGGCCCACGAGCACCCGTCGGTACTGAAGGTCTACGGCCTGAACTCAGTGGACGAGGCGCTGAACCCGACACCCGCCATCCAGAAACTGTACGACGAGGCGGCCGCGATCACGCACCTCACGAAAGACGATCCGCCGCTGTACATGGTCTACAGCGAGCCCGACATCGTCCCGCCCGCCGATGCCCGGCCGGGACAATTCATCCATCACCCCAACTTCGGCCGGCAACTCAAGGCAAAGATGGATGAATTGGGAATCGAAAACGTCTTGATCAACGGCGGCGGGAATCCGCCGACGCCTCAACCTCCCGGCGGCATGCTCGAGTTCTTCAAGAAGCACTTGCTCCGCGACGCGGGGGGACGACGATGACGGCCATGTCCTTGGCCCGTCGACGCGGGGCATTCCCTTGCCCCGATGTTCCTGCAAGGTTTTCAAGGATGCCCCGCATGCTGCGCGTGCGTCCATTCCGCTCGTTCGCCGCACCGTCGACATCCAGCGGCCCGTCCGCTGGCGTGCGCGTGAGCCGCGAAATCCTCGCTCCCGGCGGTCACGTGGCCGAGACGCTCCACTACGCCCGAGACGGCCAGACCGAATCGGCACACTGGTGGTTCGATCGCGGTCAGCCCGTCAAGCTAGTCCGAGGCGGCAAGACGTACATGACGCGCGGCGAGCGCTTCGGCCGCATCGACGGTGACCGCCTCGTGGACACCCCACGGGGCCCGTACTCCGACTGAGGCGGGTATCCCTTGCGGCGTTGCCTGCCGACCGGGTCGCCTGTCATTTTCGCGTTGCGGGTGATACAATTCCGGCGAGGCGTTGCGATGAGGGAATCGACGCCTCTTGTCGGGCAGATGCTCACGGGATCTGTCCACTGCTCTTTCGCCGTGGCCGCCGCGACGTGGAATTTGCCTCCGTGATCCTGTTGGTGGTATTCCAGGTCGGTTCCCTTGTTGAAGACGTGCAGCGCATCCCCGGCCTCGTTGACGACCAGCCACGGCTTGCGCCCGAAGAACGGCAGCGTCTGACGGTGCCACCTGCCGATCTCGTCGCGCCCGTAGTGAAAGTACCGCCAGGCGTTCAGATCGTGGTTCGGCCCCGGTGCGTTGGGCGGATTGTGCCACAGCATCACGTGGACGCGGCCCTGCCCGTCGACGTCTTGCGTGAGCTGGTTCATCATCCCCCAGCCGAAGGCAATCGGCGTCAAGGCTCCTCCACCAATTGGCCGTCAGGCACTATAATGGCGCCGGACGCGGAACGAAGAACTTGGGAGGTTCGAGTTGATGGCTGGACGGCGCGTGGTCACCCTGTGCGGAGAAGGCGCTTACTACGTGCTGCTGCTGGCGTTCATCGTCGGCGGGGCGACGACGCGCGATATCAACCTGCTGTTCGTTCTGGCGGGCATGATGATCGGGCCGCTGCTGTTCAATTGGCGGTTCGTCGTGCAATCGCTGCGGCGGCTGACGATCTCCCGGCGTTTGCCGGAGCAGATCTTCGCCGGCCGTCCGTTTCGCGTCGAGATCTGCGGGCGGAACGAGCGCCGCCGCATGGGCAGTTGGATGATCGTCGTCGACGATTGCGTGCATCCGGAACCCTCCGGCCGCGAGTCCGGCCAACGGCAACCCAAACCCAACGCGGGTGTCGTGCTGCCGCACGTCCCGGCCGGCGGACAAGTCGCGGCGGCTTACCAGGTCACGCTGCCGCACCGGGGTCGGTACCGATTTGGCCCGTTGCACGTCTCCACGCGATTTCCGATGGGACTGGTCAAGGCGACGGCCAAGCTGAAGCAGTTCGAGCGCGTCGTGGTCTGGCCGAGGTTGGGCCGGTTGACGCCCCAGTGGCTGGAGTTGCTGGATTCCCGGCGTCTGGGCCTTCAAACGACGCACTGCCGGCAGGGTCCGATCGACGGGGACTATTACGGACTGAGGGAATGGCGGGCGGGGGACAGCAAACGTTGGATTCATTGGCGGACCTCCGCCAAGATGGGGAAGCTGGCCGTGCGGCAGTTCGAACAGCAGCAGAACCAGGACTTGGCGCTGGTCCTGGATCTCTGGCAGCCCGAGTCGCCCAGCGACGAGGATCGGGGGCGAGTGGAAATTGCCGTCAGCTTTGCGGCGACGCTGGTGGACGAATTGACACGGCGCGGCGGCAGCCGGGTGACGATGGCCTTGGCTGCCCGACAGCGCGGTGTGTGGTCGGCGACCGCCTCGGCACTGTTCGCGCAACAGACGCTCGAGCGGCTGGCCCTGGTCGACGCGGCCGCGGAGAACCGCCTGGCGGACACCTTGGGCGAACTGGTGGCCGAGAGTCCGTTGGGCACGCAGGTGGTGGTGATCAGCACGCGGAGCAGCCAATTGGAGTGCGTCGGCCGCAGCGATTCCTTCGCCGGAGCCCATCGGCGCCAGCGGGCGCTGGGATCGGTCCTCTGGCTGGACGTAGGGGCGGAGGAAGTGGGCCGCGTGTTCCTCTGGGACTAGCGGAAACAAGGATTGAGATGAAGCTGGAACGGATCGTACAGATTCACGTTGCCGCCTTGGCGATCATCGGCGCGGTGCTGCTGGGCATAGGCCAGCAAAGCCCCATCTTCACTTTCCTGGCCGTGTTCGCTGCCGTGACGTCCGTGATTTTCACGGACATCCTGGGCTGGTTCTATCTCAACCGGCTGATCGCGAACCTGGCGGCCTTGTGTGCCTTGTTCTTTTCGCTAAACGACTTCTTGCAGCCCGCGATGCGAACGCAGTTGCTGGCCATCGCCAACCTGCTGATTTATCTGCAGATCGTGCTGTTCTACCAGCAGAAGACCCCTCGGTTGTATTGGCAGCTGGCCGTGCTGAGCCTCCTGCAGGTCGTCGTGTCAGCGGCCCTGAACGTGGGCTTTGAGTTTGGGTTGGTGCTGATCCTGTATGCGGTCGTCGCGTTTTCGACGCTGGCCGTGCTGCACGTCCACCGCGAGGGCTTGCGGGTGGTGGAACTCGCGGCGCGGTGGCGGAGTCAACGCGAGGAAGCGGAACCGGCCGACCGCTCGTCCGGAGAAGCGGCCGGCCGCTGGCGGCGCTGGCTGCGCCGCGAACCGATGACGCGGCCGCTGATCAGTTCCGTCCGGCTGGGCCAGCAGGTCATCGCCGGGGGACTGTTGAGGCAGATTGCCGCGATCGGTTTCAGCACCCTGGTGTTCGCGTTTGTGTTGTTTTTCACCGCGCCCCGGCTGGACAGTTCCTCGCGCCGTGGGTACCAGGTTCGTCCCACCCGTCTGGTCGGCTTCAGCGCGGAAGTGACGTTGGGCGAAATGACTTCCATCCTGGAGAATTCGGACACGGTGATGCGCGTCAGTTTCCGGGACGCGGCCAGCGGCCGGCCTTACCGGGTTTACGGCGAGCCGTATTTCCGCGGTGCGGTGCTCACGGAGTATGCCTACGAGGACGGCTTTGCCCGCTGGCGGCAGCCGGAGGACGGTATCGGCGTTCGTCTGTCCAGACCTTCTCCGAGCCGCAACTTGGTGCGGCAAGACGTGACGCTGCAGCCGGTGAGGGAGACGGTCCTGTTTGCCATTTCCCCTGTTTACCGCTGCAATCAGACTCCTCCCGACGTACGCGTCAGACCGCGCACCGAACAGCTCTACTACAAATCGCATTTCCGGGAACGGCCGAGGCAGGAGTACCGGTACTCCGTGGTGACCACGGGATTGCTGGGGGGCATCCAACTGGATGTCACGCCGCTGCCCGGCGGCGTCACGGATCTCATGGACTGGGACTTGATCCATTTTGACGCGGCCCGCTTCCCGCAGATCAAGCAGATCGCCGACGAGATTGTCGGGCGGGAGAAGGCAACTCGCATCAAGCGCGCGGACATCGTCCGCAGGCTGCGGGACCATTTTCTCAGGCCCGGAGCGTACACTTATACGCTGGACTTGGCTCGGGTTCACCGCCAGAGGTGGCGGGATCCGATCGAGGATTTCGTCGGCAATCATCGTTCGGGGCATTGTGAGTATTTTGCCAGCGCGTTGGTGATGATGCTTCGCAGCCAGGGCATCCCGGCGCGGATCGTGGTCGGCTTTCGGGGCGGCGAGTACAACGCCCTGGGCGGTTACTACCAGGTGATGCAGCGGCACGCGCACGCCTGGGTGGAAGCCTATCTGCCGCCGGACGAGGCCCGGTCGGAGTCGCCGCCGGAGGCCGACGTGAGCCCCTTGGGCGGCTGGTTGCGGGTGGACCCCACGCCGGGCTCGGACATCGACCGCGCGCGGCAGTTGCAGCGAGGCTGGATCGACGTCGTGGACGATGTCCTCGACTATGCCAGTACCATGTGGACCGACTACATCCTGGGCCTCACCGCCAAGCGGCAGCAGGAATCGATCTACGAGCCGATGGCCAACCAGACCCGTCCGGAAACCTGGGCCTCGGTGCGTCAGCGACTGAGCGAGATCCGCCGGCACGGGCAACGCTGGGCGGCGAGGATCACGCCGTTTCTTGGCGCAGCCGTATTCTCGGTGTTGGCGGTCAGTGCGTTGTGGTACTGGCGGCGCGGGCGAGCAAGCGGCAACGAAAGTCCTCGAGCGTCCCGGTGGCAGTGGCGATGGCAGTGGCGGCCGTCTGGGGGCGAGTCGGCCCGCAGGCGGTCCGCCCCCACGGTGACCGTCGAGTTCTACAAGCGGTTGGAGGCAGCCCTGAACCAGCTGGGCCTGAGCCGAAGCATCGGTCAAACGCCCCGCGAACTGGCGTTCCAGGCGGGCGAACGGCTGGCAGCGCTGTCGCCGCAGGCCGGCGCGGCCCAGTTGCCGCCCCGGATCGTCGAGGTCTTCTATCGGGTCCGCTTCGGCCAGAATGATCTCGCCGATCACGACCGCACCGAGATCGATGGCCTTCTGGCCCGGCTGGAAGAAGCGGTAAGACGGATCATGGAACCGCCGACTCCGCGAGCACAATCGTGAACGGCCTGCGGTCCCGATCCGGGAAGCCCGGCTGCTCGCAACGGCTGGGCCTCCAACTCCGCGCAAGGTTCGCGGCGTCGGCGTCCCATCGGGCCCCAGCGTCGTTTTTTTCATCCGCGCGCTTTTCTCTGCCGGGGCGCCCATCTATAAATGCATCGAGTCATGTGAATTCGTTCGAAGAGAGTTTTTGACGCAGACAACAGGAGAAACAAGTCGTGAGAATGTCGAGCTTCGCGTTCGCGTGCGTATCTGCCATCGGGTTGGCTGCTTCGGCGGTTGCCTCGGATATTGATTTCAAGATGAAGTCGCTGGATGGCAAGGAAGTGGATCTCGCCAAGACGTACCAGGGAAAAGTCCTGTTGGTGGTGAATGTGGCGAGCAAGTGCGGGTTGACGCCACAGTACAAGGACCTCCAGGCCCTGCACGAAAAATATGCCGCGAAGGGACTCTGCGTCCTGGGTTTTCCGTGCAACCAGTTTCTCCAACAGGAGCCGGGTAGCGCGAGCGAGATCCGGCAATTCTGTACGACCAAGTACGGCGTCCAATTCGACATGTTCGAAAAAATCGAAGTCAACGGCGCTGGTGCCTGCGCGCTCTACAAGCACCTGACCGCCCTGCCGACGCTGCCCAAGGGCTCCGGCGACATCAGTTGGAACTTCGAAAAATTCCTGATCGGGCGCGACGGCAAAGTCGTTGCCCGATTCAAACCTCAGACCAAGCCGGCCGATCCCGAACTGATCAAAGCGATCGAGGCCGGCCTAGCGAAATAGTCGCGAGCCTGCCTTGTTATCAGGGTCGCCGCCGGTTTGGAAAGCCCTGTGCGAAGTCGGAGGACCTTGTCTGGTCGGCCACGAAGAGGGTCTTGCAGGGCAAGGCTCCGGCGGCGCCGGCTTCGCAGCCAGCTAGTTCTGCGGCCTGTTGAGGCTCATTGTGTGCATCGAGGCTCACTGTCTCCCGACGCGTCCACAGACGGTGGCGGACATTCCTCCGCCGTCTCCGTCGCCGCGGGCCGCTCGAGCACGTCCTGGAACAGAGCGATCAATTCCCGACGGTGCTGCCCGGTCGCGGTGTGAACGATGGCCGCCCGCTGCCGGCCGGCGCTCTCGACCTTCTTGACGCCGAACCCCAAACCCTTCAGCCGGCGCCGGGCCTGGGCCGCGCCCAGCCGGACATACAACCGGTCGCCTTTGAACTGCTTCACGCCTTTTCTCCCCTGCGGTTCGCGAATCGGGAACCCTTCCGCATCTGCAAGAAGTTGCAGCCATTTGCAGGTTTCTGCAGATGGCACTGCTGTCGCCGACACGGACGGAGCCCCGGCGATCAGTCTCAGTCTACTGGAGCTCGTATCGGTTCATCTTGTAGTGCAGCGTCCGCACGCTGACGCCCAGGACTTGTGCGGTCCGCTCGCGATGCTGGCGGCAGGCGTCCAGGGCTGCCAGGATGGCCTGCCGCTCGGCTTCCTGGACGGCTTCCTCCAGCGTGGTCACGCCGTGACGCGGCGTGGTGCGGAACTCCGGAGGGAGATCTTCGGCGTGGACGGCCGGACTTTCGACGGTGACCACGAGCCGTTCCATCAGGTTTCGCAGTTGCCGCACGTTGCCCGGCCAGGGGTAGTCGCACAGAATCCGCATCGCGGCGGGGGCGAGTTGCCGGGACTGGCGGCCGTGCCGCTGCTCCGCCAACTGCAGGAAGTGCTCGACCAGCAACGGGATATCGTCGCGCCGCTCGCGCAAGGGCGGGATCCGCAAGGGGACGACGTTGATTCGGTAGTACAGATCCTGGCGGAACTTGCCCTCGGCCGCCAAGTCCTCCAGTTCCCGATTGGTGGCCGCAATCAGCCGCACGTCGATCGGAATCGAGGTCTCGCCTCCCAAGCGGCGAAGTTCCCGCTGCTCCAACACCCGCAGCAGATCCACTTGGGTCTTGGGGGGCATTTCGGCGATTTCGTCCAGAAACAACGTGCCGCCGTTGGCCATTTCAAACCAGCCGGGCTTCTGCCGGGCAGCGCCGCTGAAGGCGCCTTTTTCGTAGCCGAACAGTTCGCTCTCGACCAGAATGGCCCGCGCCACCAGTTCCTTGCCCGTGCCGCTCTCGCCCTGGATGAGCACCGTCACATCAGCATTGGCCACCTGCCGGATCCGATCGAACACGTGCTGCATCGCGGCGCTGCGTCCCACCATGTCGGGAAACTCGCCCATCGAGTCCAATCGCTCGCGGAGCCGCCGGTTCTCCTCGACCAAACGGTAGTGCTCCAGGGCGTTGCGGACCTGCAGTCGCAGCATGTTCAGGTCCACCGGCTTGGCGACAAAGTCGTGTGCCCCCTGGCGCATGGCCTCGACGGCCGTCTCGATCGTGCCGTGCGCCGTGATCACCAGGACGACCGTTTCGGGCCGCGACTGCTTGATCTGGCGGACCAGGTCGATGCCGGACAAGCGGCCCGCCATCTTTAGGTCGGTGATGACCACCTGCTGATGCTGTTGCTGAAACAGGGTCCAGGCCTGTTCCGCATCCTCGGCGGTCGCCAGTTCGTCGGCCTCGCCGGCCAGGCCCTTGGCCAGGCCGGCGCGGATGTTCGGCTCGTCGTCGACAATCAGGATCCGAAAGCCGGTTTGCGTCATAGTTCGCCCCGCGGTGGTTCCCAAGGCAAGGTGATGCGGAAGGTCGTGCCCCGGCTGCCGCTCTCGAAGCTGACCTGCCCCCCATGCTGGCCAATCAGCTTTTCCGTCAGGGCCAGGCCCATGCCCGTGCCCTGGGTCTTGGTCGAGAAGTACGGCTTGAACAAGTTCGTTGCCAACTCGGGCGGGATGCCCGCTCCGGTGTCCGCCACTTCGACAATCAAGTGCCCGTCGTCCGCAAACGCCCGCAGCGTCAGCGTCCCTCCGTCCGGCATCGCCTCCAGGCCGTTGATCAGCAAGTTCAGCACCGCCTGCTGGAATTTCTGGGAGTCGAGCGACAGCCGCGGCAGTGCCGTCTGGGGCGTCGAGACGATGATCTTCACGCCCTGGTTGGCCGCCTGCGGCCCGATCAGCCGGACCGCCTCGTCCAGAACCGCCAGGGCGTCCACCGGCTGCAGATTCAGCCGTTGCAGACTGGCAAAACTGCGGAACTCCTCCAGCACGCCGTTCAGCCGGCAGATCTCGGTCTTCAGGACGCTCAACAGGTCGTCCAGCGGCTCGGCGGCCGCCAGACCGCGGAGACGTTCGTCGAGCAGTTGAATGTGCAAACTCAAGGCGGTCAACGGGTTCTTCAGTTCGTGGTGAAGTCCGGAGGCGAGCGTTCCCAGGCTGATGAACCGTTCCATGCGGCTCATGCGGTCCTCCAGCAGCACGCGTTGCGTCACATCGCGGAGAAAGAACACGCAGCCCAGCGGCTGGCCGTCGCTGTCGTTCAAGAAGTGCGCGTCGGCCCGGCAACGCTGGGCTCGGCCATCGCGAGTGATCGTAAAGTCGCGGTCGCGGACCGGCGACTGCCGCTGGGCGAGTTGTTGTGCCATGTCCGTCAAGGCCAAGCCCACCGGACAGACCTGGGCGAGGTGCTTTCCAACGCAATCCGCGTCGGTGTCCAAGAGCCGGACTGCCGCCGAGTTGATGCTGGTGATCGTCCCGTCGCGCGCGGTCGTGATGACGCCCCGGTCGGTGCTGGCCAGGATGTTGTAAGCCAGATTTTTCACGTCGCGCAAGGCCTGCTGGCTGGCGGAATCGCGCCGCCGGAACCAGACCAGGGTGACGGCGCAGACGAGCAACGTGGCCAGGATCACCGTGGCAAACGCGACCTGCAGCAGAACTTCTCCGCGCAGGGAGCGGACGGACGAAACCGCGACCGGCTGCGGCGCGTCGGCCCAGGCTCCAAGCAGCCGGTATTCGTGGACGACCAGCAGCAACGCGCCGCAGTTCAGCAGCAGCGCCAACATCACCGCCCCCAGGACAGCGCCCGTGACAAGGCGGCCCAAGGGACGTTCGTCAGCATGTTGGACCCGAAACACGACCTTTCCCTCCAGCGCAATGGTCTGCTACACCAACGCCTGGCGAGGCGCCGCGGCAACCAGGCGATCACGTAGTCTATCGCGCGCGGGAGCATCTTCCCAAGGGGTCCCCCCTGGCCGATGGAAGGCTCTCCAGCAGAAAGAGAAGGCGGCAGGCACTCGAGCAGGAGTTCCGCCGACCCCAAGCCCACCTTTGCGGAACAAGCCGGGCTTCCCATGCAGTAGAGACTCGCGCTCGAGTGCGCGCGCCGTGTGCACGGCCCTATTTCTGGAATACACCCTTGACCTTGGGATTCAGACCGGGATAGCGAT
>CAYUFW010000208.1:0-1629 GCA_964443915.1 uncultured Pirellulaceae bacterium
CGGGCGTCCTCCTCGGTGTACCAGTCGCACCACTCGCCGTCGAACCAGAGGACTTCAGGATCGCAGGTGTCCAGCAGTTCCTTCAGTTGCTGTTTCATGTAGTCCAAGTACTCCGCCTTGCGGCCCGGCACGACTTTCGTCGGGTTGTAGCTCTTCTCGTTGGGACGCGTCTGAGCCGGATGGTGCCAGTCCATGATCGAGTGGTAGACGCAGAACTTCAGGCCCTGATTGCGGCACTCGTCGGCCAGCGGCTTCAGCAGGCACTTGGCGTACGGCGTCGCGTCCACCATGTCGTAGGTGGTCGCCTTTGAGTCGAACAGGCAGAATCCATCGTGGTGCTTGGACGTGATCACGATGTACTTGACGCCGGCCTCTTTGGCCGTGCGGACCCATTCGGCCGGATCGTACTTGACGGGATTGAACTCCTTGGCCAACTGCTCGTACTCGGCAACCGGGATGTTGGCGCTGTTCATGATCCACTCGCCGATGCCGCCGACCGGCTTGCCCTTCCAATGACCGGCGGGGACGGAGTACAGGCCCCAATGGATGAACATCCCGAAGCGGGCGTCGCGCCACCATTTCATCCGGGCATCACGCTGCTGGGGCGTCTCTCGATTCAATTTGGCCTCGTCCGCCGCGTTCAACGGCGCGGCGATCGCCAGCCACCCCAACAACAGAACGAAACCGCAGGTCAGTCGTCTCGTGTTCATGTGCTGTTTCCTTGTCTAGCGTATCAAGAGTGCTTTGTGGTCAGGCTGACGGCGTGGGATGCCCAAAGACGGACGGGGCCACGGTGTGGCAGCGTCACGGGAAGAAGACGGGCACGGCCCACTGGCCGAACGCCATCGTGTCGTCCACGTCGCAGTCCTTTTGATAGAGCGTACAGAAGTTGGCTGTGCTGGACGGGTTGAACAAGCGGACTTCCGGCAACGCGACTTTTCGGAAACTCTGGTCGAGCAAGGTCTGCGTCATGCTGTCCCGGTTGCGGTCCGGCGCGGGCGTGAGAAAGAAGACGGTGCCGGCGCGGCTGCACCGCACCTTCTTCTGTCCCGTCAAGCCCACGCGCAGAAAATGCGCGCCCTGGAGTGCTGCGGGCAGTTCGCTCAGCACGTACCCGCGGTCGGTAAAGAGAGTGGCGTCGACGGCCAGCGGCTGCGGCTCCGCTCCTTCGGCGGCCAGCGCGCCCGGAGTCGTTTTGCGCAACGCTTCGCCGTCCTGGTTGGCTGCCACCGGCGGCGGCTCCGGCTCCAGACCACCCGAAGCGTCGCTGACCAGCTGCCGCAGCCGCACGGCGTCCGACACGGCCTTGCCCGCGGCCGCGTCCGCCTCGCGGAACGTGGCCAGCAAGATGTGCCGCGCCCCGGTGCGGCTGAAATCGTAAATGATGCGGATCAGCCCGTCGGGCGTCTGCTGACCGTCGGGATAGGACACGCCGTCGCGCTCGTCCAGCAGCAGTCCGCCGCCCCAAGTGCGCCCGTCGTCCGTCGAGATGTACGCCGTCAAGTGCGAGCGGTCCGTGCGTGTGTCGATCGGGCCATGCTTGACCAGCAGAAGGCTGCCGGAACTCAGCCGCGTGATGAAGAACCGCGCGCTGGGGTTCTCGATCGTCGACGGCTTGGGCTCGCTCCA
>CAYUFW010000208.1:1639-14980 GCA_964443915.1 uncultured Pirellulaceae bacterium
TCGCGGTGGGCGTCGCGGCAGTGGTGGCGCTGGGCGCGATGGCCGACGGCTTCAGTTCGGGCCACGTCACGCCGCGATCGGTGGACACGCTTTCGCCGATGCCGTATCTGGTGCGGGCCAGCAGCCACAGCGAACCGTCCCGCCGCTCGATCAGCATGTGCTCGTCGAACGCCCGGTCGGCGACGGGCACGTGGCAGCCGCCGCGGACCGCCCAGGTCCGGCCCTGGTCGGTCGAAAAAACCAGCTTGGCGCTGTTGTCGGTCTTTCGCCACGTGGAAGCGGGCAAGACCCATTCGCCGGTCGTGAGCACCACATCATCACGCCGTTGGTGACGCGCACGGGCTTCTCCCAGGCCGGTTGTTCGGACTCGGGTTCGGCCGTTTGCAGGCACCACACGCCGCCGAGCGTGGCCTCGTGTCCCTGGGCCTGGGCCCAGAACACGCGGAGTTTCCCATCGGGGGCGACCCAGAGTTCCGGATCGAAACTGCGGGCCGGGCCCTCGCCGTCCGGATCCACGACCAGCACCTCGCGCCAAGTCGCGCCGTTGTCGCCGCTGGTGCTGAGCACCACGTAGTTGTTCTGATCCTCGCCGGGGGTCTTCCCCGCGTACCAGTTCGCCCAGAGCCGTCCGCCCGGCGTGACGGCCAGGCTGGGAATGCCCTGAAAAGCGCGGTTGGTGACCGCGTGCTGCGGCTGCGGCGGTCCGACATACTGCGGCGCGTCCAGAAAAACGGGTTCGGCACCGAAGCTGACGACGGTGACCAAGGCGAGCGCGACGAGTGAGACGAACCGTTGGCAGCCGATACGCCGCGAAAAATCATGGTTCATGACGGACGATCCTCCCAAAGTTGTTACTCCTCACACACGGCCGGCTTCGCAGGGGCCGTCAAGCGAAGAAGGCATTATTGTCTCGTGGCGACCGACAAGCAAGCACTCCGCCGTGGCGTTCGATATACTGCCGTATCGCGTCACAAGTAGTTGTTTGGGCCGCGACATCGATCTACGATGATCGGCGGTGATACCGAAACGAGATCGCCTGACCAGCGTGGGAGTGTCCAAGACCATGCCCGTCACAAACCCGACCCTGTACTGCCGAGGCTGCAACGAGCCGTTTGCCGCCGCTACCGCCGACGGCCATTGTCCGCAATGCGGTCAGTTGCTCACGGCGCACGAATTGGCGCCCACGTTGGATCTGGAGGCGACCCTGTCGCTCGCGCCGGCAGGTGAGCCGCGCCCCGTGCTGGAATCGAGTGAGGCCCTGGTCGGCAAGCCGTTTGACAGTTACACGATCGAGTCGTTCCTGGGCAAGGGCGGCATGGCCTGGGTGTACCGGGCCACGCACAACACGCTGTACCGGCCGTGCGCCATCAAGGTCCTGACGCCTCGGCCGGGCAGCGGCAGGGACATGGTCGAGCTGTTCTTGGCCGAGGCCCGGGCCGCCGCATCGCTCGTCCATCCGCACATCGTGACGGTCCACAACATCGGTCAGAACAGCGGACTGCACTACATCGAATTGGAGTACGTACCCGGCCAGACGTTGCAGCAGATGGTGCAGGCAGCTGGCAAGCTGGACGCCTTTCCGGCGACGGAGATCCTGGCGCAGACCTGCGCGGCGCTGGCCGAAGCTCACCGTTGCGGCCTCGTCCACCGGGATTTCAAGCCTTCGAACGTCCTGGTCCACCGCAACGGACTGGCCAAACTGGCCGATTTCGGTCTGGCCAAACGCGTCGCGGCGGGAAGCGCGTCCGGGGAATCGCTGGCCGGCACGCCCTACTTCATGGCGCCCGAGCTGTTTCGCTCGCGGCCAGCCAGCAAAGCCAGTGACGTGTACGCCGTGGGCATCTCCTACTACTACCTGCTCACCGGCGAATTCCCGTTTGTGGACCGCAACGTCGCGGCCTTGGCCACGAAACACGCCAATGACCCCGTGCCCGATCCGCGAGAGCGTTGCCCGGACGTGCCGGCCGAAGCCGCCGAGCTAGCGGTCCGCTGCATGGCCAAGCGACCCGAGGACCGTCCACCGGACGGTGACAACGTGTACCGCGAACTGCAGGCGATCAGCCGCAAGGTGTGCCTCCTGAGCAAACTGGTCGACGCCGCCCTGCGCGATCTGATCGTGACGCGTGAAGACCAGGAGCATCGCATTACGGTGTGCGTGCCCCAGCCACGCGGGCGGACGCAACGCGTCTGCGTCGAGGAGTGCCCCGCGCCCATCGGCCGGGAACGCGTCGTGAAGATTTACAGCGTTTGCGGCCCCGCCAATCCCGACTACTACCGCCGCGCGCTGGAGATGAACGCCCGGCTGTGCCACGGCTCACTGGCCATCGAGGACGTGGGCGGCACGCCGCATTTCGTGATGGTCAACGCCTTCCCGCGGACGACGTGCGACCCAGAGGAGATCCGCCGCAGCGTTGTAGAGATCGCCCGCTGGGCGGATGAGGTCGAGAACAGACTGACGGCCACGGACCGGTACTGAAACACGGGGGGCCCCACGGATGGCGCGGCGATACCACGGATCGGTACTGAAAAACGCAATGATCCCCACTGATGGCATGGCGATACCACGGATAGGAGAAATGGGTTGGTGTCCCATCCGTGGTATCGCTATGCCATCCGCGGGGAACTCTGGCCGTCAAGAGCCAGTACGTTCGGCGCGATATGGGTGACCGCTGGTCGAGCGTTGGCCCGAAAGCGTCCGTAGGCATCCGTGGAGGGGGCTCAGTCCAGCGGAATCCGTGAGAGCGTGTTGGGCAGTTCGTACTTGGTGTTCACGCCGCCTGGGACGGGAAGATCAAAGTTCGAGACGATCATTTCGCGGCCGCGGATCAGGACTTCACAGGGCTGGTCCAGCAAGCCGTCCTTGCCGTCGTTTTCGGGGTCCTGGGCCAGCGTGTACACCCGGGCGTTTGGCGTTACGACTTGGACCGCGTTGGCGATCGAGTCGGCGACGTAGATCTTGTCCGTCTTCACATCGCAGAAGATGCCGTCGCAGCTCTTCATAAACGGTGCCTTGGCAAAAATCGTCGCCGGCTGCGGCGTGCCCTGCGCGTCGAACTTGACCTGGTGCAGCGTGCCGTCCGCGAAGTTGCCGATGTACAGATTGCCTTTGCTGTCAAAGGTTAGTCCGTCCGCGCCGAAACCGACGTCCGGGTTGTAACTCTTGACCGTCGCAATCAGGTGCGGGTCCTCGATCAGCGGCTGCTTGACCTCCACCCCTTCTTCGTCCAGCTTGAAACGGAACACGCCGCTGATCAGCGGCTTCGAGCCGGGAACCATGATCGTGTCGCTGGTGTACAGGTAGCCGTCGCGGACGACGACTGCGTTGGCCACGACCAAGCCCGAACAGAAAACAACCGCCTTGCCGGGCTTGCCGTTCTTCATGGGAATCCGCATCACGCGGGACTTGTAGTTCGGCTTCTCCGGGTTGGCAAACCATTGCAGGTCGGCGTAGAAGAGGTCGCCGTTGGGCCCTACGCAGATACCGAACGGAAACGCCTTGCCCGTGTCCGGGTGCAGCGGCGGATCGTAGAACCGTTCGACTTTGTTGTCCGGCGTGACCTTCATGATCACCGCCCGCTGGGTCTGGTCGTTGACGTTTGGCACTGCCAGGATGATGTTGCCGTCGGGGTACAAGCACATCCCGTCGGGCGTGTTGCAGAAGTCCGGCATGCGGACCAGCAACTCGGCTTGCTTTTTCGGCTTTTGCGGCGGATCGGCGGCAAACGCGGCGCCGGCCAACACCACGACGGCTCCCAAGGCGACGGACCACAACTGTCCCAAACGAACTCTGGTAAACATGGTGCAATTCCTCGGAAACAGGGGGTAAACAGAAAATGCCACAGGCGGACAGAAAAATGGGCTGACAGGAAAATGGTCTCGCCAGATTCTGCTCTGCCAGATTGTTGTGCTCGCCTATGTTCTCGCTGCTTTTGTCGCGGGAGTCAAGAGAGCGGCGGGGCAAGCTTGCTCACTTGGCCCGTTGACCCGCACGTCGAGGAAGATCCTGGCGGCGGTGGTGCCGAAGAACTCGCTCACCACATTCCCGAGCGGTGAATCTTGTCCCCAACGCCGCTGTGCGGATATGCTTAAAGAGGAAGAGTTCTTCGCTGAACGGGAGGTTGCCCAATGCCGCAATTACGGCTCACGTCGCTTATGGACCGCCGCGGTGCTGCGTGTTTGTGGTTCATCCTGGCCTCAGGATGGCCGCTGCCGGCCTGGAGCAAGGACGCCGCGAGCACTTCCGCAGCGAGCCCGCAGGCTGAACGAGCGGACGATCAGGTCGGCGTGCTGATCCGCGAACTGGGGGCTATCGACTATACCGTCCGCGAAAACGCCCAAGCGAAACTGCGCCGCCTGGGGCTGGATGTTTTCGATCAATTGTACGATGCCCAGACCAGCGACGACATCGAGATCGCGCTGCGGGCCCGCTACTTGTTGCACAGTCTGAATGTCCGCTGGGCTCAGGAAGACGATCCTTTGCGGGTCAGGGAGATGTTGCGGTCCTATGGGGAGAAAGCCGAAAGCGAACGCAGAAACCTCGTCGATCAATTGACGAGACTGCCAGAGAACCAGGGCCTGATGGCCCTTTGCCGGATCGTACGCTTTGAGACGTCGAACGTGTTGTCCAAGCGTGCCGCGTTGCTGGTCATGCAACGGAAACCGAACGCGGACGATAACGCGGGCCCGACAGTGGCGGACGGCATCACCTCGTCGCTGGGCAACAGCAGGCGTGACGCTGCCCACTGGCTCCGCGTGTTCGCCTCGACGCTCAAGGATCCCACGGCGACGCTGCAGGACTGGGCGAGCATCTCGGCGAAGGAGGAGCAGACGCTACAGAACACGCCGGATCGTTCTTCGCCGGAACTGGTTCGAGACTTGCTCCGCTGGCGGGCGGATCTGCTGGAGCGGGTTGGCCGCGAGGAGGAGAGCCTCGCGGTAGTCCTGAAAACGATTGATTTGTTGGACGGGACTCAGCAACAGCTGGTGGATTGCGTGGACTGGCTGCTGGAGCGGCGGTCTTGGCCTACGATCGAAGTGGTCGCGAAGCGGTTTCCCGAACGATTCCAAGAGAGTCCGTTGCTGCTGTATCGCTTGGCGGAAGCCCAGCGTCAGGGCGGCCGCCGAGAAGAATCGGAAAGCACCGCCGAACAAGCACTTAAGTCGAATCAGGGCAGCCACCAAGAACACATCGTGGCCGCCTACTCGCTGCAAGAGCGAGGTCTTTTCGATTGGTGTGAACGCGAATACCGATTCGTGATTGGGCGTGCTTCGCCGGCCTCCCAGGAGGGGTTGCGGGCGAGAATGATCTTCTCGGAAATGCTGCACGATTTACAGCGCGAGAAAGATGCGGCGGACGTGCTTCGCGATGCCGTCGAGGCCGTGGAAAAGGACCAGAACGCTCGGTATCTGGTTGCTCGTCTCGGCAGGGAGCCGGGGAGTCTTTCCTCGCGGATGTACTACTTCCTCGCCGAGCACGCTCGCCTCAATGGCGACCGCAAACAATACGTCGAACACCTGAAGACCGCCATCGGGCACGATCCGACCGACGCAGACGTGCTGATCGGCGCCTACCGCGCCAGCGAGCAGGATTCTGCTTGGCGCAAAGAGACGCTGGAACTGATCCGTACGACGGCGAGCGAGTTCCGTGACGAGGCGATGGAGTACGAACGTCAGGCGGCGGAGGCGCCAACGGAAGGCATTCGGGAAGGATACCAGTTTGAACTGGCCACGGCGCACAACCAGCTGGCTTGGCTCGTGTCCAACACGGAAGGCGATTACGACGAGGCCCTGCGGAGCAGCCAGCGTTCCCTCGAGTTGCGTCCGGAAACGCCCGGCTATCTCGACACGTTGGGCCGCTGTTACTACGCCAAAGGCGACTACAAGAGCGCGGTTCTGCATCAGTCGCGTGCCGCTGAATTGGAGCCCCATTCCGTCCAGATCCGACGCCAGTTGGAGTTCTTTCAGCAGGCACTTAAGGCTGCGCAAAGTCAAGCCAAGCAATAAGTTCGACGCAGGTCACGCCGATGACGAGGAAGGCTCACGCTCGGCGTCGCCTTTCACGCTGGTCGTCCTCGATTTCCCCTACCGGAGCGGTCAGTTTTGACGGATCCATCGAGGTCTGTCACCCTGGTGCCCGAAACTGCGAATTCGGTCTTAATCTGCCCTCCGGCACCAATTCTGTTGCTCCAACGAATCGCTCGAACTTGGATCAACGTGGGATAAGTGTCGGCCAGTTAACGGTTTATATCTCAACACCCGATTTCACTTCCTTCGGGTGGTACAGCGTTTGCGTATTCTGCCAATTTCGACTAAACTGAGAGCAACGGTCTGACATATTCCTGACGTTTGAAGGATATAGTCGGTTCGGAACTCGAGAGGGGGAGCCAATCGCGAGTCGGTTTCGGCTGGCGAGAGGATAGTAACGGCGGTTCAAGACGCCGGACCAACTCAGGCTCAAATCTTCTCCGGCTAGGGACTGCCGAGTGGGTTTGGGAGGCGACGGATCTCGTCACGGACGGCGTGAGACAGAAAAGTCCGCGTGCAGCGCGGCGAACATCCCACGTGCGGAGGTACAGTCCATTGATTACGCCAGTGAACTTGAACGAGCGGACGCGCAGGGACCTGGAGCAGATGGCCAAGCGGCAGGGGATCTCCGGGTGGCGTGAGATGCGGAAAGACCAGTTGGTGCGGGCGCTGAAGAGGAAGGCCATTAAAGCAGCTCGTCCCGACGTTGCTCGGGCGAAGGCGTCCAACGGGTCGCGAACGTCGAGGCAGGTCGAGTTGAAGAAATCCAACTCGTCGAAATCGGCCGTGACTTCCAAGAAAACCGTTGCCGGCAAGACAAACGGCGCCCGAAAGCCGGCCGGAACGGCGCGTGTAAAGAACCCGCTGGTCGCACAAAGGATCAAGTTGGCTCAGGAAGAACGAGAGCGGTTGCGGGATCTGGCGACGGACGTGCCAGGTGCACCAACAGCTCACGATCCCGCTAGGCGAGACGCGTCCCGGCGGCGGACCAACGGCAAAGCGCATCGCGATCGGATCGTGCTGATGGTCCGCGATTCGTACTGGCTGCACGCCTACTGGGAAGTCAGCCGGGCGAGCGTCGAACGCGTGCGGGCCGCCATGTGCGAGTTCTGGCACACGGCGAAGCCGGTGTTACGGTTGCTCGAGGTCGACACGGGGACGACGACGAGCACCGCGGAACGCGTCGTTCGCGAGATCGAGGTGCATGGCGGGGTCAACAACTGGTACATCGACGTCCCGGATCCGCCGAAGAGCTTTCGCGTCGACTTGGGGTACTTGGCGGCCAACGGACGTTTCCATTCCGTGGTCCGCAGCAACTCGGTGACCACGCCTCGTCCGGGGGCCAGCGATGCGCTGGACCAGAATTGGACGGACGTGGCCCGGAATTTCCAAAAAGTGTATGCGTTGAGCGGCGGATACAACGAGGAATCGGATAGCGGAGACTTGAGAGAACTTTTCGAGGAGCGTTTGAACCGCTCCATGGAATCGCCGCTGAACAACAAGTACGGGGTCGGCGCCGACTCGGCCTCTGGACGTCGTGCGAACTTTGAGTTTGACGTGGATGCCGAATTGATCGTCTTTGGCCAGACCCGGCCCGATGCCCACGTTTCGCTGGCAGGCCAGCCGGTGCGACTGCGGGAGGACGGCAGCTTTGTCGTCCGCAAGAGCATGCCGGACCGGCGGCAGGTCCTGCCGATCGTGGCCGGCAGCCGCGACGGATTGGAGCAGCGGACTATCATCCTGGCCATCGAGCGCAATACGAAGGTGATGGAACCCGTGTCGCGGGACACGGTGGGATAGGGGCACGAATGCGGACGACGGACGGTCAGGCGACGGGGCGGATCGTGCTGATCGGGTCCGCCCGCGTGCCCAAGGCGATGAATCAAGAGGATCCTGGCAGTCCTTCTGCCATGCTCGTGTTGCCGATGTTGATATTTGGATGAGCCGTTAACGAGAACCGCAGGGAGCCCAAATTTTGGTTTCGGCCGCGTGTACAGCCAACATGGGTTAACTGCCTGGCAGTCGGCCCGCCTTGTTGGATCACACAACCCGGAGCCCAGGCTCCCCCTTTTTCCATTGCGGGCTCTCACAAAACGCATCGCCACGGCATTGCGGTGGAAGGACTGCCTTTTTTTCATGGCCTCGGGCTTCTGGGGCTTCCGGAGGTGGCTTTGTTGAACGATCTGGATGCGAAACGCGAGCGATTGCTCGACTTGTTGTGCAGCTTTGAAACCTGCGCTGTGGCGTTCTCGGCGGGCGTCGACAGCACGGTCCTCGCCAAGGCGGCTCAACTGGCCTTGGGAGACCGGGCCGTTGCCGTGACGGGGGTCAGTTCCAGTCTGGCCGATGGCGAGCTTGATGAAGCGCGGCGGTTGGCGGAATTGATCGGCATCCGGCACGAGACGATCGCCACCGAGGAGTTCACCAAAGCCGACTACACGCGAAACGCGCCGGACCGATGTTACCACTGCAAGTCCGAGTTATACGCGCAGATCGAGCGGTTGGCGCCGCGGTTGAACGTGCGCGTGGTCGCGAACGGGGCCAACGCCGATGACGCGGGCGATTACCGGCCCGGCACGCAGGCAGCCGAGGAACACCGCGTCCGCAGCCCCTTGCTGGAATGTGGGATCAACAAGGCGGAGGTGCGGCAGTTGGCGGCCGATTGGGGGCTGCCGATCTGGGACAAGCCGGCCATGCCCTGCCTGGCAAGCCGCGTCGCGTACGGCGAAGAGGTGACGCCGGAGCGGCTGGCCATGATCGACCGGGCGGAGCGACTGCTGCGCGACCAAGGACTGCGGAATGTGCGGGTGCGATACCACAAGGGCGACTTGGCGCGTCTGGAAGTGCCCCCGGCGGAATTGGGACGGCTGGTCGAGGAGCCGGCGCGACGGACGCTGGTCGAGGGCCTGAAAGACCTCGGATTCCGCTTCGTGACGATCGACTTGGAGGGGTTCCGCTCCGGCAGCCTCAATGCGCTGGTTCCGCTGGAAGTCCTGCAGCCGGGTTAGTCCCCGTGGTACTCCGTCTGGACATCCTTGCTGATCCTGCCAGGCTGGTCCCGGAACGCGGTCTCGAACAGCCCATTCACTTCCTCGGCCGGGAACCAGGCCGAGTCGTCCTTGCGGACCCAGGAGCCCTCCTTGATTACGCCTTCGCGGACTTTCGCCAGCAGATCGGCGCCGGAGATCGGGCCTTCGGTCCTGCCGCCGAGTTTGTAGAACCACTTGGTCGCCATGTTTGCTCTCCTCACGCGGCCGCTGGCCGCAACCAAAGGGGGACGGATTGGCAATCCGTCCTACACGGACCTCCACGCTATGACTTGGGGCCGGCCTGCGATTGCTCCGTCCAGGCCAAAAGTTCCTCCTTGCCCTTGCGATGGCAGAAATCGCCAAACGACTCGTCCGCCAGGCGATCCTGCCGGAAATAAACAAACAATGGAACCAGAGTCGGGACGATCTCCGACGCCGGGACCAGGTCTCGGTAAATGAAATTCATCCGGTCCCCGACCAGCCGGCCGCCCAACAACACCGTGTATCGGCCGACCGCCTTACCGACCAGGCCGATATCGCAATTGTAGGGCCGCACGCAGCCGTTGGGACACCCGGTCATGCGAACGGTGAACGATTCCCGGGGCAGATCCAGCTTGGCCAGTTCGACTTCCAGTTGGTCGATGATCCCCGGCAGCACTCGTTCGCTGCCAGTGATCGCCAGGCCGCACGTCGGCAGCGCCACGCAGGCCATGGACCAGCGGCGCACCGTGGAGGTTTCCTCGGAAAGACGCACTCGGTGGCGCCGCAGAATCTGCTCCAGTTCCCCTTTGACGGCCGGAGCCAAGTCGGTCAGAAGCATGCTCTGGTGCGACGTCAGCCGGATACCGGGATCGAAACTGCGGCAGATCTCCCGCAATGCCGACTTCAATTGCACATGTTCGTTATCCTGAACGCGGCCGTTTTCGATGTTCAGACCGTAGAAGCACTTCCCATCACCCTGTTCATCCCAACCCAGGTGGTCGTTGAAGCCGGCGACGTCGTCGGGTTCACACGCCAGCAAGGCCGCGCCGTAGTAGTCCTCCACTTTCGCCTTGAACTTCTCCAATCCCCAGTTGTGGATCAGGTACTTCATGCGGCCCAACTTTCGATCGGCCCGGTTGCCGAAATCGCGTTGCACCTTGACGACTGCCTCGGCGACGCCGATCGTTTGTTCGGGCGAGACAAAGGCCATCCGTTTGGCCAACGCCGGAAACGTCGCCTTGTTGCTGGGCGTCACGCCTTGGCCGCCGCCAACCAGCACGTTGAAGCCGATGACATCCCCATCGCGGACGACCGCCAAGAACCCCAGGTCGTGCGTGTAGATATCGACGCAGTTATCCGAGGCGAAACCGACCGCCATTTTGAACTTGCGCGGGAGGTACACCTTGCCGTAAATCGGTTCGACATCTTCGTCCGGCCCTCCCCCTGCCAACTGCGGTTCGCCCGTGTCGGGGTCCTGGATCCACAGTTCATGATAGGCCGGCGTCCGCGGTGTGAAGTGGTGTGCCAGCGTTTCGACCAACTCCTGGACTTGGTGATAGACCGGGTGTTTGTACGGTGCCGGGCAGCCCATCACATTTCGCAGGACGTCGCCGCAAGCCGCCAACGTCGTCAACTGGACCTGATTGACCCGGCGGATCGCCTCCCGCAGGTTGCCCTTCAGGACGCCGTGCAACTGCAGGGCCTGGCGGCTGGTCAGGCGGAGGGTCGTATTGCCCAGTTCGTCGCACAGGTCGAGTTCGGCCAGCAGTTGCCGGCTGGTGAGTTTGCCGCCCGGCACCTTCGTGCGGACCATGAAACTGTGCATCTTGCCGCTCTCGCCCGCCTTCCGAGCCGCGGCCCGCTCGTCGCGGTTGTCTTGCTGGTAGGTGCCGTGGTGCTTGAGCAATTGCACGCTGGCTTTGCTGAAGCCGTCGTTTCCGTCCAGCAGTTCCTGGGCGATCGTTCCGCGCAGGTAGTCGCTTTGCAGTTTGATCGTCTCCACGGGACTGACTTTGGCTTCCGACATATTGTATCATGCTCTTTGTACGGGGCTCTTCTGCGAGTCCGTTCCCTCACGCAACGGGGCGGCCACCCACGGTCGGCCGACCGGCTTTAGAATAAGGACGGCAATAATATGACGGCAACGCTTCTGGATGGCAAGCAGATTGCCGAGCAGATTCGCGGCGAGTTGACCCGCGACGTGACCGCGTTCGTGGGCGGCTGCGGGACTTGTCCCACGCTCGCTGCGGTTCTGGTCGGCGATTTCGCGCCCAGCGAGGTGTACGTGAGAAACAAGGAGAAGGCTTGTCAGCGCGTGGGCATCCGCAGCCAGGTACACCGCCTGGCCCAAGAGACCAGCGAGCCGGAATTGCTGCGGTTGATCGCACAGCTCAATCAAGACCGTGACGTCCACGGCATCTTGGTCCAGTTGCCGTTACCCCGCCAGATCCGCGAGTCCCGCGTGCTGGACGCCATTGATCCGCTGAAGGACGTGGATGCGTTTCATCCGGAGAACGTGGGCCTGATCGCCCAGGGGCGGCCCCGTTATCTGCCCTGCACGCCGCACGGCATCACTCAGCTGTTGCACCGCTCCGGCATCAAGACGCGCGGCAAGCACGCCGTGATCGTGGGCCGTAGCGATATCGTGGGAAAGCCGATGTCGCTGATGTTGATGAATCGGGACTCCAGCGTGGGCCCGGACGGGGCCAACGCAACGGTGACCGTCTGCCATACGCAGACCGCCGATTTGGCGGCCGTCACGCGGCGAGCCGACCTCCTGATCGCCGCGATCGGGCGGCCCAAGTTCATCACGGGCGAGATGGTTAAGCCCGGCGCCGTCGTGGTCGATGTGGGCATCAACCGCACCGAATCCGGCTTGGTCGGCGACGTGGATTTTGAGACCGTCAAGGAGATTGCCGGCTTTCTGACTCCCGTTCCCGGCGGCGTCGGCCCGTTGACCGTGACGATGCTGCTGTACAACACGCTGGAGGCAGCGAAGCGGCAGGCTGGCGCTGCCGCCTCGACGGGCACGCCGGATGCGGGATAATCCGATCCGGCGGTGTCACAATATCATGCGGGAGAATCGAGACAGATTGCCACACCATTCCAGACCGTTTGCCGTAAGGCTCTTTCATGCGCACCGACCCTGCTTGCGATGACCTGTTGGTTCAGGTTCCTTCCGACCGGACCTCGTTGACCGACAACGAACGGATTGCCGAGATCGTTCCGTTGCCGCCCCCGGCCCACCTGATTCGCTTCTTTCCGATCCAGGGGACGCCGACCGAGGCGTTAATTGCCCGGACGCGCGATCGCGTGAGGCAAATCCTGCGCGGCCAATCGGACCGGTTGCTGGTGGTCATCGGCCCCTGTTCGATCCACAACCCGGCGGCGGCATTCGAGTACGCCAGTCGGCTGGCGGAAGTCCGCCAGCGTCTGGCGGACGATCTGGAGATCGTGATGCGGGTGTACTTCGAGAAGCCACGCACCACGGTCGGCTGGAAGGGCCTGATCAACGACCCTTACCTGGACGGCACCTTTCGGATCAACGAGGGCCTGCGGATTGCCCGTGATCTGCTGCTTCGCATCCACCAGATCGGCGTGCCCGCGGGCTCGGAGTTCTTGGACACCATTTCGCCCCAGTACATCGGCGATCTGATCAGTTGGGGGGCGATCGGCGCACGGACCGCCGAATCGCAGGTACACCGCGAGTTGGCGTCCGGCCTCTCGGCGCCGATCGGCTTCAAGAACGGCACCGACGGCGACGTCAAGATCGCCCTGGACGCCATCGTCGCCGCCGCTCATCCGCACTGCTTCCTCTCCGTCCACAAGAACGGCCAAGTGGCCATCGTCAGGACGCGCGGGAACCACGACTGCCACCTCATCCTTCGCGGTGGCCGGACGCCCAATTACGACGCGGCCAGCGTCACGGCGGCCTGCGCGGCGCTGGCGGCGGCAGGGTTGCCCGAACGGCTGATGGTCGATTGCTCGCATGCCAACAGCAACAAGCAGTACAAACGGCAACTGGACGTCGCCGCCGCCGTCGGCACGCAAGTGGGACAAGGCGACCGGCGGATCATCGGGTTGATGGTCGAGTCGCACCTGCGGGAAGGCCGGCAAGACCTCGTGCCCGGCCGGCCGCTGGTCTACGGCCAGAGCATCACCGACGCCTGCCTGGGCTGGGACGATTCGGTCGCGCTGCTCGAATCGCTGGCCGAACAAGTACGCCGCCGCCGTGCATGAGCAGAAGGCAGGAAGCAGGTAGATCCTATGAAACGTCGCGGCGGTTAAGTCCTATGGTTGAGTATTG
>CAYUFW010000209.1:0-14967 GCA_964443915.1 uncultured Pirellulaceae bacterium
TGGTTTGTGCTGAAGTAGCTCGGTTGCGGCGCATGACCGAGACGGGATGTGGCGACTACGCCCGCGAGCGACACGATTGGGCCGGCAAAACGTCGCTGGCCGATTTGCGATCGCGGGCCAAGCACAAATCCGAGAACGACGACGCGTCTGAGCCATGACTTCGGCGTGATTGACGAAACAGCCCGCGCTGTGTCCTGTCATCCGTGCCCCGGCTCTGCCATCCGTGCTACTCTGTCTTTGCTGATGCAGTAGCATGGATGGCACAGCCGGGTCACGGATGAAACGGGGGAAGTTGGGTTGCCTGCATTCGCCCCCAGAGCGATACCGCGGGGCGAGACATCGCATCGTCCGACAAAAGTCTCGCGTCTACCGTCACCGGTCCGTGGCGAACCGCACGCCCTCCACATGCTTCCCGATTCGCAGGCGGCCTCGATCTGCGGCCAACGGCTGGCCGTTGATGGTGACGTGGTCGAAGGTCCAGCACGCGGGCCGTGTAGACGTCGACTTGCTGTCCGTTGGCCGTGACTTCATAGTCGCCCGACAACGGCTCGCCCGCGGGCGCGGGATAGGTGACGACCTGGTCCGCAGCCGATGCTGGAGACTCGGCCATGACCGGTGTCCAGGCGAGAAGGGCCATCAAAAAACAGGGCAGGGTGCGCAATCTCATGGGTTCAGTCCTCCGCTGGCTTGGGCTCTCACCGCCAGGTTCTCGGCAACCGTCGCACCACCGTGCTTCTCAGGAATCACGTGGTCAATTTGGAGCGGCAACAGCGAGTGTCTGGCCGGAAACCGGCAGTACTCGCAACGGTTCCGGGCCCGCTTCCAGACGAGTTGTCGCAATCGCGCGTCCATCGCCTGCTCACGGCCGCAACCCGGCCTGCTTCAACGACAGCCTGGCCTTCGCTTGCATCATCTCGACTACGGCCGTGACTTGCTCGTACTCATCAAGTTCCGCTTGGTCGTCGTCGGTGAGTTCGCCGGCTCGGGCCTTCGCTGCCAGTTCGTCGACGCGGGCTCGATCCTCCGGCGGGAGTCGGATCGCCAGGATCGCCTGAGCCGCCTCGCGCGACAGGCCGCCCCGCTCGGGCCGGAACATCCGGCCAAGGATTTGCCCCCTGCGATCGCGCATCGTGAGAGTACTCATCTTCAGCCTTTTCGTCTCTGGATACTAATCAGGGTAACGCACGAACTCCGAGCAAACAAGCCGTACGCATCGGCCGATCGCCGTAGCATGGCTCTCCGGGCCGTGCGGATCTGCTTCACATCCTGCCAACTGCTGCACAGCTCGGAGAGCCATGCTACGAAGAAACGCGGCCGTCGGGGTAGACCCTTCAGGTGCAAAACGCCGGAGATTGCCTATTTCGACATCCCGCTTTTCGAATTCGCTGGGCCTTCGCCCCAGACCCCACGGCGGCCTGCGCCGCCTACACGTAGACGCGTCTCGCCGAGACGCCAATCCGGTCTCGGAGAGACCGGGCTACGTGGTCCGCTCCGGCTCGCACGGGCCGGGCTACCGCCACGGCCCCTGCGGCCTACGCTCCAGGCTCCGCTACCGCGGAAGGAGGGCGCGCTACCGCGACGGGGATGGCAAGGAAACTGCCCTCGCGAGGCGGAAGCCGAGGTACTCGTGGCGGTAGCCGGGGACGTTCCAGCAGCGGCTCGACGCCCGGCCGATGGACGCGTCGTAGTTCCAACTGCCGCCCCGGGACACCCGGAACGAGCCTCCCGACGGCCCCGGCGGATCGTCCAGCGGCGACGCCCCATAGTACTCTGCTGTCCACCAATCCTGGCACCATTCCGAGACATTCCCATGCATATCGTACAAACCCCATGCGTTCGCAGACTTCTGCCCCACCGGATGGCTCTTCTGCGCGTTAAAACCAAACCACGCATGCTCCTTCAAGGCTCCCTCATCGTCACCCGGATACCACCTCGTTGTAGTCCCCGCCCGGCACGCATACTCCCATTGCGCCTCGCTTGGCAAGCCGGATTTCTCCCCTTCCTTCTCCGACAGCCACGCGCAAAACGCCGTCGCATCGTTCCAGCTCACGTTCACCACAGGATGATCGTCCGCCTGCTCGAATCCCAGGTCCCGGTTCCACACGAAACGCGGGTCTTGTTTCCACTGGCCATCAACCAATCCGTAGCCCGCTTTGCCGTCCCGCTCGGCGTCTGTCTGGTATTTGCGATCGTCCACAAACCGCCGGAACTGCCCCCGCGTGACTTCGTGGACGCCAAGCCAGAACGGTTTCGTGATCCGAACCCGATGCCTCGGGGCCTCCGTCGAGCCCATGTCGAATTCGCCCGGCGGGATCAGAACGAAACGCATGCCGATGGAATTCTCGCATTCCACATCCACGCCCAAGTACTTGGCCCACGCGGCTTGGTGCTCCTTGGCTGTCGCCGCGTCGAAGGGGGCGATGGCCGGTGGCGGCGAGCCCGCTGGCAAATTCCACGGCGGCAGCGGGGCCGAGGTTTTGGAGCCGTTCCCGCAGGGCCGAATGGTTCCTGTGACAATAGCTGACGGGACGCCCCCCAGCAATAGCACCCCGATGCCGTGCTCGTGACGCCACACCCGTTTCGTCGGTCTGCCCGGCGCACGTGGGCAGTGAGGTCACTACCCGGCGGCATCCGCCTTCTCGTCCTGCGGCGGCCTTACCAGGATGACCCGGTCCATCCAGAGGCCGTTGCTGTCCGTCGAGCCTTTGACGTAGTCCGGGCCTTTTACCTTCAGGGAGATGTACGCGTCCCAGTCGTTGACGCTCGGATCTTCGGCCTCCGGCACGAACAGGCGATCGACGCGTTCACCCAGGCGCCGGCTGGCATGGGCCCAGACCGCCGTTCCCTTCTTCACACGGATCCGGCCGATCTTGAAGACGTGGTACTTTCCGTCCTGGGGAACTTCCTCAAGGGGAAGCGTGACCGTCGGCCCGCCCGTCACGCCGAACGTGAGCGGCTGTTTGTGCGCGTCATCGCTGTCCGCGACTAAGGCCGCGGCCATGCCTCCCGCGGCTTCGGCATCCTCGACGAAGTTCTGACGCCCGGGGGTGTAGGGCGAGAACGTGAGCCAGTTGAAATCGGCCACGTCGCGGGACGGCATTTTCTGAAACGGCTCGGGCAGTTTCGGGTCCCGGAACAGCGCGGCCAATCTGGCCATCTTGGGTTCGCGCACGGCTTGCGCTTTCTCCGAAAAGAACGCCTGGAACTGGGCCCGCCAGTTCGTCTCATAGCGGCGGATTACGGTTTCGTGGTCGAACGGCATGGCCTCGTCCGCCGTCAGGCTGCGATCCAGCCACGGCCAGAGGTACAGCAGGGCGCCGTCCACGATCAGGCGTTCCTGTTGCACGTGCAGGACCTCCAGACTCCCCGGCGCGACCAGCGCTTCGGCCGCGTCGAAGAGCTTCTCCGCAGTGCGGAAGAAGTCCAAGTCCAGGTACTTGAGCCGATGCGGCGCGTTGCGCACCAGCAGGAACTCGGCGTCCTTGTCGATCCGCGCCTGCAGGTACTTCAGGTACTCGTCCATGCGGGGCGCGGCGGCGCCGAAGTAGCCCGCCATAAAGGTCTCGATCAGCGGCTCGACCGGCTGGTAGGGGTTGACCATCATCTTGTATCCCAGCCAGTACTTGAGCGCCGTGAAGTTCTCGCCGGGCTCATGGTCCTCTTCGCATTCGCAAAACATGGTCTCCGCGTGCATGTCCGCGAACAGCTTCATGTCCGGCCCGATGCACTGGATCATGCAGAACGGCGTGGGGAACTGGTACAACCCGTAGCTGATCCAGTAATCCCAGATGGCCAGGTGCGGCGCGATCTTGCCCCAGGCGAGAATCTCCCCGTAGTTCTTGGCGTTGGAGGGATGGTTCAGGGGCCGGGCCAGGTCCACCACGCTGTACACATCGCACCACCTGACGATCACGTTGTCGCGCGGCTTCAGCGTCTTCGGCGGCGGCTCGGTCCGGTTGTAGGCGAAGGTCTGCAGCAAGATATCCGGGTACTCGTCCTTGATGCTGTCGGCGATGGCGTTGATGAAATCGATCATCGGCCCGCTTTCCGAGCCTTCGCGTTTGGCGATGGCCTGGCAGTTCTCGCATTGGCATTCGGCCGCTCCCGCATCGTTTTGGCTGATGTCGTAAATCCGCGGTGGCGGGATTCCGGCTTGGGCGGCTTTCTCCCGATCCCGTTGGACAAACTCGCGCAACCGCTGGACCACGATCCGGCGCACGTCCGGGTGGGTCAGGCACAGCTGTCCCGGTCCGTTGCCGCCGCTGGCCGGCAACCGCTTGCCGCCGACCAGGGAAAAGTACTCGGGGTGCG
The DNA here is from genome assembly GCA_964443915.1 of uncultured Pirellulaceae bacterium. Taxonomy (GTDB): domain Bacteria; phylum Planctomycetota; class Planctomycetia; order Pirellulales; family Pirellulaceae; genus Anammoximicrobium. The sequence goes on from CAYUFW010000209.1 coordinate 4,312, forward strand.
TGTCGAACCAGTCGCGAGCGTTGACGTACTGGAAAAAGGTGTGGCAGGTGCCGGGCGAGCCGTACAGCTGGTGATTGGCGACGCTGTGTTTGTTCCGCAGCAGGAATTCGCTGTGGCGCCTGGACATATCGGCCGTCGGCATCATGGTGTGGTACGTCATGTAGACGTCGCGCATCCAGATGTACGGTTTGGCCTGCACGTTGGGCTTGGGAAACTCCAACGTAGGCCGGGAAGGGACGATCTCCGTATCGCGGGCGAGCCAATGACAGCCGACCTGCTGCTCCAGGAACTCATAGACGGCGTAGAGCGTTCCTCGCGGCCGCCCGCCGGTGAGGATGAGATTCTCGCCCGCGCAGCGGATCACCCATTCCTCTTCGCCGAGCTTGGCCGTCTCGATCCCCTGCTGTGCCGCGAACTTCGTCCAGCCGACGTAGATTCCGCGCACGTTGTCGGCACATGCGGATTCCGCCACAACCGGGAAGTCGGCGCCGGTGACGCGGCCCAGGAAGTCGCTCAACTCCTGCAGCGCCTTCTGTTCCAACTCACTGGCCTGGTCCGCATGCACGAGCGCGTACTGCGTCTTGCCGTCGCGGGCGATGGTCAGCAGATCTTCGGCAGGCAAGACCGGCGGCGTGTCCGCAAACGCCAGGCCCGCCAGTACGATGATGATCGTGAGCGTTTTTTTCGAGTTCATCCCAGGTGTCTCCGTGATAAGTTCGGCGATGCAACCGCTGGCGACCGAATCCGTATTACTAGTTCCCGATTTCTTGTTTTCCAGCGCGCATTTGGAATCATTTGGTTGCGGCCGGAAGCCGCGTTGGTTTACCGACGTCCGATCCGGGACCTTTCGAGACACCGGCGGCAAGTGCGTCGTCGAGGCTAAAAAGTGGGGTAAGCTTCCAGCTTGCCAGCGACAAACGATCGCAAGCTGGAAGCTTACGCCACCTCCGCTACCCCAAAATTACGCCTTGGCGACGCACTAGCGCCTTGCCGCTCACCTCCCGCCGACAGTCTCCTCTCGAGCGACGTGTTGTGATGTCAGCCACCCGGAGACGCCTGCGGTTTCTCGCCGGCACGCTGTTGGGCGACGTTTTCCAACAACTCCAGCAGCGTGGCGACCACCTTGGGCTCGGCATCCACTTCGAGCATGCTGGTCCGGGCGCGCCACGTCGTGTAGCCGCCCAGCTTGTGCTGGTCCGGCGGCGGCAGGTAGCCGAAGTAGCCGTTGGCCAGATCGATGTTAAACGTCGGCTTCAGCGGACTGCGCTTCTTGATTTCCAGTCCCGTACAGCCGAATGCCTCCAGCGGCAGGGCCGTAATGCCCAACTCGCCGATGCGGAGGGCCTGCAGTTTCAGTTCCCGCGTCGGCGGCATCTGGCTCAGCAACACCGTCTCGCGGGCGTAGGACTCGACCAGGTTCCGCGGCTTGCCATCGGGCAACTCGGCCACCACCGCCTTGGCCTTGGTCACCTCTTCCGCGCCGGGCATGCGCACGCCCAGCGTCAACCGCCGCTCGTCGATCGCCAACGGCACCCAGTCGTAGTAGCGGATCGTGCGATAAGCCTCGAAGGCGGCTTGCGCGACGTCTTCGGCGACCGTGAAGCGATCGAACTTGCGGGGTTCGGGGCTGTCGAAGTCCAGGCAGTTGGCATCCCCGCTGGTCCCGTTCGAGAGCATGGCGACGAAGGGCGGCGAGACGTTCCGGGCACCGATCTTCTCGGCGATCTTGTCGCAGAACACGGCGAAGTAGTCCGCCGAGATGGGCGGCGATCCGACGTAGTGCGTCGAGTAGTTGGACAACAGCGCGATGGGCTGACCGTCCCGCGATTGGATGGACAACACCGCCACTTCGGGATCGGCCGTCCCCGTGCGTCGGACCTTGTTGGGGTTGCCGTGGCCGGGGTTCATCTGGGCCTGGTCGTTTTCCTTCCCGCTGAACGGATTGGTCGGCGCCGTGCCGGGCTTCATCAGATAGCGCCGGCAAAAGACGTTCTTCTCATCTCTGCCCATGGCCCAGCCGATGCGCGCGGGCCGGAGATTCTGCTGCGCTTGGGCGATTCCTTTGGCGATTTGCGCGACCATGAACTGTGCGTAATCCAGGTCCGGGTCGGTCGCGTGCGCGGCCATCACCGCTGGCGCCGAGTGCGTGTGCGTGGCCGCGATCAAGATGCGGCTGGCCGGAATGCCCGTCGTCGCAGTGGCCAGCTCTTTCGCCTTATCAGCGTGTTCGCGCGAGATCAGCAGGCTGTCGACGACGGCGACGGCGATTTGCACTTCGCCGTCGTCCAGGACCAGACAACGGGCGTGCAGCGGATCGTTGACGTTGGACGTGAACCGCGGCAGGATCCCGCCGCTGATCGGGACGGGGAACTTGGTGGGCGTGATGTCGATGACGAACGCGCCGGCACGGAGTGCCTTGTCGGCGGCACAGGACTCAGCCGCGAGTGCTGTCGCAGCGCTACTGACCACAACGGCCAACAGTATTTGAAGCTTGTTCATGCTATTGCGTCTCCTGTGGAACCATGGCGAAGGGTCTTGGTCTTGCCGTCCAGACGTCGGTAACGTGACGGTGATCGAGGTCATTCTATCAGGCTCGACCGCGCGGGGAAGACGACCCTGCGGGAAAGTAGGCCTGAACAAGTCCGCGCCGTTCCGGCAGCAGTTCTGCAGATTTCGGGCGGCCGGCCTTGCCGGAACTGCGCGGACTTGTTCCGGCCTACGTGTCGACAGGCAGGATGCCTATCCCACGGAAGATCCTTAAGCGGCCGTACGCAGCGGAGACAGTTCTGCCGAATCAACCGCAGCCAGACCGTATGAAGTCAGGACCTGATTCACGGCCTCCACCGTCACCAGCGCAGGGATCGCAATCTCGATTCCGATCGGACAGCCATCCTCGTTCAGGTCGACGAGCAATCCCGGCCCCCGTTTCTCGACTCGCGCGCTCTTGTCGCCCTCGTTTCTTGGCAGGTAGAGGTATGCCGCGAGAGCCTTACCTCCTCGAAATGTTACCTCCAGATAAACTCCTTGCATCGTCCCAGACCCTGCTGACTGATTTCCAGCTCCCATTCCCACCAATCTGGCCAAACCATGCGCTTTCTGCTCCGTGCTGTCCTGCCGGAGTAACTGCCAGCCCATGTATTATACTCATGTCGTCCGTTCCGCAAGACCTGGAACAGCCCACGCTGGCTGGGATGCCGAGCGGCATAACACCTCACTTGAAACGCCGGATCGTATCGCTAGATGTCCCGTGATGCGTGAGCATCACCCGGAGCGCCGGCCGGCGTAATGGAATTCTTCGTCCTCCGCCTCGTCCTCGCCCAGATCGTCGAGGTCGGTCTCGAAGTCGAGGTCTTCGTCGAATTCGTCGGCCGGCGGCGTGGACGGGCGGAGCGAGAGTTTGCGGTTCTTCTTGGAGGGCAGGGGCGCGGGCAGCGTTTCGGCGGCGTCGGCGCCTTGCATCCGCTCCCAGTCCTCGACGGAGATCAGGACTTCACGGGCCTGCGAACCGGCATACGGGCCGACAATCCCGTCCTCGGCCATGAAGTCGATCAGTCGGGCGGCGCGGCCGTAGCCGATGCCCATGGCGCGCTGCAGCAGCGAGACGCTGCCGCGGCCCTCGCGGACCACCATGTCGACGGCGGTTTCGTACAATTCGTCGCGTTTCTTCAGGCCGCCCGCGGCGGGTGCGCCTTCCTCCTTGTCCTCGACCTTCAGGTTCACCAGTTCGTGGACAAAGTTCGGCTCGCTGGTGCTGACGAAGTCCACGACCCGCGCGATTTCGTCGTCGTCCAAGTACGTGCCTTGGCCGCGCAGCAGCGTGCTGGTGCCGGGCCACAGGAACAGCATGTCGCCGTTGCCCAGCAGCTTTTCGGCGCCCATTTCGTCCAGCACCACGCGGCTGTCCGTGCGGCTGGCGACCTGGAACGAGATGCGGGCCGGCAAGTTCGACTTGATCAGACCGGTGATCACGTCCACGGTCGGCTTCTGGGTGGCCAGGATCAAGTGGATGCCGACGGCCCGGCTTTTCTGCGCCAAGCGGATGATGTGCTGCTCGACTTCCTTGCCGGCGGTCATCATCATGTCGGCGATCTCGTCGGCCACGATGACGATGAACGGCAGGTGCAGCGGAATCGAGGCCCGCTCTTCGTCCGATTCCGGATTCAGGCGGCTCATCAATTCCTCTTCGTCCAGTTGGTTATAGCTGCTGATGTGCCGCACGCCGGCACGGGCCAGCAGCGCGTACCGCTCCTCCATCTTGTCGACCGCCCAGGCCAGGATGGCTTCGGCCTTGCGCATGTCCGTGACCACGGGGTGCATCAGGTGCGGCAGCCGGCCGTAGCCGCTCAACTCGACCATCTTCGGGTCGATCATCAGCATGCGTACTTCATCGGGCCGCCGGGTCATGAGGATCGACGTGATGATCGCGTTCAGACAGACGCTCTTGCCCGTTCCGGTGCGGCCGGCGATCAGCAGGTGCGGCAGCGACGACAGATCGGCCACCAGCGGGCTGCCGGACACGTCTTTGCCCAAGTACAGCGGCACGCGCATCTTGCGGACGATGGCCCCGCCTTCTTCGATCACTTCCCGCAGCCGGACCACCTGGCGCACGTCGTTGGGAACTTCCACGCCCACCGTGTTCTTGCCGGGAATCGGGGCCACAATCCGCACGCTGGGGACGCGCAGGGCGATGGCCAAGTCGTCGGCCAGGGCGGTGATCTTGGACAGCCGCAATCCGGCTTCCAGTTCCACTTCGTACTGCGCCACGACCGGCCCCGTCTCGATCTCCACCACTTTGACTTTGAAACCGAAGTCGGCGAAGGTCTTCTCCAGCACCTTCGCCTTGCGGCGGACTTCCTTCTCCTGCTCGTCGAAATCGAATCCGTCGGAGGGCAGCAACAAGTCGAGGCTGGGCAGCACGTAGTCCAGGTTCTCGCCGCCCCGCGCGGCCTCGTCCAAACACTGCATGACGGCCGCGCGTTCGTTCCGGTCCGTGGGCTTGCGGATCCGCAGGTCGCCAATCGCCTCGTCTTCATCGGCCGGGGCCTCAGACGATTTTCTTAACGCGAGGGACTTTTTCAGCAACGAACCGACGGACGCCACCGCCGACTCCGCCTCGGACGGTTCGTCCTCCTCGTCCAGGCAACTCAGTTCGTCTTCGGCGATATCGCCCGTCTGCCGGCCGCGGAAGCGGACCGAAACCACCTCGTCGAACTCGTCCAGGACCTGGTCCTCGCCGTCCTCCTCCTGCCGTTCCGTCTTGGCTTTGGCCTTGCGCGGCGCCGGCAGCAGTCTGGCGGCGCGGGCGGGTCCGAGCAGAGCGACGGAAAGGACCGTGCCGATCAGGCGGAGCAGCACATAATCGGTACACAACAGCAGTCCGCCCATGAACAGGCTGGCGGCCAGAATCAGGCTGCCCGTCGTGGCGAAATGCGTGTGCAGCAGACCTTTGGCAACCGCACCCAGATAGCCCCCGGAGCCGATCACCGGACCGGGCGACAACCCCGGCGCTACAATCGCCACGATCGCCGCCAGCCCGACCAGCGATGCGACCCATCCCACCGCGCGGACGATGGGCGTGTCGATCTCGCGGCGGCGAAGCAAGTGGTAGTCCAAGACGGCCAGAGAGACCAAGAGATAGAAGGCGCAGACGCCCAACGCGGTCAGCAGCAAGTCGGCGGCATACGCTCCCCAGCGGCCACAGCCGTTGGCGACGGTTTCGTTTTGCGGGTAGACGACCAGGTCGGGAGTGTAAATCCGATTCAGCGGTGAGACCGGCTCGCCGAGCGGATCTGCCGGGTCGTAGGTGAGTAGCGCGATGCCCAGGAAGACGACTGCGACCAGCAGCGCCAGGGCGAACAAATCAGAGGCCAGGTTCCGGTTCTCAAACATGGACGCGACCTGTTGCTCTCGCGATCTCGACTCCGGCGACTTGACCGGGCGCCGGTGGTCCGTGGGCGCGTCCGTGCCCAAACGCATTCCATTTGTCTGGCTTATCTATTCGTCAGCCTTTTCGTAGTATCGCCAGTTTGCACGCGGCTAGCGTTGAGGTTTACCTGGCGCGTAGGACGCGAAACATCGTTCCGGCGGGCGCAAAGCGCAGGACCGAAACGACCGCCTAAAGCGGCTGTGCAGTTCGGCTGCACGAGGCCCGTCGGCGTACCTATCCGCGTCAAACTCGTCAGAATGCGACCGCCGCCAAGGACGTGCCGTCGCGGTCTTGGGTCGAGAAGCCGCGCGCAATTCTAACCGAGTTCCTGAAGTCAGGCGTTGATCCGGCTTGACGCTGCGCGGAAATTGTTTGTTTCCACGGTGCGGTTGTCCGGTCTGGCGAAACCTCAGCGGCCGTGACGCGACCCCAGAGCGCGCCCCGGCATCAACGGCGCACGGATCTGAACCCAATCCACGGATCTGAACCCAATCCTCGGCCAGGCTGGCGGCCGCTGTCCAAAGCGGTGACAAGGCACCGGACTCCAAGACTTGGCTGCCGCCGCAAGCGAGGTCAGATTGTATGGCCCACAAGTTTTCCGCTGGTTATACTGCGGCCCAAGAAAGGGAACCGCATGGCGATCAAGCAACTGAGCGACGAACAAATTCAGAGTTGGACCCTCGACCAGAAAGACCGCTGGTGGCTGGAGAACGTCTGGCGCGGCGACATGCCGCAGTTGACGGCCCGGGCCGCCGTGACCGGCATGTTGCTGGGCGGGATCCTCTCGCTGACCAATCTGTACGTGGGCGCCAAGACGGGCTGGACGCTGGGCGTCGGCATCACCTCCGTGATTCTGGCCTTTGGGATGTTCAAGATCCTGTCGGGCCTGGGCATGGCCCGCGAATTCACGGTGCTGGAAAACAACTGCATGCAGTCGATCGCCACGGCCGCCGGATACATGACGGGGCCGCTGATCTCGTCGCTGGCCGCCTACATGATGGTGACCGACACGATCATCCCGATGGTGACGACGATCGTCTGGATCACGTCGCTGTCGCTGCTGGGCGTATTGTTCGCTTTTCCGCTGAAGCGCCGCTTTATCAACGACGAGCAGCATCCATTTCCGGAGGGCCGGGCGGCCGGGATCGTGATGGATGCCCTGCACAGCGGCGACCCGGGTGAAGGGCTGTTGAAAGCCAAGCTGCTGACAGCCGCCGCGGGGCTGTCCGCGCTGGTCAAGTTGTTGACCAGCCACGACTTGCTGCAGCGGCTCAAGCTGGGTGTGCTGGCCGTGCCGGAGTACCTGGACGGCTGGGTCTACCGGTTCTGGTCGCCGCGGCTGGCCGGTACGGAATTGCGGGAAATGACGGTGCGGCTGGACACCGACATCGTCATGTTCGGCGCCGGCGGGCTGATGGGGATCCGCACCGGCGTGTCGCTGATGATCGGCGCCGTGATCAACTACTGCATCCTGGTGCCGTGGATGATCCACCGCGGCGACATCGAAGGCGAATTGGTGGAGGGCGTGATGCAGTACGGGTTCCGGCGGGTCACCGTGTGGGGCTTGTGGGGCGGCGTGGCCATGATGACCACGGCTTCGCTGTATGCGTTCTTCGCCCGGCCGCAGATTCTGGTGAGTGCCTTCCGGAGTTTGTTCCGCCGCCAGGGGCCGGAAGAACGCAGCGACGTGCTGCGGGACATCGAATTGCCGATGCGCGTGTTTGTGATCGGCATCCCGGTGATCGGCGCGATCGTCGTGGCCCTGGCGCACCGCTTCTTCGGCGTGGCGGTCTGGCAAGGGGTGATCGCGATTCCTCTGATCTTCATCTTCACCTTGATCGCCGTGAACTCGACCGCCCTGACTTCGATCACGCCGATCGGCGCCCTTGGCAAATTGACGCAACTCACTTACGGCGTCATCGCTCCCCGAGACATCACCACGAACATCGCCACCGCCGGGATTACCGCCGAGGTGGCCAGCAACGCGTCGAATCTGCTGATGGACATCAAGCCCGGGTACATGCTGGGCGCAAAACCGCGCCAGCAAGCGATCGGCCACGTGCTGGGGATCTTTGCCGGCGCGCTGGCCGCGGTGCCCGTGTACTACCTAGTGTTCCTCAAGGATGGTCCCCAGCGGCTGATCACTGACGCCAGTCCGATGCCGTCGGCCACCGTATGGAAGGCTGTCGCTGAATTGTTGACGCAAGGGATCGGCAACCTGGAGGTCTCGGCGCGCTGGACGGCGCTGGCCGCAGCGGTGCTGGGCTTGGCTCTGGAGGCGGTGCGGTTCGCCACCAAGGGCCGTTTCTGGCTGTCCGGCGTCGGGATCGGGCTGGCGGCCGTGATTCCGTTCAACACCTGCCTGGCCATGTTCCTGGGTTCCTTGTTCTTCTGGCTGGCGGAACGCCGGTGGCGCGATCCGGAAAACAACTGGCACAAGCGGCTGGTCAAGAATCAGGAGCCGATCTGCGCCGGTCTGATTGCGGGCGGTGCCCTGATGGGGATCTCGGCCATGTTGGAAACGGTCTACGGCCTGCAAGCCTGGCTGTTGATCATGGCTGGTGCGGCCACGGTCGCGTATTTCCTGGTTCTGCAATCCGTCGGGGGACCGCTCAAGTCCGCCATCGCCCCGGCCGGCATCGTGTCTCTGCAATTCGCCTGGACGGCCCAGCGGACCCGCGAAATCATCGGGGATTGGTCGGCTCGCGGAATGCGGGAACGGGCGGTGCGGAGCCTGTGGCTGGACTTCGGTTTCGTCCTGGTCTACAGCGTCACCCTGGCGATCATCGGCAAGAGTGCCGTGGAGACGCTGGTTCCGGAGCCGACTCTGGCGCGTTGGGGCGTCTGGGGGCTGTTCTTGGCTGGTGTGGGATGTGCGGCCCTGTGCGACATCCTGGAGAACTGCCTGCACCTGTGGTTCCTGTACGGCCAGGGGCCGCGACAGGATTTCTGGCCCGCGCTGGCGTCACACTGCGCGCGGGCCAAGTTCGCCATCCTGATCTGCCTGGCCTTCGCCGCCGCCGTGTGTTGGACGGTGGGCACGGTGCTGCCGAGAGCTATCACATAGACCGGAACAAGTCCGCGCAGTTCCGGCACGGACTTGTTGCCGCTCCCTCGTCCCGCCGCCGCGCCGGAACTGCGCGGACTTGTTCCGGCCCACGTCTTGCGGCACCGGCGCTACTTCGGCGCTTCCGGCGCCAGCACCGGCGTGGGCTGCGGGGACAGCTTGGCGGTGGGCGTGGCGTCGGCCTTCAAGTCGCCCAGCGCGTACTGGATGCCGTCCAGGTAGAACTGCAGCAGCGTCTTCTCGCGGAAGATGTGACCGCCGTGCCCCAGCGAGCAGTAGAAGACACGGCCTTGGCCCACTTGCTGGATCCAGGCAATCGGGTTGTCCTTGTCCGTCCGGCCGACCTCGGTGTCCTTGGCCGTCATCTTGCCCAGGTCCATGCTGAGCAGCACGCGCAGCTTCTCGCGCGAGTAGGGTTCGCGCATCTTGTACATCTCTTCGTTGATCCAGAACCCTTTGCCACCGAACGCCGTCAGCAACGGGTGCTGAGGATCGTCCAAGCGGACGGCGCAGCGGCCCCAGGGATGGCCGGCGAACAGGGCGCCCATCATCGCGGCGCCTTCCGGCCAGTTGTAGAAATTGTCGGTCGAGGAGTGGACGCCCACGATGCCCTTGCCGCCTTTGACAAAGTCCAGCAGAGCTTCGCGGTACTTGGGGTTCTCGAACTTCAGCGCCGTGGTATTGTTGAACACGACGGCGTCGAACTGGGCCAGCGATGCCGGCTCGAACATGGCCATGTCGTCGCTTTCCACCGTGGAATACGCCCCGGTCTTCTGGCCCATCAGTTCAAACGCCTTGTTGCCCCAGAGGATGCCGTCCGTGTGCCGGAAGCCTTCGCAGCGGTAAAACAGCAGCACCTTGCGCGGCTTGGCCGGCTGGACCGTGGCTTTCTCAGGCAGTACCGCCTTGATCTTTTGGACATCGGCTTGGGACAAAGCCTGATCGGCCGCCGGAACTCGATGACAGGCGGCGCAAACCAGTAGCGTGGCGGCCAGCAGCAGGGCCAGACGCGGGAAATGACTCGAAACGGGCATGGCGTTCTCCTTGCTTCGACGGTGTGCAGTGAGTGAGGATAGGAAAGTCAGGCGGAACACAAGTAGAGCAACGCACTGCGCGGCGTGCAAGCAGAGGAGCCGCCCGCAAAGTCCGATCAAAGTCCCCGAACCATTTAGTCGATACAGAACCAACGCCGACAGGCCGTCGGTCGCTACAGGTGCGCCATGCCATTTCAACGTTCGCCGATCCGTCTTCCGTCCGTTGTTCTGCTGCCTTTGCTAGCAGGCTTGTCGTTCGGTACGGCGGGCTGCAGCAAGAAGCCTCCTGCGCCCGCGGCGACGGCAGACGCGGCGCCGGCGCCGGCACCGGCCGAGCAGATCCTGCAGCAGATGGTGGCGACTTACCGACACGCCGAATCCTACAGCGACGAGGCCGTGGTGCGGCTCAAGTACCTCCAGCAGGGTCAGCCGTTTGAGGACGAGGGCAAGTTCGCGGTCTCGCTGGTGCGTCCCAACAAGCTCTCGCTGCGTGCCTACCAACTGACGCTCGTCAGCGACGGGCACCGCCTGCGCGCGGTGATCGCCGATCCGGGATCGAACGACATGGACGGCCAGATCGTGGTCCGCGAAGTTCCTTCCGCACTTCGCTTGGACACGATCTACGAAGA
>CAYUFW010000210.1:0-14891 GCA_964443915.1 uncultured Pirellulaceae bacterium
GTAGACCAATGGCAATGACCCAGCGCAACATGAACACGCTCCAAGAATTCCACAAAGGATTTGCGGCGAACTAGCAGACGATTATAGCGTCGCGACGCGGCCTGCGTAGCCGCCTCGCCGTGATCCGGCAGGTGCTGGCCCGCGTCCCGCCGTTCGCCCGTGTCGCCTTCACGGGCGGAAGTGGCGTTCCTGTGGCCAACGGCCCCGGTGTCGCGACGTGGGCGACGTAGCCGCAATCCGGCAGGTGTGAGTCCCACGCTGGCCTCGTGGCAACCAGGTGGGCTGGCGTCGCGACGTGAGCACGGGCAGTGATACGGGCCGCGATCCGGCAGACGCCGCCATTCCCGCCGCCGCCGCCCCCGTTCGCCGGTGTCGCGTTCAGCGGACCAAGAGGGAGTTGAGGGGTTGCGCAAGTCGGACGACAGGGGAAAGTCGCGAATCGGTGGCCTGGGCCTGTCGAATCGCCGGTTCTGGCTGCTGCTTACTGGACGGGCAGCAGGAGTAGCACCGACAACACCGACAGCCCGTTGGCGCGATTATTAGCGGAGCGGCCAGCACGACTCCCAGAAGCAGTCTTTTCATCGCGATCCCCTCCCTTAGCGCAGGCGGGTAGTTAGGCGTGGCGATTTCGTGCGGAACTATTGCCAGAATCGGTACTGGTGGTGCAAGTCAATTAGCAGGGAGGACATAACTTGGCCGGCTGGGGGCTTTGTCGGCAGCACATCGGATAAAAGCCGTACAATGCGATCGGGATCCGGCAGGTGCCCGCCAGGCATTCTGTCGATGGACGTTTCCAGAATTCTGGACGACGCAGTTTCGTTATCACGGACGCCCGTTCCTTCTTGTGCAGGTACCTTCGGGCATCCGGATTTCCATGCCGTCATCGCCGGGCTAGCCACCGGCAATGGCCCCGATGACGATCAATGGCTCCGCACCCGACGCCACCGCGTCGGGCAGCGAGGTGTCAGGATTTTCCTGGGACAAGTCTCGCTGGCAGGCGAAGAACCGCAAGAACGGGCGGCGCTCGCCCGTAGCGTGGTCGCGAATCGTCCCACGCAACGCTGGATAGCGGATTTCGAGCGCGTCGAGGACTGAACACAGCGTGACGGGCTCCGGCACGTCAAGCAACACCTCGCCGTCAGCACTGGACAGAATTCGCAGATGGTACGGGAGTTCGACTCGGATCATGGCAATGTCTGGACCTCGATGGACAGCGTCGCCGGAAGGTCTCGGACAATCGCTGTCCAACTGTCTCCGGCATCGGGCGACATGTACACCTGCCCGCCGGTGGTACCGAAGTACACGCCGCACGGATCGAGCGTGTCGACGGCCACGGCGTCGCGCAACACGTTCACGTAACAGTCGCTTTGCGGCAGTCCTTTGGTCAGCGGCTCCCAATCGTGGCCGCCGGTGCGACTGCGGTACACGCGCAGTTTGCCTTCCGGCGGATAATGCTCCGAGTCGCTCTTGATCGGAACGACGTAGATCGTGTCTGGTTCGTGCGCATGAACCTCGATCGGAAACCCAAAATCGCTGGGCAAGTTCCCACTGACCTCCTGCCAGGATTCGCCGGCGTCGTCGCTGCGCATGACATCCCAGTGCTTTTGCATAAACAGCACACTCGGTCGCGACGGATGCATCGCGATGCGGTGCACGCAATGGCCGACCTCGGCCTTCGGGTCCGGGAGGACATAGGGGGATACCAGACCACGGTTGATTGGCCGCCACCTCTGTCCGCCGTCGTCGGTCCGGAACGCGCCCGCCGCCGAGACGGCAAGGTAGGCCCGCTGCGGATCGCTCGGATCCAGCAGGATCGTGTGCAGGCACATCCCACCGGCGCCCGGCTGCCAGTACTGCCCCGAGCCGTAGCCGCGCAGCCCGGGGAGTTCCTGCCACGACTGACCTCCGTCGACCGAACGAAACAACGCCGCATCTTCCACCCCGGCGTAGACGGTGTCGGGATCGGTTCGTGACGGTTCCAAGTGCCAGACACGCTTGAATTCCCAGGGGTGCGGCGTGCCGTCGTACCACAGGTGCGTGCTGGGGTCGCCATCGTATCTGAACTGGTTGCCCACGGGCTCCCACTTCGTGCCGCCGTCACTGGAGCGTTGGATCACCTGTCCAAACCAGCCGCTGCACTGCGAGGCGTACAGCCGATTCGGGTCCACCAGCGAGCCTTTCAAATGGTAGATCTCCCATCCGCTAAAGTGTGGCCCGCTGATCTCCCAGTGTTGGCGTTTGCCGTCGGCAGTGAGCACGAACGCGCCCTTGCGAGTACCCACTAAAACCCGCACGCCACTCATTGTCGGCTTTCCTCCGTTTCGGGTGCTGCGTAGACCACGCGGTCCAACAACACCAGTATAGGCTTAGAACAGGGGAACGAGGACCGACAAAAAGCCTATGGCGGCCTCCGGGTTTCCATTACCGGGAACTAGTGGTGACCAGCTGGCGACGGCCACAGTCCGCGGGACCGACGGCTAAGTGGACCCGGCTCCCACGCGATGTAATGGGGCGACGTCCAGGCGTCGCGACGTTGGCACGGGGCGACGGTGGCCTACACTGTGGCATCACCTGGGCGCGATCCGGCAGGAGCTGGGCCACGCCGCCCCGGCGTCCCACCGTTCGCCCGCGCCGCGTTCACCGGCGGAAATGGCCAGTGACCCCGGCGTCGCGACGTGGACAGCGGATCAGCGACCTGCTGCTGCGGGGTCCGGCGCTGGCGTTATGCCCAGGACGGCTTCCAGCTCACCTGGCATCTGCCGGGACGAGTCTGGGCTCTGGACTTCGCCAAACCGATGCGTTCGATCGTGCCGTGGGCCTGGTGTTGCTCGTCCACGGTGTGGAACAGGCTGTACTTGAGCGACGAGCAGCCGCCGTTCAAGACCAGGATGATCTCAGGCCGCTCGCCGTGCCAACGCATCCCGTAGGGATCTTGGCTCTACTGCAACGGCGCCGCGGCGGCGGCCGGATCCTGCAACCGCTGCTGGAAGCGATCCGCGATCGTCTTGTCAAGCAGGAGGGCTACTTCAACTCCTTGATCCGCACGTTGCGGTACCAGACCGGCTTGGCTTCGTCCTGGAAGCCGATGTAGCCTTCGTCGGGACGGTCCTTGATGGCGGACTTGTCCAACTCCAGGTCGTGGATCTGCTCGCCGTTCATTTCGACCTTCAGCCGCTTGCCCTGGAGCGTGATCAGATAGCGGTTCCATTGGCCGGCCGGTTTGGCCATGTTTTTGGATGGCGCCGCCGCGCTGATCACGCCACCGCAATCGTGATTGCCGGGCCTTGCCAAGCCGTGCGTATCGAGGATCTGAATTTCAAAGCCGGTCGCGACTTGGCTCATGCGATCGCCCACGCGGAGGAACACGCCGGAGTTGCCGCCTTTGTCGATTTTGAATTCGAGGTCCAGGACAAAGTCCTTGTACTTGCGGGCCGTGGTCAGGTAGGCGTCGTAACGCTGCCAGCCGCTCTCGCCCGGCCGCGGGTGCAGGGCGACGACGCCGCCCTCCTCCACGATCCAATTGCCGGTCGTCTGCCAACCGTTGAGCGTCTTGCCATCGAACAGCGGGACGAAACCGTCATCCGCCGCGCCGGATTCCGCCGCTTGCACGCTGGCCACCGCCAGCAGACTCCACATCAAAGCCACAATCATGGTACGTCTGGTCATCGTCAGGGTTCCTTTCTCTTGGGTCTTGAATGCAGGGAAACTGGTTCGTTTAGTCGCGACCGGGTAGCCGTCATGGGTGTGGGAACGCTCTGGTGGGCCGTCAGCCATTCGCTCCCCGTTGGGGCGCGGTTAAACGCCGAAACGAATTCTGCCATCCCTAAACGCAGGTGGCGTCTATTGTAGGCATCCCTGCGCTGTGCGTACACTTGGCTTGTCGCCTATCTGATCACCGAAAAAGAGAACCGTCGACGTCGTAACGGTTCGAAAACGACCGCCGCACGACTACGGTGACCTCGCCGAACTGCTGAGCAGTCGATCTTGGAACAAGGCTGCTGGCCAGGGAAATACAACGGTGGGCTCTTCGTTGGTTACTTGTTGGCGGCGCGAAGACCGGCAAGCAACCCCTCCACGAGGTCCTGAACGTCACGCGTGTTCTTTACCTCCAGCGTGCTGCGTGTTGTATTGCAGCGGACGGTTCCAGGTCCGCCGACTGGTTGCCAGCTTTGTGGTACAACGAGCGTCTGGATCACATCGACGAAGTACGACGCATCGCGCGCGGTAAGGTCGCCAACGGCGTAAGACTTGGTTGTCATTCTTGACAGCAACGCCTCTGGCGTCGTGATCACGATAGTATCACGGTCGATGTAGTAGCAGAGCGTCAAATCGCGGAGGATCAACCCAAGACCGTGCGCCAAGCGAATCGGCCGCAGGCTGCGCGTGATTGGCACGTCGGTGCCAACGCCACACGCCTCCATCTGGCGCTCATCCAGGCGGATACGGACTTTGTGCTGAGCGTTCAGAAAAGCGACAACTTGTGTCAGTGGTGTTTCGATGAAGTCGAACTTGGTCTCATGATTCAGGGCGTCTTGGGGTGTCGCCTGCCCGTCGGCCGGTGGCTGCAGCAAGGGTGGTTCGGGTTCGCGTACGAGTTGGATCCTCCCCGCAAACCGGCGCTCAATTTCCGTATGAATCGAGTCCGGTTGGGAAATGACCAGCACTGCAACACGGGGAAGGACCAAGGGCGACATGTCCCCGGGGCCACCGCGTTCCGACCAACTTTCGGAAGAGATCATGGTCTTAAGCTCATTCGCGAGCTGGTTGAGTACGGTTGGTATTGGGATCGGCTGGGGCGGCGGAGTCACCCTGTAGATCCTCGTCCAGAGCCGATTCAGATCGACGGCTACGACATGGGGGTCATCTTGGGCCGCGGGGGGATGGGGGCCGTGTACCAGGCGACGCGGCGGATCGACGGATTCCCGGTGGCGATCAAAGTGCTGCTGCCCAAGGTGCGGATGGACGAAGCGTCGCGGCAGCGGTTCCTGCGCGAGATTGATGTGCTCCGCTCGCTGGAGCATCCCCACATCGCGACGCTGCTGGAGGCGAACTGTGTGGGAAAGGCATTCTGTTTCGTGATGGACTTCTGCAGCGGCGGCAGCTTGGCGGACCTGGCCGCCCGGCAAGGCGGACGGTTGGCCCTGCCGCTCGCGGGGCGGTTGATGCTGCAGTGCGTGAGCGCGCTGGCGCACGCCCACGAGAAACGCTTTGTGCATCGGGACCTGAAACCGGCCAATATCTTGTTGCATCAGCAGGAACGCGGCTGGGCCGCGAAGCTCAGCGATTTCGGACTGGCCAAACATTGGGAACAGTCGGGCCTATCGGGCATGACGCTGACGGGGACTTTCGGAGGGACGTTCGACTACATGCCGCGCGAACAACTGACGGATTTCAAGACCGCCCAGCCGGCCTCGGACATCTGGAGCTTTGCCGCCACCTTTTACCAGTTGCTGACGGGCCACTGTCCGCGCGATTGCCCGCCGGACCGGGACCCTATCGAAGTAGTGCTGCGGGACGCACCGGTACCGCTCCGGCATCGCGATGCCGAGATCCCCGGTCCTGTCGCGGCGGTGATCGATCGCGCTTTGGAGATGGACCCCACCCGCCGATTTCAAGACGGCTCGGAACTGGAAGCGGCGTTGGCCGAGGTGATCTGACGCCAAGCCGGCGCGAACGACCGGGAATGACGGCGGCACTGCGGTGGGCAAGCGTCACGGGTGCCAAACTAAGAGACAAGATTCTGAACAGGACATCAGACCATGCGAGTCACACTCAGGGTGACCGATGCGACGGGTACGAGTTACGATTGGACCGGAGAAGGACCGCTGATCTCCATCGGCCGCGATCCCGACAGCGATTTGTCACTGGAGGGCGGCGAGCGTCCCGTGGTCTCATGGGTCCATGCCAGGATCGAGGAGGCGGACGGCCAGCCGGTCGTTCGCGATTTGAACTCGAAGAACGGGACCTACGTCAACGGAACACCCGTCGAATCGAGCCTGAGCCTGGCCGTCGGCGACACCCTGCAATTGGGCAAGGCCGGCCCCAAGCTGATCGTAGTCCAGTTGGAGGTCGAGCCGAATCCGCGCCCCGTGACGGCATCGTCCCCGTCGCCGTCGCCAGCGCCTGTCGCTCCGCCGCCTGTCGATCAGGGGAATCGCGAGCCAAGGGACGGACTCCGACCCATTGTCCTGGGAGCCATCACCGCCTGCCTCATGACCTTGGTTGCGGTATCAAGCTTGATTTGGATCTCGGCCCACAGGCCCAAAGCGGACGCGGTAGTGGCACCGGTTCTCCCGCCGCCGATCAAGGCCCCGGAACCGCCCAAACCGGAACCGCCGACGTTTGACGAGTTGGCCTGGTCAAAAGCGGACTTCGTGCTGTACACGGGACAACAGCACGCCTTGGGAGTGCGGGCGCTGTCGGAGGGCAACTGCAGTTTTGCCGTGGTCGGCAAAGCCGAGGGGGACGAAGTCCAGCGCGTCCTGCAGATGTCTTGGCAGGCCGGCATTCCCGTCATCGACCAACGCAAGGATTTGGTGCAGCAATTCTTCAACGAGAGCCGGGTCGGCAGCATGGTGCCGCTAAAGTTGAACGATGAGTTGTCGGCGGTCTGGCATGAACACCGCTATGTCCCCACCGAAACCACGTTGGTGGTATTCGAAGATCTCCGCAGTCAGCGTTTGCGAATCGGCTTTCGCCTGCAGACGACGAACGAAGGTTTCTTTTTCCAAGACCTGTCTCGCACTACGTCGGAGTTGGCCCGCGAGTCGCTCATCCGGCCGGGAAGCTTGCGCACGATCGACGACGACGAGGACCTGTGTCATTCCGCCGACTACCTCGATTACTGCGTTTACCATATCCGGCGGACTCTGTCGTGCGGAGCCGGCCAGCGAAGGTATCGAATGCTGATGGTCAATCCCGTCAGGACTTTGGGCGTCGAGCCGCGGCTTGCACAGGACGTGGACGCCGAACTGCGCCGCAGGCTGTCCGCCTTCGGGGTGCCGTTCCTAGAACGCGAGGCGAGCCCCGTAAGGGAATCGACCCGTGCGGAGGCGCCCGAGCGGGGCGTCTGGCAGCGGACTTCATTCGACGAAGCGGCCCAGCGGCGACTGCTCGGCGGGACGCATCTGTTGGAAGCCTGGCTGTATCCGTCATCGGGGGCGGCATTGTACGAGCTTGCGGTGCGGCTTGTGGCCGCGGGAACGGGCGAGCCTCTTTGGTCGTCCAGAGGGCAGCGCCGGCTGCAGGCCCCCGTCAAGTCTGGCGAGATCGCTTTCCTGCTCCAGACCGGAAGGCTCGCCGCCGTTCGCTTTCAGCCGGGGACCTGTGTCCTGGACCTGGCGGCGTTTCAGACGCTGGAGGGCGGATTTCCGCTCCGGCTGCCCCCGCTTTCCCCGATTGCCGGACGGGGAGCGGATGCCAAGACCTCGACGACGCTGGGGTACGTGGACCAAGAGCCCGGCGCCGAGAAGCGGCAGGTTCTGCTCCGCGACCTGTTTGACAAGCGGGTCCAACCGATGGATCCCAGTGCCATCGCCGACGTGGCGTACGTCGCATCGCTGGCCCAAGTTCCCTCCTTGCACGAACTCCGCTACCTTGTGTGGCGGCTGGCCTCCGCGGTCCTGCCGGCAGGCGGGCGAGTCATCGGCGTCGAAGGGGATGTCGCCCAGGTCAATCTGGGACGCCGACATGGGTTACGCGTCGATCAGCGGCTGGAAGTGCTCCAGGAGAACGCCGCCGGCAGCGGCGGCGAAGTGACGTATCGGAAAAGGCCCTTTCAACTGATCGTCACGGAAGTCGGTGACCAGACCGCTCGAGCCGCGGTGGCGGCCGAGTCCCCCGTCGCCCCAAATCGCGGGGACGTGGTGCATCGCGTCCTGGAACGTAATCCAACCGTGGCCGTGTTGACCTTCCTTCCGGAACACTGGGACTTGGAGCCGGAAACCCGTCCGTCTCCAATCGTCAAATCTCTGGTCGGCGAGGTCTGGGAGAACAAGCAAGGGATCACCGAGTACGTGGCCAAGCAGTTTGGCAGGTTCCTGGAAGGTGCGCTGGTTCAATTGGACATCGAAGTCCTTGAACGGAACCACGAGAATCTGAACGAAGTCAAAGCCGAACTGGACCGACAGGGTGACCAAGCGTTCTTCGAACCGGAGCGGGCCGCAAGATTGCGGCAACTCCTGGGCGCTTCGCATATCATTCTCGGCCGACTGTCGCCGGGCTTGAACCCACGCGACGACAAAGCTCCATCCGACTTGCGCGTCCTCGACGTCGAAAGCGGACGGGTCGTCGAACAAATCCAATTCGTCTTCACGCGTCAGCAGTTCGAGAGCTGGAGACCGTAGGTCCGGCGGGCCAGATCGTATTCCCAGATGCTCTGTCAGTCTTGCTGGTTTCGGCAGCGGAATTCGCAGGCACTCAGCCGTGGTTTGCCCAGGCTGCATTCTCTGGCACGTTCAACTGTCCCAGAGTTCAGACAGTGACGATGCGCTAGTGCTGCGGTTGGGGCCTCGTTTTCTTGGCCCCGCTCATCTTCTTCCGCGTCGGCTCCTTCAGCTGCCAGTTCGGATCGTCCACGCGGGCCGCCTTGATCAGCGTTTCCGCCTTGGCGACCAGGTCGGGGTGGTCGGCGGCCAGGTTCTTCGTCTCGCCGGGGTCGCGTTTCAGGTCGTACAGTTCCAGCGGTTGAGAGGGCCCGCTGCGGACCGCTTTCCAATCGCCAAAGCGGATCGCCTGGATCGGCCGGCCTTCGTGCAGTTCCCAGTAGAAGAATTCCCGCGGCGGCGCGGGGCCGCCTTTCAGGAACGCGACGAGCGACAGGCCGTCGCCTTGGAAGCCGTCCGGCAGCTTGGCTCCCGTCAACTCGGCGACGGTGGGCAGGAAGTCCCAGAAGGCCCACGGCTCGTCGCTGACTCGTCCTGCCGGAACCACGCCGGGCCAGCGGACGATCGCGGCCTGGCGCAGCCCGCCTTCGTACAGTTCGCGTTTGAAGCCCCGCAGGCCGTTGGCCGCTTGCTCGAACAATCGGCCGATTTCGGAATTCGGCGGGAAAGACGAACCGTTGTCGCCGGAGAACATGACCAGCGTTTTTTCGTCGAGGGCCAATTCCTTGAGCAGATCCAGCAGACGCCCGACATCGCTGTCCAGACGGGTGACCATCGCCGCATAGTTCTTCTTCTGCTGCGTCCATCGCCGGTCGGCGTACGGTCCCACGTCGTCGATTTCGAACCGGCCGTGCGGCAACGTGACGGAATGGAAGAGGAAGAAGGGCCGGTCTTTTTGGGACCGCACCCAGCGGAGCACCTCGTCGGCGATCAGGTCCTGCGCGTACGTTTTGCCGACGCTCCGGCCGTCGTTGCCGGGCAGTTCGAAGCGTTGATCGTCGTTGTACAGGTACGTCGGGAAATAGCTGTGGGCGTGGCGCTGGCAGTTGTAGCCGAAGAAATGGTCGAAGCCCTTCTTGAGCGGACTGCCCGTCGTGTCGAACATGCCCATGCCCCACTTGCCGATGCACGCAGTGGCATAACCCCGGCCCTTGAGTAGTTGGGCCACGGTCAACGTGCCGGCGGGCAGCGGCATCTGGCCCTCGGGCTGGATCTCGCGGTTGGCGCGGACCGGGCAATGGCCCATGTGCAGGCCCGTGATCAGCGACGCGCGGGACGGCGCGCAGACGGTGGTGCCGCAATAGGCTTGCAGATAGCGAGTCCCCTCGGCAGCCATTCGGTCCAGGTTCGGTGTCTGGATCAGCTTCTGCCCGTAACAGCCCAAGTCGCCTTGCGCGATGTCGTCGGACAGGATGAAGATGATGTTGGGCTGGAGATCGAAACGCGTTTGAGCAGACGCGGCGCGGACCTTTCTTTTCGGCTCCGCCGGTTCCCCGTAGGCGGGCTTCCAGATCCACGGCAGGACGTGGGCGCGTTCTGCCCACGCTTCCCACTGAGACTCGAGTTCCTTGACCTTGGCCGGCTGCTGGGCCGCCAGGTCGTTTATCTCCGTGCGGTCGGTTCGCAAGTCGTACAGTTCCCACGGGCCGGCCGGGCCTTTGGCGACCAGCTTCCAATCACCGACGCGCACGGCCCGGTTGCCTTCGTGTTCCCAGAACAGGCCGTCCCGCTCGACGGGCCGGTCGGTGAAAGCCGGCACGAGGCTGCGGCCTTCCAGCGGCGTGATCGGCCGGCCGCGGAACTCAGCCGGGTACTTCGCGCCGGCCACGTCCAAGCACGTGGCCATGATGTCGGGCAACTGGCCGGGCTGCGTGCGCAATTCGCCGCGAGCGGCGATGCCTCGCGGCCAATGCGCGATCAGGGGCGTGGCGATGCCGCCTTCGTGGACCCAGTGCTTGTACTCGCGGAACGGCGTGTTGCTGACGTTGGCCCAGGCGAGTCCGTAGGCGATGTAGGTGTCCTCAGGGCCGGGCATCACCTCGGGGCCGGTGCGCACGGGTCGGCCGTCCCGCGTCTGCATCGGCGGCCAGATGGACGGCTGCAGATCGTCGGGACCGAAGGGCTGGTAGGTGACGCCTTGGATCTTGTCGGCGTTGGACCGACGGCCCATCTCCTCGGCACAGCCGCCGTTGTCTTGCAGAAACAGGATCAGCGTGTTGTCCAGCTGGCCCAACCTTTTCAACTCGGCAACAATCCGGCCGATTCCCTGGTCCATGCGGTCCACCATCGCTGCATAGACCTCCATGCAGCGGGCCTCGCAGGGCTTGTTGGCGACGCTCTCCCAATCGCCGGCCTGGGGCGAAAGCGGCCAGCCCGGGTCGATCAGGCCCAGTTGCTTCAGCCGCTGGAACCGCGCGGCGCGGATCGGCTGGTAACCGCCGTCGTACTTGCCGTGGTACTTGGCGATGTCTTCCGGCAGCGCGTGCATCGGCCAGTGCGCGGCGGTATAGGCGACGTACAGAAAGAACGGCTGGCCGGCATTGGCCTCTGCGTGCTGCCCGATGAACTTGACGGCGTTGTCGGAGATGGCGTCGGTATAGTAGAACCTCTGTGGCTTGTACTCCGGGTCGTTCTCCGGGGTGATGAAGGTGTCGCCGCGGCAGAGCGACGTCGGGTCGTAAAACGAGCCGCCGCCCTTGATGGTGCCGTAGAACTTGTCGAAGCCGCGGTGCAGCGGCCAGGTGTGCTTCGGCCCTTCGGGGCCCTCGTGGCGCGTGACGTGCCACTTGCCGCACAGGTAGGTGCGGTAGCCCGCCGGCCGGAGCGCTTCGGCGATGGTGACGCAGTGCTTGTTGAGATTGCCCGCGTAACCTTCCAACTCGTGTTTGCCGCCGGTCATATGCCCCATGCCGGCCTGGTGCGGGTGCAGTCCGGTCAGCAGCGACGCGCGGGTCGGGCAACAGCGGCCGGTGTTGTAGAACTGCGTGAACCGCAGCCCGCCGGCAGCCAGGCCATCGAGCACCGGCGTCTGGATCTCGCCGCCGTAGCAGCCCAGGTCCGAAAAGCCCATGTCGTCGGACATGATCAGGACGATGTTGGGCCGGGAGGATTCCGCCGCGAGGACACTCGGACACGCGGCGGCCAGCAGCAACCATGCGCAGAATCTTGTCATGCCGGTTTCTCCTTTGCGAAACTTTTCGAGCGCCCGGTCGGCCATGAGAAGACGGTCTTCCGCCAAACGGGCAGTCGAAAGTGTACCACAGGACTCCCGTCCACGAACCCGTCGGGGCGTCTGTCTTGTGGCGAACGGTGCGGCGTCAGCCCACCGGTTTTCCATGGGAACCGATAGCGCCGGCGTCAGAAGAACCGGTGGGCTCACGCCCGCCGTTCGCCGAAGCAACCAAGCCGGCGGCCGGCGCGCGTCACCAGAACCGGTGGGCTAACGCCCACCGTTCGCCGACGCACGAACCGCGCAAGAAAACGCCTCCCGGAACACGGGAGGCGTCTGGCATGAACCCTGGAAACTCAGTCCGCCGTGGGGGCGGTTCAGCTCTTCTTCTCCGCTGGTTTCTTGTCCGCTGGTTTCTTTCCCTCCGCCTTCTTCTCTGCGGCCTTCTTTTCCGCGGCCTTCTTCTCTTCGACCTTCTTTTCGATGGGCTTTTTCGCCGCGGTGTGCTTTCTCTCGGCGTGCCTCTTCTCGACGTCTTGCTTCACGGCCCGCTGCTTCTCCACCGCTTTCGCGCGAGCTTCGTGCATCTTCTTGGCCGTCTCGGCGCGATGCTTGGCCATCGCCTCGCGCGTCTGCTGGCCGAAGGCGTGGAGGGCCTTGCCCATTTCCCCCTTGTCGAGTTGTCCGTCCTTGTTCGCGTCCACCTTGTCGAAGTGCTGCCGCAGCCGTTCGGGAGCTTCGCTCTTGCTCAGTTTGCCGTCCTTGTCCTTGTCAGCCGCTTGCAGTCGGCCCAGCATCGCGGCGGCGTGACCCGGCACCGGCCCACGTGGCTTGGCCCAGGCGGCAGCGGGTCCGCCCACGGCCGGCCAGCGATGGGGCGCGCCGGCCCAAGCCTGCCGAGCCCACGGCGAGCGGGCCCACGGTGAGTTGGCCCACGACGACTTGGCCCACGCGCCGCGTGCGCCCATCATCGGCCCGCGGCCCATGCCTGGGTGCGGTCCCACCAGGCCGCGGCCCATCATCGGCGGGCGGCCAGCCATCGGCGGACGCCCCATTCTCGGGTGCGGTCCCATCGGCCCGCGACCCAACATCGGCGGGCGGCCCATCCTCGGCCCTCGCGACGCCATCGCTGGCGAATGAAAGCGTTTCATGCCTTCGGCGAACTCGTCGAGGCTCAGTTTCTGATCGCCGTCCTTGTCCAGTCGGGCGAACAGGGCTTTGGGATCGGGGCGCGATGCAGGCGACGCCGCCCCAGGGCCCGAGAAACCGGGACGCCGCGGTGGGGTCATGCCGGCCGGCCGCTCCGTTACCGAAGGCCGCTGGCCTCGCGAGGTTGCCGGTCGGCTGGGACCCCGGCCTTGCGGACCCGCAGGTCCGTCCGGACGCCGACCTGGGAAGCCAGCCGCTGGTCCCGGAGGCCCGCCGCGAAACGCCTGCAGGGATCCGCGGAATTCCTCCGCCGTCACAGTCTTGTCGCCGTCCTTGTCCGCCCGCTTCAGCATCTCTTTGACGAAATCCGGCGCCCCGTCGGGAACCTCATCCGCGGTGATCTTGCCGTCGTGGTTCTTGTCCAACCGCGGGAACATCATGGGGGCCCTCGGCGGCCCCTCCTTCGGCGCAGGACCGTCTGCTGCCGACAACTGAAAAGTGAACATGGTGGCGGCAATCGCCGCTAGCAATCCAACCGTCGTTCTGCGCATGGTCAATGGCTCCTGAAAATAGAAGATGTGAGAGAGTTTGGCCCATCGATGTCCGATCGTCCCCCGAGGAGGCCGGGGAGTCTGAGAGACCGAGAAATTAAACCCGGCCCATCCGCCAGGGTTCCGGCCAGCGGTGAATTTTTTAACGTCGCTGGCGGGCGGCGCGCGGGGGTGCGGCGGCCGTAGACCAGCGGGGGCGCTGCCCGCGACCCAAATCACTTGACCACGGATGACACGGATGACACGAATAAGAAACATCCGTGAAATCCGTGTGATCCGTGGTGCTTTTGCTTCTTTGTTCGCGAGAAAGCAAGAAATCGGGAACTGGTAATACGAATGCCATGCTCATTCGCCGTTCATCCCCACAAAGTGCAACTCGTATTGTTGGACGCAGTAGCGATCGGTCATGCCGGCCAGGTATTCGCCCACGGTGCGTCCGATCCCGACCATTTCCGCCCGAGCGCGGAATTCGGGCGGCAGCAGGGCCGGGCGGCGGCAATAGCCCAAGAACATGGCTCGCAGCCGGTCCTGAGCGCGGTGGCGGACTTCGACCAAGCGCGGATGCCGATAGACGCGCTGGTACAGGAACGACTCCAGTTCCGCCTTTTGCTCCGCCAACTCGCGGCCGGCCGCCATGCGATAGCCGGAGCGGCGGGCCTCGTCGGCGCTTTCAAACCGCCGCTGGGCCAGCACGCGCCCCACCGTCTGCAGCAGATCCGTCACCTGGCAGTCGATCAGTTCGTGGACCACCGCTTTCCGCAGCAGCTCGCCGCGCAACACGCCGAAGCGGTCGTGGACGCGGCGGACGACCTCACGAATCAGCGGGATTTCCCCCAGTTCGTCCATCGTGACCAACTGCAGCTTGACCGAATCATCCGTGTCGTGGGCGTCGTACGTCACGTTGTCGGCCACGTCGACCACCTGCGCCTCCAGCAGCGGCGCGGCGCCCGCCGTGTGCTTAGCGACGCGGGCCGCCTGGCTCTCCAGCACTTCGTGCGTCAGATTCAGGCCGGGAAAGCTCTGGTACCGCACCTCCAATTCCTCGGCGATGGTCAGGGCGTACCGGTTGTGGGAGAACCCGCCGCAATCCGCCAGGCATTCATTCAGGGCGCCCTCGCCGGCGTGGCCGAACGGCGGGTGGCCGATGTCGTGGAACAAGGCCAGGGCTTCGATCAGGTCTTCGTTCAAACGCAAGGCGCGACCGATGGTCCGCGCGATCGAAGCCACCTCGTGGGTGTGCGTCAGTCGGGTCCGGTGATAGTCGCCCATGTCGCCCGTGAAGACCTGCATCTTGCCGCTCAGCCGCCGGTACGCCGAGCTGTGGACGACGCGGTCGCGGTCGCGCTGAAACGGCCCCCGATACGGATGCTCGGATTCGGGGTACTTGCGTCCCCGCGAGTCGATGCTGCGCATGGCGTAGGGCGCCAGCAGCATGGCTTCGCGCGCGGCGATCGTCTGCAGTCCGGGGAAGGTCGGAGGGGGCGTCACATCCATGAGATCGGTTGGCTGCGGGCGTCTTGGAGTGCCGCGACTTGTCGCCGCTTTGGTCTTTTGTGCGATTCCAGAGAAGGAAAGCGGCGACAAGTCGCCGCACTGCTCCGAAAATCCAGCGCTGCTCGGGAAGTGGGGGTACAAAAT
>CAYUFW010000211.1:0-5814 GCA_964443915.1 uncultured Pirellulaceae bacterium
CGGTGACCTTGCCCACCGTGCAATTGGGCGCCGCACAGGACATTCCCTACTCGATCTGGAATGTCCTCAGCCTCCTGGCCATCACCGTGATCCTCGCCGTAACAGGCATGCTGATGACCGATCTGATGCGAAACATGTGGACATGGGACGAAACGTACACCGCATCCACTCCGATCATGGACGTGATGGTCCGCATGTTTGGTTTGAAGCCGTGATGCGGGCCGCGGATTGACACTTTGGCTGACTTCAGAAGCCCGGCTTCTTTCGAGAAGCCGGGCTTTTTCGCTCACGGGGCTGTCGCTCAAGTCCCATTTCCCGGCAAACGCCTATCCATCTGGCCCGCCGTGCCTATAATCTCTTGTCGTTTATAGCCGGGGCTGAGTGCCTTGCTTCATCGCGAGCGATGCCCGCGACCCGCCTAGTGCGTCTTCAATGCTAAAAGTGGGGTAAGCTTCCAGCTTGCCAGCGACAAACGACCGCAAGCTGGAAGCTTACGCCACCTCCGCAGGCCTTGGGGGCGCACTAGCCGCATTTTCCATCGCCATCGACTCAATTCTGTAGGACACGACGTGCATTTACCAGATTCAACGCAGGCCGGTTCGGCGTCCAGCGACCGCTGGCAGAGTCTTTTCAGGCCACTTGTCATCGCCGGACTTGTCTTGTCTTGCCTGTGCTCCGGATGCGACCGAACCGAGGCCATCCGGCACTATCGGGTGCCCACGGAAGTTGCCGCGGGCAAGTCGGTCGCTGCCGGGCCAGAAACCGCCTCACCCGCCGTTTCCCCCGCGCCGACGACCGCCGATCCCCCCGCAGTCGCCGCCGCCGCCACCCCTGCCGCCGCTCAGCGGATGTTGGCCGCCATCGTGCTGCGGCCGGACAAGGCTTGGTTCTTCAAGGCGGTCGGACCCGATGCCCAGATGGCCGAGCACACGGACGCTTTCCGATCGCTGCTGCGGTCCGTCCGGTTCGGCGACGAAAAGCCGCAGTGGACGCTGCCCGAAGGCTGGCGGCAGAAAGCCGGTTCGGGGATGCGGTTTGCCACGCTCGAGTTCGGCTCCGCAGATCAAGCGATCGAACTGACCGTGATCCCGCTGGGCGTTCCGCCGGGCGAGCCGTCGGCCTACGTCCTGTCCAACGTCAACCGCTGGCGGCAGCAATTGCAGTTGCCGCCGCTCGCCGCCGAGGAACTCGACAAGCAGACGGAGAAGATCGAGTTGGACGGCACGACCGCCACCGCCGTGGATCTGCGCGGGTCCGCAGGAGAGTAAACCGGACGCAGACTCGCGTCCGCAACCAGAGTACGTTGGGTCTTCGACCCGACCTAGTCGGAACAGAGTCCCAACCTACGCCTATCCGGTCGGGACAGAGTCCCAACCTACGAATTCGACAGAGTAACACACTATGACAACCGATACCCTCTCGGGCTCCGATCAACGACAGTCACTCGCGCCGGATGCGTCCGTCGCTCGCACGGTGTTCGATCTGGCCGCGCTGGTGCTCAGACCGTGGGCGTCGCTCAAGCTGACCGTGGCATTGTTCGCACTGGCCATCATCCTGATCTTCGTCGGCACCTTGGCCCAGGTGAAGATGGACATGTGGGAGGTGATCTCGCTGTACTTCCGCAGTTGGCTCGCGTGGATCGACGTCACGGTGCTCTTCCCGAAGTCGTGGTTCCCGACGCTGTCCGAGCAGGTGATGCGGGCCTTGTGCAGTTTGGGCTTCCTGGGCCTGGGGCTGGCGGCGGGCGTCCCCTGTTTCACCTGGCTCCACGGCGCCTGGAAATGGCGGATCGCACTTGCCACGGCGGCGGTTTTGGCTCTGGCTCAAGCCGCGCTGGCGACCGTCAAGGGCGGCTTCTGGTTTCCGGGCGGCGCGACGATCGGGGTGCTGCTGGCCGCGAACCTGCTAGCGGCGCAACTGGTGCGGTTCACCGTCCAGGCGCGCGGTTGGCGGCTGCTGGCCGGCGTGGCGGCCATCGTCGCGGGCGGGTTGACGACGTGGGTGGTGATCGCCAGCGGGCACAATCCGGAAGGGTTCCAGGCGGTTCCCATTTTCTCTTGGGCGGCGTTGTGGCTGTGGTGCAAGCTGGCGCTGAGCGGACTGGCGATCGTGAACCTGGTCATGCTCGTCGTGATGTTCGTCCAATCGCGGCAGCGGGTGATCGAACTGGTGCTGATGAGCGTGTCCGGCGTTCTGCTGACGTTCCTGTCCGTGTGGCTCTGGCTGGCTGGCGAGGGGGCCTACTTGGGCGACGCCGGGATGCGGATCCTGTGGCAGCTGATTCAAGGCGGCTTGGCTGCGGCCGTGGTGCTGGCAGGCTGCATTCTGCTGTTCCAACGCCGCGGCGGCATGGCCCTGATCCACATCGGGCTGGCCTTGACCATGCTCAGCGAAGTTTTTGTCAGTTTCTTTGCGGT
Organism: uncultured Pirellulaceae bacterium; assembly: GCA_964443915.1. Lineage (GTDB taxonomy): Bacteria > Planctomycetota > Planctomycetia > Pirellulales > Pirellulaceae > Anammoximicrobium. The sequence goes on from CAYUFW010000211.1 coordinate 2,418, forward strand.
GGAAGAGCGGTTGATCATCCGGGAAGGCCAGACCGTGAATTTCGCCCTGGACATCCGCGAGACCGAGTTGGCCATCGTCGATCCGGGTGCTTCGGCGACGGAGCAGGAGGTCTGGGCGATTCCCCAGTCGCGGCTGATCCGCAGCCGGCAACGGGGCGAGGCCATCCAGGATCCGGTGCTCCCGTTTGACGTGCAAGTGACCGAGTACCTGAAGAACTCGGATCTGCGGCGGGCTCAAGGCGACGGACCGAATCCCGCGACCGCCGGCAACGGCCTGACCTGGGTCGCCGAGGAGATCCGGCCTGGTAGCGGAGCGGACAGCAGCGGCGAGGTGGACATGGCTTCGGCCTACGTCACCCTGACGCGGAAAGGCGACGGCAAGCCGATCGGTACGTATCTGGTGTCCCAGTTGCTGGCCGCGCCCCGGTTCCCGGAGTCCGTGTCCGTCGACGGCAAGGCATACAACTTGGCGCTGCGTTTCAAGCAGACCTCCAAGCCCTACTCGATGCACTTGGTCGACGTCCGCAAGGTCGACTACATCGGCACCTCGACGCCCAAGGACTACTCGTCGGACGTGCGGCTGATCGCTCCCCAGCACAACGTCGATCGGCAGGTGCGGATTTGGATGAACAATCCCTTGCGGTACGCGGGCGAGACGTTTTACCAGAGCGGGTACACCCGCGATCCGCACAGCGGCGTCGAGACCACGACGCTGCAGGTGGTGACCAACACGGGCTGGATGATCCCTTACGTGGCCTGCATGTTCGTCTGGTTCGGGATGCAGAGCCATTTCTCCGGCGTGTTGCTGCGGTTCTTGACCCGCCGCGATGCCGAACTGCTCGCCCAACGCGGCTCGGACGCCGAGCCCGCGGCGCTGGTGACGCCGGCCAAGCCGCAGGAGGCACGCCGCCGCAAACGCGCCCGGGCGGGCGACGGGAAGCCGGAGCCTCGCGCGACGGCCGGGCGGGGAGCCGTGATGTTTCCGGCGGTGGTCGTGCTGGTCTTCGCCGGCTGGATCGCGGGCCAAGCTCGCCCGCCGCGCACGGCCGACAGCGATTTCGACTTCGCCGCCTTTGGCTCCCTGCCGGTGGTGGACCAAGGCCGCGTCAAGCCCGTCGACACGCTGGCCCGCACCACGCTGGCCAAGATTTCCGACCGCGAAACGTATCGCGACGCGGCCGGCAAGAAGCAGTCCGCCGTGCGCTGGTTCCTGGACGTCGTCGCCCAACCGGCGGCGGCCGAGGAGCACCAGGTGTTCCGCATCCAGAACCTGGACGTCCTGCAAACGTTGGGGCTCCAGCGGCGGCAGGGCTTCCGCTATTCGCTGGAGGAAATCCGCCGCGACCCGGAAAAACTGTCCGAATTCGACAAGGAGTTACGCGCGGCTGGGCAAGCGGGCGTCGAGAAAATGGATGTGTACCAGCGCAAGCTGATGGACTTGAACCAGCGGTTTCAGACCTACCTGCGTCTGGTCAATGCGTTTCAACCTTGGGACCTGCCGCCCTTCCCGGCCGAGAAGGAATTGAAGTCCGATCGGTCGGCGGCCCTCCGAAGCTGGACCGAGCGCGTGATCGTGGCCGGCGAGCAGGCGGAACGGGAAATGGACGAGAGGCAAGCGCCGTTGGCAGTCCCGCGGCTGAGCGACGCCGGCAAGGCCGACCAAGACCACGCGGACCAGAACCAGAAACCGTGGCAAGCCTACGCCACGGCGGCCACCCGCGCCTACCTGCAGCAGACGCTGGGACAGCCTGCGGAGCCGGCAGCCCTGGCTTGGAAGGCGATCTTCGCGGCCTACCGCAACGGCGATGCGAAGGCGTTCAATCTGGAAGTGGCCAAGTACCGCGATCTGCTCGCCGCCAATCCGCCGCACGAATACGTGCCACGCAAGGTGCGACTCGAAGCGTACATGAGTTCCTTTGCGCCCGTCACGTTCTGCGTGGGGCTCTACTGGACGGCGTTCGTCCTGGCCGCCGGCGCCTGGATGGGCTGGAGCCGCCCCTTGAATCGAGCCGCTTTCTGGCTGATCTTCCTGGCCTTCTGCGTCCATACCGCGGCGATCGTCGGGCGGATGTACATTTCGGGACGGCCGCCGGTCACCAACCTGTATTCGTCGGCCCTGTTCATCGGCTGGTGTTTTGCCCTCGCTGGCCTGATCTTGGAGGCCATTTTCCGCTTGGGTGTGTGCAACGTCGTGGCGAGCGTCGGCGGCGCGTTGGCCCTGATGATCGCCCAGGCACTGGGCAAGGGCGCGGACACGTACACCGTGATGCAAGCCGTGCTGGACACCCAATTCTGGCTGGCCACGCACGTCGTCATCGTCGCCTTGGGCTACGCGGCCACCTTCCTGGCGGGCCTGTTGGGGATCATCTACATCGTCATGGGCGTGTTCACGCGGTCGCTGGCCTCGGCCGAAGTCCGCAGACCGCTTTCGCGGATGATTTACGGCGTGATCTGTTTCGCCGCCTTGTTCAGCTTCGTCGGCACCGTGCTGGGCGGCCTCTGGGCGGACGACTCCTGGGGCCGGTTCTGGGGCTGGGATCCCAAGGAAAACGGGGCCCTGATCATCGTGCTCTGGAACGCCCTCATCCTGCACGCCTTGTGGGACGATCTCGTCCGCGACCGCGGCTTGGCTGTGCTGGCCGTCGCCGGCAACATTATGACCGGCTGGTCCTGGTTCGGCGTCAACGAACTGGGCGTCGGCCTGCACTCCTACGGTTTCACCGAAGGGGTCCTGTTGGCCCTGGGCGCGTTCGTCGCCAGCCAGGTGGCCGTCATCCTCGCCGGCTGTTTGCCCGTGTCCTGGTGGGCCAGTTATCGTGACTTCGAAGAACCGGTCCTGGCCGAGACCGCCAGCTGACAGCCGCAGCCGACGTGCCTCACAAAACGGACGTTCGCTGGACGGCCTGCACGCCACGAGCCTGCCGGAAGAAGCCGCCCAACATGCCGATGCCGTGTGCGTGGGGCCCGCAGAGCCCGTCTGGGGCCAGATCCTCGATGACTTCGAGCGCGGACACCTGAAAAAGATCGACCGAGTTGCTTGCGAAGGTTCGGCGGCGCTGGTCCCGCTACCGCGCCGCGACCTGATGAACCGCCGCGCCTACTTGCTGCGCCATACGCTGGTCACGTCGCGAGGCTGCCCGCACGCCTGCGGCTTCTGCTGCAAATCGAGCGCCTGGGAACCGCACTTCTACGAGCCGCGTCCGATCGCCGCCGTGGCACGCGCATTGGAGCAAGTGGACGACGGCCTGGCCTTCTTTCTCGACGACAACCTGTTGGCCAACCGGCGGCACGCTCGGGCGCCTGACATCCTGACATACCCTTGGATTTCCTTGTTTTCCTGGGAGGATTGGCTCGACTCTTGGGCCACAATTGTGGCGCGTCGTCCGGCGATTCACGT
>CAYUFW010000211.1:5824-14833 GCA_964443915.1 uncultured Pirellulaceae bacterium
CGAGACGCGGGTGCAGCGGCACGCATCCCGGCACCGGATCCTGTCGCGGTTCGCCGGTCTCGGAGAGACCAGCCCACGTGGGGACGGGCACGCCAGTCGGCCGTGACCCTATGTCAGGATGTCAGGGCCCAGGTCGCGCGAGCCGTACGTCACGCTGCTGGGGCCCAAGACAGGCCAGACGCCGAGCGGCCAGGCGAGCAAAGACTGTCTCGACTGCCTCGGGTAGTTCGGCGACGCAACAGCAGGGCCATTGGCGCTGGTCACTCGGATGGCGGTTTGGAGGGCCCTACCCGGCCACCGCCTTGCGGGCCGCCTTGAGTAACGAGCCGATCCCCTCGCGGTACTCCTCCAGCGTCGTGATCCATTGCCGGAGGCAGCGTTCCCCAGGAGGACGCCACCATGCCTCGACGTTCCATGGTCTTCAGAAATCGATAGACCCCCGAGGCATCCGGCTTCTGTCCGCCGAACATGGAAAGCTCGCCGATCCGCTCGGCCAACCGATAGCCATGAAGCGGGCCTTCCGCCAGCACGACCAAGATCGCCGGTTGAATCAGTTTGTCCAGCGTGCGCCCGGCACAGGGGCATTCCTCGAAGTCCGCCAACACAGCTAGTCCGTTTGTCTTCATGGCTCCCGCCATCCTTACCCAAAGCGTGGCGGAATTGAGGCGGTCTGTCAAGACTCCATCGGCGGCGACGGAGCAAACTTGTCGCCGCGAGGGGGGGCTTGACAACGGTATGCCATTCACTGATAGGTGTGCTTGTCCTCTCGTGGAGATAGTTCGTTAGTGGCCATGCTGCGGTCCGCCGCGATCTGGAGGAACACCGATGAATCGACGCCGTGGTTTTACGCTCGTGGAACTGCTTGTGGTCATTGCCATCATCGGCATCCTAGTGGCGCTGTTGCTCCCGGCAATCCAAGCGGCCCGCGAGGCGGCGCGGCGCACGCAGTGCAAGAACAACCTCAAGCAGATTGGGTTGGCCTTGCACAACTACGAGCTTACCTTCAAGGTGTTTCCGCCCAGCAGCACGAGCGGGTTCGGAAGGGGCGTATGGAACTATCCTGGAACGGGCCCGGCCGATCCGAACATCCACCTGCACAGTTTCGCCAGCTTGCTGCTGCCGTACGTGGAGCAAGAGAACCTAGCCGGCGAAATCAACTACAACGTCTCCGCCCTCGATCCGGCCAACCGCGCGGTCGCTTCGCAAATCTTGCCTTTCTGCCGCTGCCCGAGTTACTCGGGAAAAGCCTACAGCGACGATCCGCTGTACGTGACGACCGTTGGGTACGACAAGTTCGCGATCCGTAACTAGTGCCCGTCCGGAAATTGGCGTTTCCGAATGAAAAAGCGGGTGGATCGCGGTGCGGGGAGCCTCGAAGGCGACGCTGGGCGACCGATTTTTATCGGTGCTTGGCCCAACCGGGTGGGATATCCCTGCCGTTGAAGGCGCGGCTGGGCACGCTGGTCTTGATCGACGAGGTGCTGTTGTACGCCAAGATCAAGGCCGGTTCGGACCCCGGTTGGCTGGACATCCTGACATCGTTCTTCCAGTACTTGACGCAGGCGGCGGCCAAAGTCGATCGCTGCTGCGTCGTCGCGTCGCTGCTGTCCAGCGAGCCCAAGGATCAGGCCGATGGCCTGGGGAAGAAGATCGTCTCGGACCTGTACGATATCTTCCAGCGTCAGCGCGAGGAGGCCGTGCAGCCGGTGGAGAAGGACGACGTGGCCGAGGTGCTCCGGCGCCGGCTGTTCAACCCGAAGTCCGTCAGCGATCGCGACAAATGGCCGCAGCAGGTCATCGCGGCGCTGAAGGGCATCGCGGCGTTGGACGAACAGACCGCCAAACAAGGCGCAGTTGCCGAGGATCGCTACCTGAAGAGCTTCCCGTTTCACCCCGAATTGACGGAGGTGTTCTACGCCAAGTGGTCGGCAGGCATCGAGCGGTTCCAGAAGACGCGGGGCGTGCTGCGGACGTTCGCACTCGCGCTGCGCGAGGCCCAGAAATGGGACGAATCGCCGCTCGTCGGCCCGGCCGTGTTCCTCAGCCCGCCCGGACAAGAAGGACTGTCGGAAGCGGCTCGGGAGTTGGTGTCGGTTGCCGATACGATCATCAGCGACGGCCACGGCGTCTGGACCTTGCACCCCGAAACCGATCCCGCCGAGATGGACCACTGGCTGAAAGATAAAGCCGAGCTGGTGGAAGAGATTCAACAACTGGAGCACGAATTGGACGAGGTCAAGAAACAGCAACAGGCCACGCCCACGCACCTGAGTTGGGAGACCTTGCCGGAGGAAGCCAAATGCGCAAGCCTCGCCCCCGGCCGTAAACGTCTGCTGGACACCGTGAAGATGATCGCCTACCGGGCGGAGACGGCGCTGGCGGCCATCGTCCGCGAGGTGTTATCCCGTGCGGACGATGCCCGCTCGTTACTGCGGGACCTGTTCACGCGGACGGCGGATCTTCTCCCGGACGAAGCGACGGGAACGCTGTGCGTGCGCGTCCATGCCTCCTCGAATCCACGACACGACCGCGCGATCGCTCACCTCTTGGGACAGGCCACCGCCGCGGAGCACACCTATCCGGGCACCAAGCTCAAGCTGATCTACGCCCTCGCCGGCACCCCCCCAAACCAGAATCCGGGATCACAGCTTTTTCCCGGAGATCAGGAGGTCTGAGATTACGGTCTCGGATGACGAGCTACTTCGACTTCTACTGCCATCGGCGTCCGCACCAAGCGTTAGGATACCGGACGCCGGGCGCGGTGTATCGAGCAGCCTGAGGCGGCGAAGTCAGCAGCTGGAGGGAAAAGTGACAGGAAGTCGCGCGAGTCAATTTGGGCAGGCCGCTGAGGGTGGTGACCGGGGATGCGCTTCAGCGGCCGCGCTGGAAGTCCGCCTGCAGGAGGCGGCGGCCAGTGGCCTGAATCATCGCGAGTTCCTGGAACTCATTCTGCAGGACGAACTGTTGACGCGGAACTCCCGGCTGATTCAACGCCGGCTGACCGCGGCCTGCTTCCGGGAGCCACGCACGCTGGAGGACTTCGACTTCTCGTTCAATCCGTCCGTGAAGAAAACGACGATCTACGACTTGGCCACCGGCCGCTTCCTGCGGGAGCATCGCGACGTGTTGTTCTGCGGTCCGCCGGGCACCGGGAAGAGCCATCTGGTGCAAGGGCTGGGGTACGCGGTGATCAAGTGCGGCTTCACCGTGTACTACGGTTCCATCTTCGACGTGGTCCGCGACTTCCTGCACGACGAGGCCTTCGACGGCCACGAGAAGGTGCTGGCCCGGTATCTGAAACCGGACCTGCTGATCATCGACGACATGGGGATGAAGCAACTCCCCAAGCGTTCCGGCGAGTACCTCTTCGAGATCATCATGCGGCGTCACGAACTCCGCTCGACCGTGATGACCACCAACCGCCCCTTGGAGGACTGGGGCAAGCTGATCGGCGATGTGCCCAGCGCCACGGCCATCCTGGACCGCTTTCTGCAGCACGCCGAGGTGCTCACGCTCACGGGCCGAAGCTATCGGCTGAAAAATCCGCTGAATGGTTCAAAATCCGCCAAAGCGCCCATCGGCTCGGAAGCCGAAAAATAATACTACTCCGATCCCAAAACGGACCACGGTCACAGGATTCTAGTTAACAACCGTTCACCTGCGGATTTTGAAGCGCCCATAAGTGGCCCGTTTTGAAGCGCCCAGTGACATCCAGCACGGAATGTTCGATCAGCTCGGGATCGCGATGATCGGTAAAACAGTCCGCATACCGTTCCAACACGCGAAACATCCGATCGACCTCGGCGATCAGCGGCACACCACCGTCGCTGACAATATTTCCCCCGTCAAAATCGGCGGTCAGCACCCGCTCGCCCAGCCCGTGAAATTCGATCCGTGATTCGTTACACTGTGTTTGCACGAGGAAACCTCCATGATTTGTCGTAAGCGATCTTGGAAAATCAACTTATGACAGATCTGGGGGCCTCGCGCTAGCCGCGTTATGAGAAATGCGGGTTAGGAACTGACGACGGGGTACTTACAGGACCCGTGTCAGGACGGCCTATTCCGCCTCCGCTCCGTCCAGTGCCGCTTCGATGTCTTCCTCCTCTTGTTCGTGCTCGGCCTCGCGCAGCAACTCGCCCACCTCGCGGCGGCCGATCCAATAGTACACCACACCGATGGCCGCGATCACGATCGTGATCACCCGGTAGACCAGCGCGATCAGGAAACCATCCCCGCCGCCTTGGGCCGGGATCACTTGATACAGGATCTTCATCGCCGCCTCGAACGTGCCCAAGCCCGCGGGCGCCAACGGCAAAGCCCCGGCGGTCAGCGACAGCGGGACGATAATGAAATGGTCGGTCAACGTCGGATGCTGAGGAAAGACGGCGGCGGCCGACAAGTGCAGCGAGATGGCGAAGACCACATGGACCGCCAGACTGACCGCCGCCACCAGCGCCAGGGTGCCGCGCTTTCCCCGATACACGTTCAGGGCCCCGGCCAGCCGATGCACGACGGTGCCGATCTTCGGAAGATGATAGGCCCTTTTCATCAGTGAGGAGTGACCCCAACCGGGAAGCAGAATCACCACGATCGCCGCCGTCCCGAGCGCCGTGGCCGCTAGAGTCAGGTTGCAGATCGTCCTGACTTCCGCGTCCCAGCTCGAACTGCCGCTGAACAAGATGGCAGCACTGGCGACGATCAGCAACGAGTACAAACCGACCGCGCGGTCCAGAAACACGGTCGCCACCGCCTCCGTTCGCCGTCCCGGCTGCTCGCGGGCCAGAAAAACGGCCTTAAAAAGGTCGCCCCCGACGCTGCCAAAAGCCACGAAATTCAGCAAATAACCGACAAAACTCAAGCGAAAGGCATCAGCCAGCCGAAACGGCAAATCGAGCGCGCGAACCAGCAGATACCAACGGACGAACGTCGCGCAGACGCAACACAGAGCTAGGGCGAATCCGCAACCCAGCAACGGCCAGCGAATCGGATTCTGCCCCAGTTGCTGCAATTGGGCTCGGTCCAGGCTGCTGACCAGCCATACGATAATCGTCAGCGGCAAGGCGATTTTGAGGGCCGTAAGAACGTAACGTTTCTTCAAGGGCGGGAATCCTGTTTCGTGGGAATGTAGCCAGACGGAAGTCGGATTGTCCGTCCGGGCGACCCGCTTGGCAAGAACCATTCCAACCCAGTGCATCGCGGAGAAGGAAGACCAAGATCGTCGCACGCACAGCCCCTGCCGCAAACCAGAACCGCTTTTTCCGGGACCAAACCGTTGTGCCGTCGCGTGTGCCGTCCTTGACAGCCGGATGAGGCGGTGTTAAATTTCGCAAGTCTTGACGCGGAATGCGTCGCCACCAGACAGACCACCGGGGGATTAGCTCAGTTGGGAGAGCGCTTGAATGGCATTCAAGAGGTCGAGGGTTCGACTCCCTTATCCTCCACTTGATGTAAGTCTTGCCGGTTCCGCGACTTAGGAACACCTTTCCTGCCGGAAAGTGCGGCTCAAATGTTCGGGATTTCGTGGTAGTCATACCACGAAACTCACGAAATGGAGTCGCACGATGGCACGATCACGGAACAGAATCCCCTCCTATCTGCCCCACAAGGCATCTGGGCAAGCCCGCGTCCGCATCAGCGGTCGGGATGTCTACCTCGGCCCATTTGGCTCGCCGGAAAGCAAAGAAGCGTATGCCCGCCTGATCGCCGAACATTTCGCCAAGGGCGAGTCGGAGACAATCGCGATCCCCAACGGTGAACGCCTTTTGATTGCTGCGCTAGTGGTCAAGTACGACGATTTTGCCAGGGCCTACTACGTCAAGGACGGCGTTCCCATGGACGAACGGTCCGTTATCAAGGCAGCATTTGCGCCACTGCTGAAGCTGTATGGCAGCACGCCCGCCGACGAATTTGGGCCGAAGCGACTCAAGGCGGTCAGGCAGGAGATCATCACGAAGGGCCGCAAGAGGGACGGCTGTCTCCTGACTCGAGACTACGTCAACTACCGGAGTCAGTGCATCCTCCGAATGTTTCGGTGGGCGGTCGAGGAGGAATTGGTCCCTCCCGCCGTGTACCAGGGGTTAAGAGCCGTCGCAGGGCTCCGCAAAGGGAAAACAACGGGCGTCCGCGAATCCCAGCCGGTCCGATGACGAAAGCTACTGCCAAGCGGTGGAACGCGGGTGCAAGCGTGCTGGCGTGCCGAAGTGGACTCCTGGAAGGCTGCGGCACAACGCCGGAACGAAAGTAAGGGCCATGTTTGGTGCGGAGGCGGCACAACTTGTCCTGGGGCATCAAAACGTGTCCACCACCGAAATCTACGCCGAAAAGAATCGGGCAAGGTACGAGGAAATCGTGAAGCAGATCGGGTGGGATGACGATGCCTCGCCGTGCAGCCGGGTGCCAAGTAGGCGTCACCCTTCTGCGGATGGTGCCGCTGCACGGCGGGGCTCAGCCGATAAGCCAGTGTCAAGGGCGCAGAACATGTTCCCGTGATCCGCGGGTTAGCCAGTGTCCATGCGTCCGAGGAAACCAGGGCCGTCTGCAATGAAGCAGGATAACGTCAACGTCGGTGCTGTAAATGTCAAAGACTCCCTGGTCGAGCTTAAGCTGCCTAACGGTTTCATCGACGACTTCACTTGCCCCGCAGAGCTTCATGGCACCCGTCACGGGCAGCGATGCCAACTGTCTCTGAACAGCCTCCGCGATCAGCGCACGCATCGCGACGGCGGTCAACTCAAAGCATGCCTCCGCAGTTTAGCAGGTTGCCCAGTTGCCGGCCTGCCTGTCTCGCTGGCTTTCTTCAAGTGGGACGGAGACCACCATCCACGCTGAATCGGGCGGCCAGATCCACGAACTCGCGTAGGACTTCACGGTGCCAATCGCTTGCTCCGGACTTTCGGCAGTGACTCGCCACGTACCCACGGCATTGACGCGGGCGGGCTTCGACGAAAGAAGAGAAACGAGAAAGGTCATGGCTTTGCTTAAGAAGTTGGGGTCTGAATTGGTTCGCCTCGGAGACAAGGCATTCGGATCAGGGGCCGGAAGACTCTCTCCACCCACACGCTTCGGTCCTTTTGGATGCTAACCTCGATCGGTGTCACCGCAACCCACAACCTGTCGCCATCGCGAAGTGGACGTTCCCCAACCAGGATTTGGTTGTTCACGCCGGTTCCGTGGGTGCTCTGCAGGTCGCGGACAAAGACGTCACCGTCCTGGACTGTCAGTGCGCAGTGATGCCGACTGATCATTGGATTTTGGAGATTCAAGTCGCAGTCCTCGCCGCGGCCAATCAGGAACTCAGGCGAGTCAACAACCACGGTGCGGGCCCCGCCTTCCGATATTGTCAATTTGACTTGCATCGCGATGACTCTCCATTTGCCTGCGTGGCGGCCCATCCGCAAAGGTCGTGCCACGGTGACGCTCAAGCGAGAGACAGCCTGTAACTCACGTTCAGAAACAGGGTTTCGACTCGGAGACCAGTTGCTGGAACGCGCGGCGGGACGCCCCCAAGCGCCTTCGATTAGGGCGCTAAGATTACCAGAGGCGCCCCAGAATCGCACATTTCGATTAGGGCGCTAAGATTACCAGAGGCGCCCCAGAATCGCACATTTCTTGCTCGAAGGGAGCGAACGAGCTTGGCGAAGGTGAGCGTACCGTGTGGATTCGTTACTCGCTGTCAGCGAGGCGTCGCTGGAGACCACCGGCCGTCGGCCCGTGTCTCGTTCACGGGCTTTGTGGCATCCCCGTGGCCAATAGCCTGGCGTCGCGACGTAGCCCCCTGGCCGCGATCCGGCACGTGCTGGCCCAACGCCGCCGCGCCCCAGGCAGCCAGTCGGCCACACGCCACCGTCGTGGCATCAACTGTAGGACACCTTAGGATCGAGCGTTCACCACCGAAAGGACGTATTCCGTCTCGGCTTTGCGCCTGCCACTCCCTTCGGCCGTTAGAATCAGGCTCCATACCACGTGAATTCTTTCCCCAGAATCAACTGGCGTGGATGCGGGCATGTGATCAGGAATGACCAGCTCCACTGTTCCTGTAGTCTCACCGTCCTTGGTCACGGGCTTCGACTTGGCCAATAGAAAGTCCTGTTCTATCAGTACCGTAGTCGGCTTTTCTTCCGAAAGGTTGAAAAGTCTTGTGTCTTTCGCCTCACATTTCAGGCGCGCATTCACATGAGCTGTTCCGTTGAACCGCGTCGGCACGGAAATGCTCAGTTGAAGCGGCTGGCCGACCGTGGGCGATCGATCAACGGTGACAACCGGAGTTCCGAAACCACCCCCTCGGCGAAATTGGATAGCGGAACGAGCCAACACGGTCAGCACCGCGATTCCATACGCGCCCTCCAACAGGAAACCCATTCGTTCGTGTGGCGGGGTACTGACCATCAGATGATGCAGGATTGCCGGGACACCACAACACAACCCGGTGAGGCCGACGATGCCTAGCACACGAGCACGCGTCAAATGATGTTGCTTGGCCCCCAGGGCAGTTGCGCCCGAACTTGTCGGTGTCATAGTTGGCGCATCGTGGTTCACCAGCTGTTCGCCAACAACGCCTAATCCTAATGCGGCAAGCACCAGAGAAACCAGTAACGGCAGATACGGTTTCACGGAATACTTGGCGATAAGAAACGCCTTGCTTGGGTCGTTTGGATCGTATTTTGCTTCGGTCTGCGCACCAATGGGGAACTGGTTGAAAACACTTTCCGCCCAGGTGTCAGGCAACATCAATTCGTCCGGAGTCACCGTCTCGCAGGCGTAGGGCTGTAGATCGACCGTGTATTCGTATTTGACCAAGGGGACTTTGGCAACAAACCCAGATGCCTTGAGGTCTTTGGTCCGATGAGCGACCACTGTTGCCATTACCGGGCGGGCGCCGGTGATAGCGTGGTGCTGGTTCCAAATGGTCCACACGCCGTATCCCGCGCCGCCGATGCCAACAACCATGGTAAGTAGACCAATGGCAATGACCCAGCGCAACATGAACACGCTCCAAGAATTCCACAA
>CAYUFW010000212.1:0-14804 GCA_964443915.1 uncultured Pirellulaceae bacterium
CGGCTTGTTTCTGAAACTCGCCGCATAGCAGTTTCAGGTTTTCGGAAAGTGCAGTCATGGCACTAATCATCCGGAAAAACCTCTCGCCCGGCTTGTCGGTAACGTCAACCGAAATCTGACGTACCGAGCCATCGACCAGGGCAAACTGGACGGTTCCCGAATGGTACGATCCGAACTGATAATAGCTCGGCCGAACGCGCTGCGGATCGCTTGTCGGGGCAGGCGCCAAGCCCCACGCCGTCGGCATCGAGCTGGCGGAGATCCAGGCCAGGACAAAATCAATTCCATTGTTAGCGTTATGGCCACCCGCGAACTCTCCGAACATCAAAACGTTGCTCGTGCCATCCGTCACGTCACGCATGCGGGTCGTCGATCGGGTGTAGAACACACCCTCCCACGCATCCCATCCCGAATCGTTGATGTGCCCCATGCCCCCCGCGGAACCCAGGTAGTTCGTCCTGCCGAAGTCGATATTGTAGGCCGTGTCGTAGTAGTAAATCGTCACGTTCCCAATGCCGGGACCAGTAGAATAAGTGATGTGACTGAGTCCCAAACCCACGGCGGGCTTGGGCTGGGGCGCCGAGGGACACAGGAAAGCGCCGATTTTCGTCTCTGCTGCCGCCCACGTCTGGTACGGCGGATCATCGCCCGGAACATCATCCCAGATAGCGAGCGTATTGGGTGGCTTCACGGTGTCGGTCAGGGTATATCTGACGTCCATGCCCACCGTGATTCGGTCCCTCACCGTGCTCAACTCCATGAAGGGCATCAGGAACGGGAGCAAACCAATACCCTGATCCAGAGCGACGGTGGCACCCACCCTGCTTCCCAGGCATCCCGGAGGAAAGACCTGGTAGGTATCGTGGAAGTTCTGCGCTGCCAAGGCGATCTGTTTCAGATTGTTGGAACACTGAATGCGCCGTGCCGCCTCGCGTGCCGCCTGAATGGCGGGCAACAACAAGGCCACCAAAATGCCGATGATGGCGATCACCACCAACAACTCGACCAGGGTGAAGCCTCTTCGTGACCGGAAAACCATAAACGAGCCCTCCTTTCGGGTAAGAAGAAGCGCACGATATCGGTGCGCACAAGATACTCCCAAGGATGCGAGTCATATTCGGGGCGCATATGCGGATGGGGCTGAGTCTAGCTACCATCAACTCGACTGTCAACGAACCGCTCCCCCCGACTCGGTCATGAACCGGCGAAAAAGCCAAGGAGTGGCGACGGGTGCGCCGGAGAAGACCGTTTGTTGCCGAAATAGGCTCGACGCGGTCGAATGACTCGCGGCTCACCGTCTCATGGGACGACCGGCGCGACCCGCTACTGAGGACGGTGCAATTGGCCCATCCTCGCCTGACCGCGGCTTAAGGCTTTGGGCCCAGGCCGATGGCGGACGTGGTGGCTTGCGGCAACGGCCCTAACCGTTGCCCCCCTCCACGTTCCACCGCCGGGCGACCTCGACCAGCGTCCGCACGAACAGGCCTGTCCCGCCCGCGTCGAGCCAGGGTTTGGGGGTTTCCAGAAAAGCCGGCCCGGCGATGTCGATGTGCGTCCAAGGCGTCTTGCCGACGAATTGCTCCAAGAATTTGGCGGCCGTAATCGCACCGGCCCAGCGCCCTTCGCCGACGTTTTTGATGTCCGCCACTTTGCTCTGGATTTGTTCGTCGTACCAGTCCGGGAACATCGGCAGTTGCCATACGGGCTCGCCGCAATCGTCGGCTGCCGTCCGCACTGCGTCGCACCAGGCTTGATCGTTTGTCATCAGTCCCGCCACGTCGGTGCCCAGGGCGATCATGCAGGCTCCCGTTAAAGTCGCCAAGTCAATGAGCTTTTTTGCTTTCCGCTCGATCGCCAGATCCAGCACGTCGGCCAACACCAAGCGGCCTTCGGCGTCGGTGTTCAGAACTTCGATCGTCTTGCCACTGCGGGCGCTGATGACGTCGCCAACCTTGTAGGAGTCGCCGCCGACCATGTTTTCCACCAGGCCAGCCAAGCCGATGACGTTGATGGGTAGTTCCAGACGCGCAATGGCCTGCATCGCACCGAAGACGGTCGCAGCGCCTGCCATATCGCATTTCATGGTCTTCATGCTGTCGGTCGGCTTGATCGACAAACCGCCCGCGTCGAACGTGACGCCCTTGCCCACCAAGCCCAGAATTGGATCGCCGGGACTGCCGCCCATGTGCGACAGGATCACCAGACGAGGCGGTCGGGCTGAACCTCGAGCCACGGCCAACAAAGCATGGCAACGCTCGTCCTCCAGGCGTTGCTCGTCCCAGACTTCGATCTGCAAACCGAATTCCTCGGCGAATTTTTCGGCCTCCGCGGCAAACGACTCCGGGTAGATCCGGCTGGGCGGTTCGTTCACCAACTGCCGCGTCAGATTGGTCGACTCCCCCAGGATCTGGCCGGAAGTGAGAACGGCCTCGTAAGCGTCGTCCCAGAGGAGTTCGTCGATGGCGTGCAGGTTCTTCTCGGTGCGATACAAGTCCTGACCGCAGCAGCCGACCATCGCTCCGCACACGCCGCTTTCCACTTGCTGCTCCGTCCAGCCGTCGCCGAGGAAGAAGGCCACCCGGCGGCGAGGGCGTTCCGCCAGCCGTTTGGCCGCCGCGGCCGCCGCGCGAAACGCTTGGCCGCGCCCAAATTGCCGGCTCTCGCCCAGGCCCACGACGGCCACTTGCCCGGCCTTGAGGCCCGGCGGAGAGAGGATGACCGCGACCTTGCCCAACTTGCCCGAGATCTCCTCCTGCGCGAGCAACCGCGCCAGCAGTCCTCCCGTCGCGGCGTCCACTTCCTGCGCTTCCTTGGTCAGCGTTCCCTGCGCGTCGACGCCGACGACGATCGCGTCCGCTTCGAGATCCGTGACTTCCAGGTCCGTGGGAGAGATGATCATGCTACCGAACTCCTCGTCGTGTGGTTTCCTTGGACGTGCAGAAAGAATCCTGTGCCTGCGGCTGCTTCCCAGGGGCAAGCAGAACTGCCGCCTGTTCCTACAGATCGCTGGATACCATATTGTAATTCGTGTTGGAGTCTCGCGACAGCCGCCTCAGGAGCATCACCGTGGGTTATCGTCATCTGCAAGCGTGCCTGGAAGACTTGGAACGAAACGGCCGCCTGATCCGCATCGAGGACGAGATCGATGCCTGTCTGGAAGCCGCGGAAATCCACCGCCGTGTGCAGGCTTCCGGCGGTCCGGCGCTGCTGTTCACCCGCGTCAAGGGCTGCCGCTTTCCCATGACGTCGAACCTGTTCGGCACGGTCGAGCAGGCACGGTTCCTGTTCCGCGACACGTGGGACCGCGTGCGGCGGATGATCGAGTTGAAGATCGACCCATTCCAAGCGCTCCGCCGCCCCCGTCGCTACCTGGCCGCGCCCTGGATCGGCCTCACCATGTTGCCGCGGCGCTGCGCGCGCGGTCCGGTGCTGGCCCACGAGACGACGGTCGGCCAGTTGCCCCAACTGAAATCGTGGCCCGACGACGGCGGGGCGTTCGTGACGCTGCCGGAAGTGTACACGGAAGACGTCGAACAGCCGGGATTGATGAAGTCCAACCTCGGCATGTACCGCATTCAACTCTCCGGCGGCCGCTACGAGGCTGACCGGGAAATCGGCATGCACTACCAACTTCACCGCACGATCGGTGTCCACCACGCGGCGGCCATCCGCCAAGGAAAACCGTTCTGCGTGAATGTTTTCGTCGGCGGGACGCCGGCCATGATGCTGGCCGCCGTCATGCCGCTGCCGGAAAACATGTCCGAACTGACGTTTGCCGGCGCACTGGCCGGCCATCGCATCCCGATGATCTGCCCGCGGCCCGTCGGCTCAACCAGCAGCGATCCGCAGGCCGCGCCGCCGCTGCCGATCTATGCCGAGGCCGATTTCTGCATCACCGGCACGGTCGACGTCGACAAGAAGCTGCCCGAAGGACCGTTCGGCGACCATTTGGGATACTACAGCTTGGCGCACGACTTCCCCGTGCTTCGCGTCCAGCGCGTCTATCACCGCGCGGGCGCGATTTGGCCGTTCACCGTGGTGGGCCGGCCGCCGCAAGAGGACACGGTGTTCGGCGAACTGATCCATGAACTGACCGGCCCGGTCATTCCGCAACTGATTCCTGGCGTCCATGCCGTCCACGCCGTCGACGCGGCTGGCGTGCATCCGTTGCTGTTGGCCATCGGCAGCGAGCGGTACACGCCGTACGAGACGCTGCGGCAGCCGCAGGAGTTGCTGACGCAGGCCAACGCGATCCTGGGGCAAGGCCAATTGTCGCTCACGAAGTACCTATGGATCGCGGCCCGCGACGACGATCCGCAATTGGACGTCCACGACATCCCCGCCTTCTTCCAGCACGTGCTGCAGCGCGTGGACTGGCAACGCGACCTGCACTTCCAGACGCGGACCACGATCGATACGCTGGACTACTCCGGCAGCGGTCTGAACGAGGGCTCCAAGCTGGTGATCGCCGCCGTGGGTGCGCCGCGACGGAACCTGCCGACGGAGGTTTCCGCCGATCTGCAACTGCCCGCCGGGTTCCGCGAGCCGCGAATCTGCTTGCCCGGCGTGCTGGCCGTCTGTGGCCCTCCGGCCGCGGCGGCCGACGGCGAGGCGGACGAAGCGATGGAACGCTTCTGCCAGATCGGCTGCGTCTCCGAAGCCCTCAACCATTTCCCGCTGGTCGTCGTCGTAGACGACAGCGACTTCACGGCGCGGACGCTAAACAACTTCCTCTGGGTCGTCTTCACCCGCAGCGATCCGGCCGCCGACGTCTACGGCGTCGATTCGTTCACGCAGCAGAAACATTGGGGCTGCCGCGGTTCGCTGGTGATCGACGCTCGCATCAAGCCGCATCACGCGTCGCCCCTGATCGAGGATCCGGAGATCACCCGACGAGTCGACGCCCTGGCCGCGCGCGGCGGGCCGCTGGCCAAGTACCTGTAAGCAGACCGAAATTCATTTCGTTTCTTTGACGCGGGCGTGATTTCGCCAGGCAAGCGGCCTGAATTCCGTTCTACGAAGAGGTCATCCGACCGATGATCCAGTCGCCCAGCGTCGGCGACAGCTGCGCCAACGCGAACAGGATTCGCGCTTTGGCCGGCATGACCAACTCCGGTTTACGGCGTTCGCAATACAGGAGGATCTTCCGGGCTAGCTTGTCGGGTGGAATACCCTTCAGCTTGACCCCGCCGCCCGGCTTGCGGGCCGACTCGGGCAAGCCGGCTGCCTGCGCGTCGTAGCGCTGCCCGGCGTCCGGCCGGGCGATCGGGCCGGGGCAGACCAGCAGCACGTGGACACCCAGCGGATTGAGTTCGTAGCGCAGCTGTTGCGAGTAGGCCGCCACCGGGAACTTGCTGGCCGGGTAAGCGCCCAGGAATTTCGAGGCCGTTTTCGCGGCCAGCGAGCCGATGTTGACGAGATGCCCCTGGGCTTGGATCAGGTGCGGCGCGGCCGCACGCGTGCAGCGCACGGTGGCGAGGAAGTTCAGCGAGAGCAGGTCCAGGAACTGCTCCGGCGTGGTGGCCAGCGCCTCGCCGCGTGCGGACCGGCCGGCGCAGTTCAACAGCGCATCCAGCCGCCCGTGCCGTTCGATGGCACTGGCAATCAACCGGTCCACCGGCTCCTGTTGCGTCACATCCGCCCACACGCCGGTCGCGTCGCAGCCGGATTGCCGCAGCGAAGCGGCGACCGCCTCGACGCCCGTCGCGTCGATGGCACCCAAGACCAGCTTGGCTCCAGCCGCCGCCAGCATCCGCGCCAGCCTCTCGCCCAGCCCGGACGAGCCGCCGCTGATCAAGACCACTTTGTCGTGCCAGTAGGTCATGGTTGTCGATCACCGGTTAGAACGACAGCAGGACCTGCCAGATGAACATGTTGCCCAGGCCCTCGACGCTGTCCCAGATTCGGCGGGCCAAGTCGGCGTCGCCGGTCAGGGGCCGGAGTTCTTTCAGTTTCTCTGCCCAAGTCGTGCAGACGCCGGGCTGGATTGCGGGTGCGGGCCGGCCTTCCAGCCCCACGCCAGGCCCGCCGAAGCCGGGTTGTGGCGCGGGCGGCGTGACGGGGCCGCCGGCATGGCCGCGCGAGTACGCGCCGAACTCGCGGCCGGCTTCGGTCATGGCCCGCAGGTTCTCGACCTTCGTATCGTTCTGCATGATCGCCCCGGCGTCCAGGATGTAGCCGCCGTCGCGGGCCACGCCTTCGATCACCTTCTTGACGCAGTCTCGCACTTCCTGCGGCGTGCCGTAGCTGAGCAGGAAATTCGGGATGCCGCCGCTGAGGCAGAACTTGTGGCCGATCTGCTTGTGGACTTCGAAGACGTCGTCCTGGTCCACGTGAAAAACGATGCACTGATCGGGCAACTCGGCGAACGTCTGCAGGTGCGCCTTCCATTTGCCCTCGGCGTAGAACAGCGTCTGGTGGCCGTGCTTCCAAAGTTCTTCGACGATCGGCCGCAACGTGGGCCAGTAGTGCGAGTGGAACTGCTTCATGTTGACAAACGGGACGCAACCGCGGTGCATCCAATAGCCGACGGGAACCTGTTTGTTCGCATCGGCCGTGGTCAGCGCCACGTGGGTCAGGTGCGGCACCAGGGCTTCGCAGGCGGCCAGCACTTTGTCGGGCTGGGTGTGCATGTCCATCGTCAGGCCGATGTAGCCGCGGAGCTTGTCGGCAATGATGTCGAACGGTGCTTTGAGGATGCCCGCAATCGCGGAGACGGTGCCCGATTCCTGCCGCAGCAACTGGCATTGATTGCCCAAGGCGTAGAAGTACTGCAGCATGGCCATCGCACCCTTGGCCAGGGCGACGTTTCCCCGGTACGTCGCCGGTTGGCCGGGCGCCGGAACCTCGGCGGACACGCGCGGGAACCAGACGTTCCACAAGAAGCCTGTTGGGTCTTCGATCAACTGGTCGTACTCGTCGGGGCGCATCCAGGCCTGTTCTTCTTCGGGCTCGCTGTACTGGAAGCCGACATCCGGTGGGATGTGGATGCCCGGAATGCCGTAGTACTTCAGCCCCAAAGCCTGGGCCAAACCGGTCCAGACGTAGACCATGTTGGCCACCACGGCGTCCCAATCGAAGTCGGCCGCGCACTTGCGGGCGGCAATCAGGGCCTTGTCGTAATCGTGCGTGACCTCCTGACACGTGTAGCCGGCATACACGCCGGTGATTTCCGCGACGAACGGCCGGATGGGGACGATGTCCGGCATTTCATTCCGCATCGCGGTGACGTACCGATTCAGTCGCTGGGTGTACAGCTGCTCCATGTCCTGGTGCGGGTCGCGTGTCACGTTCGAGTCCTTATCTGGCGGTGGTGCGGGGGGCGGGCGTAAACAGCCGGCCGGGATAACGGAGGCGCAGGTCGTCCACGCGGAAACGGGCATATGATACACCTTTCCCAGCCGGGAATCCAACCGTTACAGTTTAACATCCGTGAGACCTGCTCTTTTCTTTTTGGCATCATTATCCGATACTGCCCTGCATGTTCCTTCGTCTTGGCAAATTCGTGACGCGGCACTGGCTCGCGGTGATCGTCGGCTGGGTGCTGTTGGTGGCCCTGTTGCGGTGGGCGGCTCCGGAGTGGGACGCTGTGACCCGCGATGGCGATTTGGCCTTTCTGCCGCCGCAGATGCCCAGCGTCCGCGGCGAGCAACTGCTGTCCGACGCGTTTCCCCGCGATCGGGCCAAGAGCGAGATCGCGGTCTTTGTTGGGCGCGACAAGGGGGCGCTGCAGGGCGACGAACTGTCCGTGGCCTACGACCTGGCCCGGCAATTCAAGAACCTGCACGGCGTGGCCGCTTTGAGCCGCGCCCGGCAGCGATCGGAGGAGGCGGAACAGCTGCGGAAGGAGGGCCGCGACGCGGCGGCCAACGAGGCCTCCGAGCGCGCCCAGAGGGCCCTGTCCCAGGCCGAGGCCGCCCTGGACGAAGCGATCCGGTTGGACGGCGCGCTCCAGGACTACTGGCAGAAGAAGGACGCGGCGGCCAAGAAGAAGACGCTACCGCCCGATACGGTGCGCCGCCAAGGACGACTGGCAGCGCCGTTCTACAATCGTTCCCTCGTCTACGCGCGGCAGGGCAAACCCCAGGAGGCTGCCGCCGACGCTCGGATAGCGTGCGAGCTGGACGCGTCGTTCCGGAACCGCGGAGACCAGCCCTTTCCGGAACAGGCGATGCGTCTGCCCCTGCTGGGCGTCTGGACCTGGCAGGACGAGGTCTTCGGCGAGAAGCTGCAGAAGGCCGAGGTCCGGGTGATGCTCCTGAACCTGTCCAACGAATTCATGGCGGTGGACAACATCGAGGTGCTGTACTACCTGGAGACCATTTTGGACGGGGCGCGGGAAAGCCTGCTGGGCGACTCGCGGCAGCAAGTGCGGATCGGCTTTTCCGGATCCGCCGCGGTGGGCGGCGACCTGTTGAGGGCGGCGAGCGACAGCATCGACAACACGGAACTGTTCACCGTGGTCTTAGTGGTCCTGATTCTGAGCCTCGTGTACCGCTCGCCGCTGCTGGTCATCATGCCGATGGCGACCATTTTCGTATCGCTGACGGCGGCCACGAGCATTGTGGCGTTGTTGGCCCAGCTCGCGCAGCAGCCCGGCTTTGAATGGTGGGACTTCAAAATCTTCACGACCACCAAGGTCTTCATTGTCGTCATTCTGTACGGCTCCGGAACGGACTTCTTCCTGTTTCTGGTCGCCCGCTATCGCGAGGAGTTGGAACGCGGATTGGCGCCGGCGGAAGCACTGTTCGGATCGCTGGGAGCCGTGGGCACGGCGTTGGCCGGCAGTGCGTTTACGACGATTCTGGGGTTGGGGACGATGTACTTTGCCGAGTTTGGCAAGTTCAAGTACAGCGGCCCGATTATTGGCTTGTGCCTGGTGATCACGCTCTTGGCTTGCGTGACCCTGGCCCCTGCGCTGTTGCGGGCCTTTGGCGCGGCGGCGTTCTGGCCGTTCGGCAGGCCACGCGTGCGGGTCCCTTCGGCGGCAGGAGCGGAAGGCCACGCGGCGGAGGATTCCGGTGGCTCGCGGCGCTGGCGGTTCATCGCGTCGGCGACGGTCGCGCGGCCCGGTTTGATTCTGATGTTCAGCATGCTGATCTTGATGGTCCCGGCCGTCGAGGGTCTGCGGCACGGCGGCGAGATCACCTATGACTTTCTCCGCCAACTGCCACGGCAGCGGCCCAGCCGGCAGGGCGCAGAATTCATGCAGCAGCACTTCAACGTTGGCGAAAGCGGCCCCTTGGTCGTGGTCGTCTATGATGCCAACGGCGGCTTCGACACGCGGGAAGGACGCCAGCGGATCGCCCAGCTGGGCCGCGAGTTGTACCTGCCGGGCGTGAACGCCGTCCGCAGTGTCGCCGACCCGTTGGGCAAGTTTCCGCCCGGCCGCCGCTTGCGTCTGTTCGACCGCAATTCGTGGCTCAAGATGGTCGCCAGCCCGCACCCGGAGACCCAGAACTTCTTTGTGGCCTCGGAAGGGGATTTCGCGGGCAAGGCGACGCGTCTGGACTTGATCCTGGATTTCGATCCTTTCTCGGCGGAAGCGGAGAAGGTGCTCGTCGAGGTTGAACGGAAGTTGCAGGCGATCCAGGCAGACCCTCAATCATCGTGGCACTCCGCGACGTTTGTGTACTCCGGCACACCCGCCGATCTGCGCGATCTGAAACGGGTGGTGCGGTCCGACAATCAGCGGATTCAAATCCTGGTGGTTCTGGCCGTGCTCGGGGTGCTGCTGGTGATCCTCCGCCGCCCGGTGGCCTGCCTGTACATGATCGCCACCGTGGTGTTCACCTACTACGTGACGATGGGGGTTACCTACTGGGTCTTCGCCTGGCTGTACGGCACGGACTTTCTCGGCCTGGACTGGCGGGTCCCCCTGTACCTGTTCGTGATCCTGGTTGCCATCGGCGAGGATTACAACATCTACCTGGTGACTCGAGTGTACGAGGAGCAGGCCCGACTGGGCCCGTTGGCTGGTCTGCGGCACGCCGTGATTTGCACGGGGGGGATCATTACCAGCTGCGGCCTGATCATGGCCGGCTCGTTCGTCTCGATGACCAGCGGCGTCTGGGGCCCCGCCGTTTCGGACTGGATCCCGGCCGCCAGCCTCCTGCTGGGCAGCGGCGAAAGCGCGCTGGCGATGGTCGTGCAATTGGGCTTTGCGCTGTCGTTCGGCGTGTTGCTGGACACCTTCGTGGTGCGGACCGTGCTGCTGCCAGCGTTCCTCGCGCTGCTGTGTCGCCGGCAGGAAAAGCACTTGCGGTCTCAGCCTCCGGGACCGCCCGCGCCGCACCGCAAGCCGGTCAGCACGCCCGTGGCCGAAACGGTGAAGAAGTGACGCTCTTGTGAAGCCGTCAGTCCGCTTCACGCCATTCGGCTGGCTGCTCGCTCGGTCCATACCCGTACTGTTCCATGTGCGGCAGCCAGCGATCGGTGACGGCGGCGTGTTGCTCGGCCGTCAGTTGGTAACGGCTGGGGCGGTAGTCGCTTCGCTGTCCGAAATAGGCTTCGATCGCAGGGGCCACGGGAGCGAAATCGCCTAGTTCTAATTGCTCGTAGATCCGCCGCATTTGCCCGATTGGATCTTGGACCAGGTCCTCGTAGCGGACGTCG
This sequence comes from uncultured Pirellulaceae bacterium, assembly GCA_964443915.1. Lineage (GTDB taxonomy): Bacteria > Planctomycetota > Planctomycetia > Pirellulales > Pirellulaceae > Anammoximicrobium. Next base: position 10,615 of record CAYUFW010000212.1, read on the forward strand.
CATATCCGCCGGCGATCGACGCGGCTGCGGGTGGCCTCGAAGCGCTCGTACATTTGGCAGAACGTGGCCAGCACTCGCTCGTCCAGCCCCTCGTAGGCCGGCTTCTGATAGCTTTGCGCGGCGAACAGCGACTTCCAGAGTTTCACCGTCGACGGAAAGACCGCGTACGGGTCCCGCACGATGTGGAGATACCGGGCTCGTGGAAAGAGCTGTTCGAGCGCCGGCAGGCGGAACGTGTGAGTCGGCGACTTGAGCACGAGCCGGCCCGGCCGCTTCCGGATCAGGCGGCGAAGGAAGTCCGCCAACGTCTGCTGCCAGCGGGCCAGTTCTGCGGGACTTAATTCGTCCAGCGAGTAGTAGGCGTTGAAGCGGGGCGACTCGTTGGGAAAGGCGATGTCCAGGTACGGGCTGGGCGCGCCGAGCGCCAGCAGGGCGAACTCGTCCTCCTGCGGCAGGTCCCAGGCGACGGGCATGGCGTCGGCGATGCGATTTTCCGGCAACAGGAAGCGGATGCAAGGCTTCAGCCACCGCTCGCTGATCAGGAAATGGCGGGGCACGAAACACTCGTAATTGGTCGGGCAACGGTGCCGCGGGTCCAGGGCCAGCAGTTCGTGCAGCAGCGTCGTGCCCGTCCGCCAATGGCCGATCACGAACAACGGGTCGTCGTCCAAGGCGACCCGCGCCACGGCGCGGGCCAAGAGCAGATCCTGCAGGCTTCCCAGGGCCGAGTTGAACAGCCCGCAACTGAGGTCGCAGGCGCAGGCGGCCAGGGACTTGAGAGGCAGGCGGAACCGGTGGCCGACCAGCAACCGCCAGAGTACCGGAAATCCACACCCCATCCAGACCACGCCGGTTTTCCAAGAAACCGGGGGGACGGCGTCCGGAGCAGCTTGAGGATGATTCATCGTGCGGTCCTTTGCCCCGGCGGCGCGCCCAAACAGTTTTCCCAAACGGATTTAACGTTATCGGGAGTTCGGGCGAACGCCGCAACCGGGGGCCCGACTCTTGTGTTCGGCCTTAGCGGCAACGATAATTCACCAAGGCCGGGTCTGCCTCCGAATTGGGCGCGAGGCGGCAACCACGGGAGAGGATACCAGATGCACACCGAGATGAACGTAGCTGCCAGCCAAGAAACCAAGGCTTCTTCGGGCTCCCTGCGGACCGCGAACCGCAAAGCCGTCGCTGGCACCGCGGAACGTCACCCGCTCCAGCGGCTGACGGCACACTTGAGCCGCGACAAGATCGTCCGTTTGGCGTTGCTCTTTTTGGACAACATGCCGGACGTCCACCTCAAAGACCTCCGCGTGGACTCCCTGGACGACCAGCGGCGGATGCGGATCGGCGGCCACGAATTGACCAACTTCGGTTCCGACAGCTTCCTGGGGCTGGATTGGCATCCGGCGGTTCGACAAGCTCTGGTCGAGGCCGCCGGCCGTTGGGGTACGCACAACGGCGCGTCGCGGGCGTTCTGCAGCGTGAGTCTGTGTGAAGAAGCCGAGTACCGGCTGGCCCGCTGGTTGGGCGTCGAAGACACGCTGATCTACCCCACGGTCACGCTGGCCAATATCGGCCTGATCCCGGCCATCACGGCCAAAGGAGACCTGTTGGTCGTCGACCGCCAGTCGCACGACACGATCCATCAAGCGGCCAAGATCGCCGCCGCCGACGGAGCCGAGTTGCACGAGGTCCATCCGCTGTGCGCCGAATCCCTGGAACGGATCTTGGAGAAGTCGGCCGCCAAGAGCAAGATCGTTGCCGTCGATGGCGTGTACAGCATGACGGGCAAGATCCCGCCGCTGAAGCAGATCGACGAAGTCACGCGGCGTCACGGCGGAGTGTTGTACGTGGACGACGCCCACGGTACGGCGGTGGTCGGCCCCGGCGGCCGCGGCGCGGCCTACATGAGTCTGAGCGGCCTGGACCAGGTGCTGATGGTCGGCTCGCTGTCCAAGGCGTTCTCCTGCATGGGCGCGTTCGTCACCTGTACCTCGAGGTTGAAGCGGGTGCTGAAGGTGCGCTCCAGACCGTTCATTTTCGGCGGCCCCGTACCGCCGCCTTACCTGGCGGCCGTCTGCGCCGTGTGCGACATCCTGGAGTCGCCGGAGTACGATCAGTTGCTGGGCCGGCTGCAAAGCCACATGCGGCGGGTGATCGCCGGAGTGCGCGCGCTGGGTTTGACGGTTCTCGGCGGCGAAGCGCCGATCGTGTCGGTGGTGATCGGCGATATCGAGCAGACGCTGGAAGCCGGCAAGTGGCTGTTCGACCACGGCTACTACGTCCAGTCAGCCACGTACCCGGCCGTGCCCCTGAACGCCGGTCTGCTGCGGATTCTGGTGAACGCCAATCACTCGGACCAGGCGGTCGAGGGCTTGCTCGCGGCCCTAACCGAAATGAAGGAGCACTTCCAGCTGGGACGCCGAGCCGTATCGAACCGGGAGTTGCAGGAGATGCGCGAAGGGGGCTTGGCCAAGTAGCATGGCTCTGCGAGCCGTGCTGTTCCGCTCGGAATCCTGCGAAGATCGGCACGGCTCCGAGAGCCAGGCTGCGGGGAATCGCAGAAAGTCACCGTCCCGGAGTGTGCCTGTAACTTGTGGAGGCCCGCGATGGCTTGGACCTGCTTGTTGATTGCCGCCCTGTTCGAGGTCGCCTGGGCCTGCGGCATGAAGCACTCGCACGGCTTCACCCGTTTTTGGCCCACGGTCTACACCTTTGCCGCCAGCCTCGTCAGCTTTGTCCTCCTGGCCCAGGCCACGAAGACCTTGCCGTTGGGCACCAGTTACGCCGTTTGGACCGGCATCGGCGCTGCCGGAACCGCCGCGATGGGCATTCTCTGGTTCGGCGAATCGGCCAGCTTCATGCGGCTGATCTGCATCGCCTTGATCGTCGCCGGCGTCATCGGCCTGAAGTTGAACGCCCCCGACGCGCCGGCGGCTGTTCCACCTCCCAGCGTGGGGGAAAGGATGAAGGATGAAGGATGAAGGATGAAGGATGAGAGATAAGGGATGAGAGATAAGAGATCAGGGATCGAGGACCGCAGGTTGTCGAAATCCAAGTGACGAATAGCCGAGAAACCCCGCCTCGCGGACAGCTGTCCGTGCCCACGCTCATCCCTCATCCCTCATCCCTCATCCCTGTCTCTTCCATCTCCGGATAGCGGCTGAGGATGCGGGCGGCTAGTCGCGGCGGCAGCAGGCGGGCGAGCCGCACTTCAAGCGCTGTCCACCAGGGAAACCAGTATTCGGCGCGGCCGCTCTGAATGGCCCAGGCGATCCGAAACGCGGCTTCGTCGGCCGTTACCAGGTCCCGCAGCGTGGCCCGTTCCTCGTCGGTGATCATCGGCGTATCGACGTAGCCGGGACAGATGGCGGTCACTCGGATCCCCGTCCGCCAGAGATCGGCTCGCAGGCTCTGCAGCAGCGTGACGACGCCCTGTTTGCTGGCACAATAGGCCGCGGCCCCCGGCAATCCGATCATGCCGCCCACGCTGGCCACGGCGGCCAAATGCCCGCGCTGGCGGCGGACCATGCCGGGCAGCACGGCGCCCAACGAGTAGACCACGCCCAGCAGATTGGTCGTCAGCACTAACTCGGCGCGTTCCACGTCGAACTCGCGCGCGGCCGTCTTGCGATACACGCCCGCGTTGGCGACCAACACATCGCAAGGACCCAGCGCCGCCTCCAGCGCCTGGACGGCGTGAAACACCTGCTCGCGAACCGTGACATCGGCGGCCGCAAACGCCGCGCGACGGCCGCGCGCCGTGATCGACGCAGCCACTTCCTGCAAGCGGTCTTCGCGGCGGGCGATCAAGCCCACACGGGCGCCGCACCCGGCCAGTCCTTCGGCCAACGCTCGCCCGATCCCGCTGGACGCCCCCGTGATGATCACGCACTTGTCCCGCCAGAATGCCGCCGAGAGCTTCACAACACGACTCCCCATGCCTCTGCAATTGCTGACTTCCCCGCCCGGATTCTAACGGAAATGCCGCCCCTGGGATATTGTTCATGAGCTTGGAACATAGCAGAGATCAGTGGAATCGGCGAAGTGTTTGACCCCCTCGAGGCGAAATCGGCGAGTCATTTCGGCCACCGTTGCTGCCGGCTTGACAGGCATCTGGAGGGAGCTTTATGATGCAGATTGCGGTACACTGGCGATCCGGTCCGATCCCAGCTGTCCGCCATCCCTTCCGCTCT
>CAYUFW010000213.1:0-4066 GCA_964443915.1 uncultured Pirellulaceae bacterium
CGCGACGGAACTGTTCGTGGCGATGTACAGCGGCAACCCTTACGAGCAGTTCATGATGGTCAACCGCATGGCCGGCCCGTTCGGCTGGGGCTACCAGATCATGGTGGCCTGCAACGTGCTGATCCCACAGCTGTTCTGGTTCCCCGCCGTGCGCCGCAACCTGCCGCTGGTGTTCGTCATCACCTTGGCGGTGAACCTGGGGATGTGGTTCGAGCGGTTCGTGATCATCGTCACGTCGCTGCACCGAGACTTTCTGCCGTCCAGTTGGGCCGGTTACGCCCCGACCTCGATTGAAATCGCCACGCTGCTGGGCAGCTTCGGGCTGTTCTTCACCGCCTTTCTGCTGTTCTGCCGCGTGTTGCCCATGATCAACATTGCGGAAGTCAAGGGCGTACTGCCGCGCCATTCGGAGCATCACTGACCATGAGCCGACGAATACTGCTGGCTGCATTTCGTGACGAGGGAGACCTGATCAGCGCCGTTCGCGCCCTGCGGTCCCGCGGCGCGACGATCCTGGACGTGTACAGTCCCTACGCCATCCACGGTCTGGACGAGGCTTTGGGCTGGCGCCCGTCGCGGTTGACCTGGGCCTGCGCGCTGTGCGGGGCCGCCGGTGCGCTGTTCATTTGTTGGTACCAGTTCTGGACGTCGGCGATCGACTGGCCGCTGAACGTCGGCGGCAAGCCGTTCAATTCGCTGCCGGCCTTCGTGCCGGTGATCTTCGAGGCGATGGTGCTGTGCGGCGCCATCGGGACCGTGCTGGCGTTTTTCATCATCTCGCGCCTGGGGCCGGGCAAGCGCGCCCGGTTGATCCGGCCGGCGATCACGGACGACCGCTTCGCCCTGCTGATCGAAGAGACCGATGCGACGTTCGACGCACGGCAGATCTCGGCCTTGCTGGCGGAGCACCACGCGGAGGAAATCGAAGAAAAAATGCTGGGCAACGGTGTGGCCTCGGGGGACAAGGACCCGGACGCCTGGCCCTATTTGGGCTGGCTGAATTTCGGTCTGGCGGCCGCGTTTGTCGCCGTGGTCCTGACCATCCTGTACACGCCGCGGAACCTGGCTCAGCCGAATGTGGAATTCCTGCCCACGATGCGGCGCAGCGTGCCGCTGGATCCGCAGACCGCGCTGGCCGGACTGCCGGCCGCGCGGCCCATCGCCGGCACGATCGCCCGCGACGCCCGGCCGTTGCACTATCAGGCCACGCCCGATGATGAAACGCGGGCCGGGGAAGAACTGACCAACCCGTTCCCAGCCGACGACGCCGCTGCCCTGGAACGCGGCCGCGCGGTGTACGGCAACTTCTGCATCCAGTGTCACGGGCCTGCCGGCGAAGGCGACGGCCTGGTGCCGGCCCGCGGTTATCCGCCGCCGCCGCCCTGGAGCGGCGAAAAAACGCGGCTGCTGAAGGACGGCACGCTGTTCCACGTGATCAGCTACGGCCGCAACAACATGCCCGCGCTGCAAAACAAGCTGTCGCAGCAGGACCGCTGGAGATTGGTACTGCACATCCGCGACCTGCAGCGCCGTGCGGTGCAGGCGGCCGAACAGGCCGCCGCGAAGAGCGATGGGGATAATGAGGAGAATGGGAAGCATGAGGCCGCCGGCCCAGCTTCGCCGCCACCATCGCCATAGTTCCCATAACTCCCCTAACTCCCATCAATCCCATTCAAGTTCCCCCGGAGCCCACCACCATGACCCCTGACCTGCAACTCGACACCAGCATCCCGCGCCGCCGGGCGACCGGTTTGATCGTGGCCGGGTTGGCCGCCCTTGCGTTGGGCGCGGCGTTTTCTGTCGAACGCATGTGGGGCAATCTGTTGCTGGCCACCGTGATGCTGGCCGGTTCGGGATTGGGCGGGGCGTTCTTCCTGGCCTTTCACGGCGTCACCGGCGCGCGGTGGAGCGTTCCGCTGTTGCCCGCCGCCCGGAATCTAACCGGAACGCTGCCCCTGACCGCCGCCGCAGCCGGCGCGGTCGCCGTCGCCGGGCTGTTCTTCTATCCGTGGGCTCACGGCGAAGCGGCCCACGGAGCCACGTTCTGGTTCAAGAACGCCTGGCTGTCGCCCGGCTTTTTCGTCGGCCGGACCGTGGCTTACGTCGTGTTGTGGACGATCGTCGCGCGGTCGCTGGTGTCGACCCGATCGCCCGTCGGCGTCGGCCGCTCGGCCCTGGCCCTGGTCGTGTTGGGCGTGTCGGTCTCCGCCGCCGGCATCGACTGGATCATGTCCCTGGAACCGCTCTGGTTCAGCACCATGTTCGGCGCTTACCAGTTCGCCGGCATCTTCGTCAGCGCCCTGGCCGCGTTGGTCGTGTTGACCGCCTGGATGAAACGCACCGCCACCGGCTGTGCGGACGCCGACGAGAATCAACTGCACGACTTGGGCAAGCTCCTGTTCGGCTTCAGCTGCTTCTGGATGTACATCTGGTTCAGCCAGTACATGCTTATCTGGTACGTAAACATCCCTGAGGAGTCCGTCTACTTCATCCGCCGCATGCAGGGCCTGTGGCAGCCCGTCACCCTGCTGAGCATCGGCCTGAACTGGGCCATCCCCTTTTTCGTCCTGTTGCCGCGGCCCGCCAAGCGCAACTGGCGGGTCATGGTCCGCATCTCCCTGGTGATCCTGGCCGGCCGCTGGTTGGACCTGTACCTCATGATCCTCCCCCCGCTGTCCGGCCCCTATCCCGCCTGCGGCTTGGCGGAACTGGGGGGCCTGCTGTTGGCTTCCGGCCTCCTCCTGCGCTTTGTCACGACCGGCCCGTGCCCGGTCTCTGCCGCGTTATCCAATTTGCAGCCCAAACCGGCTTAGCTGGATGATCCGCGGTTCGGAGAGGTCGTTCATGCCGGGGCGAAGGGGCTTGCTGGCGCCGGAGGGCAAGATGGCGGTGGCGGCAGTGCCGGCGGGGATTTCGGCCGTCGGCTGGAGCGTGCCGATCGTGCCCATCCAAGCCGTCACGATCACTTGCTCCAACTCGTGAGCACCTGCCGTTCGTGGACCGGCCACCACTCCTGCAACTTGGCGGCCAGACGGGCCACGACTTCGGGATGCTCGGCGGCGAGGTTCCGGTCTTCGTGCGGATCGCTCAGCAGGTCGAACAACTGCGGCCGTCGCTCCGTTCGCGGATGATGCTGGCCGTAGCGGCCCACCTTGCCGTCGTAGGTCAAGAGCAGCTTCCATTTCCCGTCGATGACCCAGCGATACAGGAGGCTCTCTTCCGGTTTCTCGATGTCTGCCACATCGTGGGCAAAGGTTTCGCCGAACACGGCCTGGCGGGGCGTGGGCTGCCCGGACTTCAGGATCGGCAGCAGGTTGTAGCCCGGGAGATTCTCCGGGATCGCCGCGCCGGCCGCGGCAAGTGCGGTGGGCACGATGTCCACGCTGGAGCAAAGCTGTTCGCCGCGGTTGCCGGGCTGGATGACGCCGGGCCAGCAGAACATCGTCGGCTGGCGTACTCCGCCCTCGTTGGCAGATTGCTTGGACCGGGGCGCGAAACCGGGGTCATCCGGGCGCTGAATCCAGCCGTTGTCTCCCAAATAGATGACCAGCGTGTTTTTTGCCACCTCCTTGGCCGCGAGATGGTCCAGCAATTGGCCGCAGGTTTCGTCAAACCACTCGACCATGGCATAGTAGCGGGCGACGAAATCGGACTCGACGCCCTTGGCTTTGTATTTCTGAAAGAGGCGGTCCGGCGGGGTGTGCGGCGTGTGCGGCATGAAGGGCGCGTACCAGACGAAGAACGGTTTCTTGTCTGCAATCGCGTGATCGATGAACTCGAAAACCGGCGTCATCCCTTCGCGGCCGATCTTCAGGCCGTCATCTCCGTGCCGTCCGCCGGGCTGCGGAAAGCCCCGCGTCATGCCGTGGGTGAACCCGCCGCGCCGGTAATTGCCTTCCCACCATTTCCCGGATTGATGGCTGAGGTAGCCCTGCCCACCCAGAAGCCCGGCGATCGTCGGATGTTTGTCGAGCTGCGAGATCAGCTTCTCGCGAAGCGCGGCATACGGGGCCGGCTCGCCGCCCCGCGCCTTGCCGCGGGCCGCGGTCATGGGGGGGAGCAGGGC
>CAYUFW010000213.1:4076-13339 GCA_964443915.1 uncultured Pirellulaceae bacterium
GACTCTTCGGAACCGACGGTGTGCGCGGCGTGGCAAACGACACACTGACAGTGGAGTTGGCGCTGCGCATTGGCCGCGCCGCGGTCATGGAGGGGAGCAGGGCCGGATCGTTGCCGCTGATCCGGTGCTGGTGGGCGTACAGCCCGGTGGCCAGCGTTGCCAACGCGGGCCGGCAGAGCGCGGTCGGCACGTAGCCGCGCGTGAACACCGCGCCCTGCGTCGCTAGCTTGTCGAGACGGGGCGTCTCGATCTGCGGGTGTCCCATGAAACCGTAATCGGTCCAGGCATGATCGTCGGAAATAATCAGCACGATGTTGGGCTTGGCCGCAGTCCCTTCCGCAGCCAATCCGATCACCGGCGCAAGGAGACACAGTCCGAGGGTCAGGAGCGCTTTCATACTGCAAATCTCAAATGAGTTCAGCGATACGGGGGGAGGCACATGCGCACCCGATAGGCTACCGGCATTCCTGCCCAGTTTCAACAGCCGACCACGCGAATCGAGTCAGCGCTCCCGCCTGGCTGTTGAAGAAAGCGACGATCCGCGGCGCGAAGGACTCGAGCGTGGAATATCGGTCCCGGTTCTGCTCGTATTCGCCCAGCAGAGTGGCGAGGTCGCCGACTCAGCGGCTGTCCAGACCCGCAGGCCGCGGATCGAAGGGCACGCGCTCGCCGATCGTCTCCACGTCGCTCAGGTGGACCGCCATGCTCATGCAAGCGTCGAAAATGTCCACGGACCAGTTCGGCGGTCTCACTTCGCCGAACGTCAACCGCTCCATGGTCGCCTTTGCGCTAACGGCTCGACCCCCCCTGGTCGAATCGCCCACATGATTGGAAAATAGACTCGACCCAGAAGATCGCTGACCCTTGTCGGGCGGGGGCCGGAAAACCCGTGCCCAATGCGGTAGCCGCCAGTCGTTGCTCCACCGGCGCAGGGCCGGTGGAGGCCGGAGACGTCACAGCGGGATGATGGCCGAACAAATCAACCCCACGCGCATGAACTTGTTGGCCAAGCGCAGCCAGATTCGGCTGGCGCGGCAAGGGGCGGACTTGTTGAACCGCAAGAAGGACGCTCTGCTGCGCGAGTTCTTCGACTTGGTCGGCGCGGTGTACGAGCTGCGCGTGCGGCTGACGGAGGCCCTCCGCCGCGAGATGACCGAGGCGGTCGTCGCGGAAGCGGTTCACGGCAGCCACGAGTTGGCCTCCGCCGCAGCCACCGCCGAGTCGGACTTGCACGTCAAGCTCACGCCGCGCAAGGTGTGGGGCGTGCGGATCGTCGATCTGGAGCATGACTACCAGCCGCGCGACTTGCTGGCCCGTCCAACGTCGCCGCGCGGCACGCCGCTGGCCGTGGACGAAGTCGCCACCGGCTTCGAACGGATCGTCCGCGACATGCTCGATCTGGCCCCGCGCGAATTGCGGCTGCGGAGGATGGGCGAAGACATCCGCCGCACCAATCGCCGCATCAACGCCCTGGAACAGCAACTGATCCCGCGGCTGGAAGCCCAAGCCCGCTACATCCACCAGGTACTGGAGGAGCGAGCGCGTGACGACGTGATCCGTTTGAAGCGGCTGAAACAGAAGAAAGCACGCCAGTCCTGACGCGGCCTGCGGCTGCGGTCGAGTTTTGGAGTGCGGCGCCTTGTCGCCGCTTTGGACGGTGGCCGGCAGCGCTGCAGAGGATTGGGTTCCGCAGGCACCGAAACACAACGTGGCGGTCGTGGCGTCGCGATCGCCCCAAAGCGGCGACAAGGTGCCGCACTCCAAAACTCCCGCTCGACTTGCCGCCGACGGCCCCGGACCCGAAAGCGAACCGAACCCATGCGACTCGCCGACATCCTGCATCCCAAGCTGGTCATCCCGCAGCTGCGCTCGCCGAACAAATGGGACGCGATCGAGGAGTTGATCGACATGCTGGTCGAAGCACACGAATTGCGGATTCTCGACCGCCGCCAGGTCTTGGAGGCGGTCTTGCAGCGCGAGCGGTCGCGAAGCACGGGCCTGGACGGCGGCCTGGCCCTGCCGCACGCCCGCACTCCGGTGGTCGAGGACATGATCGGCTCGCTGGGAATCGCCCCCGGCGGCATCCCTTTCGAATCCACGGACGGGAGCGACGCCCACCTGGTCTGCCTGCTCGTCGTTCCCGAAGTGCAGCATCGCGACCACATCAAGACCGTGGCCGATGTCGCCCGGTTGCTGTCCGGCCGTTCGTTGCGCGAGGACCTGATCGCCGCCGGCCGCGACGGGTCGGCAGAACGGATTTTGGAGATCGTCCGCCAGGCCGAGGGGCCTGGCTGTCTGGACGACTGGGAAACAGAAGAGGGGAAAGTGAGAAGGGCAAAGTGAGAAGGGCAAAGTAGCGAGTTTCCCCCCGTTTTCACTTTTGCACTTGCCACGGTTTCCATTCCAAAGAAAGCCCGCGCAGCCATCTTTCTGACCAAGGGCAGCCGATTTATAATGATGACCCGCGGGATTACGTGTATGCGATTTCGACTACTAACCTACAACATTCACAAGGGCATCGGCGGGATCGACCGCCGCTACCGGCCGGAGCGGATCGTGGAGACGATTGCGCACTGCCAGCCCGATCTTGTCCTGCTCCAGGAAGTCGACGACGGGGCGCCGCGGTCGAGCCACCACCGCCAAGTCGACTGGCTCGGCGACGCGCTCGGCTTGCCGCACCGGGCTTACCAAGCCAATGTGAGACTGAGGCAGGGCGGCAACTATGGCAACGCGATCCTGAGCCGCTTTCCACTGCACGACGTGCGGGACCTCGAGCTGACCGTGCCGCTGAAGAAACGCCGCCAGGCGCTCATCGCCCACTGCCGCTTGTCGTTCGACGGTCACGCCCGCACAATCCTCGTGTTCAATTTCCACTTGGGCCTGGCTGGCTACGAACGGACCATTCAGCTCCGGCGGTTCCTGAACAGCGAGGTGTTGAAGCACTCGCACCACAACACGCCCGTGGTCGCCGCGGGGGATTTCAACGACGTCTGGGGGACGCTGGGCCAGCGGCTGCTGTTGCCGGTGGGATTCCAGTCGGCGGCCAGACGGATCAAGACGTTTCCGGCCATCCTGCCGATCCGCCCCCTGGACCGGATCTTCTTTCGGGGCGACCTGCAACTCGATCACAGCTTCGCCTCGCGCACCAAGACCGCCCAACAGGCCTCCGACCACCTGCCGATGGTCGCGGAGTTCGTGCTCACCAACGGCGTCCCGCCGGGCACCGCCGGCTCGTAAGACCGATTTTTCCTGACCCGTGTTTCTGGAGACGCTGCCATGCAACGCGTGTTGACAACTCTGCTGTTCGGCTTGGCGATTGCTCTTCTGGCGTGCTGCACCGCCTCGCCGGTTGCGGCCGCGGACAGCGAACAAGGCTTTGTCTCGATGTTCAACGGCAAGGACCTCACCGGCTGGGAGGGCAAGGAAGGCTGGTGGTACGTCGAGGACGGGGCGATCACCTCGCAGAGCATGCCGGAGAAGCCGTGCTTGAAGTGCAACTACTTGATCTGGCAAGGCGGCAAGCCGGGCGATTTCGAGTTGCGGTTGAAGTACCGCATCGTCGGCGGCAACTCGGGCATCCAGTTCCGCAGCCAGATGCGGCCCGACTGGGACACCTACGGCTACCAGGCCGACATCGACGCCGCCGGCCAATGGGCCGGCGCGCTGTTCGAGCACGCCCGCGGCGGAATCGCCATGCGGGGGCAGCGAGTAGTGGTGGATGAGAACGGCAAGAAACAAGTCACCTCGCTGGGCGACTCGGCCGAATTGATGAAGCACATCAAGAAGGAGGACTGGAACGAATACTGCATCACCGCCCGTGGCAGCGAGATCACGCTGGCCATCAACGGCGTGGTCATGTCGCAGGCCGTGGATCACGAGAAAGGCAAAGCCGCCCGCGACGGCATCATCGGCCTGCAAGTCCACCCCGGCCCGCCGATGAAGATCCAGTTCAAGGACCTGCGCATCAAGCTGTTCGACCAGGCCAAGCCGTAATCGGATGAAGCACCCGAAACGGTCGGCTCCAACAACGGGTTGATTGTGATGGAGAAAGGCGGATAGAATGGAAAGGAAGGCGTCCGCGAAGCGGCTTTGCGGCAGTTCTGCGCCGGACGCCCAGTTTCCAATCCAGGGCGACTCTCCCATGAGCACGGACATCCCACTTGACTACGTGCCGTTCGTTCAACGAATGGTTGCCCAACGGCGGTTCTTCACGGAAAGCGACGTGGTCGCCGAAGGGCTACGTCTCTTGCAGGCCCGTGAAGCGCTCAGCCAGGAAGTGCGTTTGGGGTTCGAACAGCTCGACGCCGGCTTGGGCATTCCGGCGGAAGATGTGTATGCACGAGCGGAGGATCGCATCCGAGAAATCGAAAGCCAGAAGGCGGGCTGAGGTTTCATGCCGAGAGTAGTCTATGCGCCTGCGGCTGACGGCGACCTTGTCGAAATCACGGCATACATCGCGCAAGACAAGCCCGCCGCTGCCCGCCGGTGGGTCAAAGCGATCCGCGAGAAATGCGAACTTCTGGCGGCACATCCGATGGTGGGCGAGGAAAGGCCGGGTTTCGGAGTTCCCGGGTGCCGGTGCTTCAGCGTAGGACACTACGTCGTGTTCTTTCGCGCCATCGAAGGCGGAATCGAAGTCGCACGAATCGTCCACGGAAGTCGTGACCCAAGCGATCTCTAGCTGCGTCCGACGGTTGGATCATCAGGAAGGTGTTCTCGCCATTCGCGCAGGTCGGCCTTTCGGTGCCTGCGATGACACAGAACCGCAAGCGCAGCGAACACTGCTGCGATCGTACCCACCACTTGCAGCCAACGAACGTATTCCTGCCAGTATCGGCTGAGATTCTGTGCGCCATGATAGTACGCTTCGGACGATAGTTCACTCCAGCCACCTCCGAGCCTGACCATCACCAGCAGGCACACGATCACTCCGCCCACGCAGATGTTTCTCGCCAATTCCCAGAAGAAGGATCGATTCATCAGCAGATCCTCCGATCGGCCAACATTGTTGGGCTCACGCCAGCGTGCGATCATAGTTGAACCGGAAGGGCTCGCGATTTCGGCGGTTGTCCAGCCATTCCCCTGCTGGGTCGGCAGCTCCGACCAGGTCCACGACCAGATGCCGGACGTGGATCCGGTCGTTGCGCACGTCGCGGAGGTCGAAAGGCTCTTCGGGCCGCAGCACCCACAATCCGTTTTCGCGATGGGGGATGACGCGCGTGTCCCGGCGGTCGACCATCAGCTTGCCGTCGAAATCGTCCGGAAGAGCGACCCGCGTGATCATCAGCGGGGGACGGCCATAGACGATCAAGGAACACGGCGTCGGACAGCGATCGGTAGCGTTTTCCAGCTGCCGGCGGTCGGCCTCGATGGACAAGGTCACGGACTGCAGTCCGGCGTTGCCCAGGACGCGAGCCGCCAGAGAGTTCAAGACGGGCAGCAGCGGGCCGCCTTCCATGCGGACGTTGGCTTCCTTGGCCAACAGCCAGCCGCCCCAGCTGTTCACCTCGACGGCGACGCCCGTCCGCTGGCAGACTCGCAGCAGGTCCCGGATCGCGTCCAGGTCCGCCTCGAAGAACACCGGCGGCAGCGCGGCGATCAGCGGGATCCGCCTGCAGAGCGAGCGCACTTCTTTCACCCGCTCGGCCGTCAGGCCTTCGACGATCAGCCCCTCGACGATCCAGCTGTCGGGCTGGACGGCGGAGACAAAACCCGCGACGGCGTCGGCGGCCAGGCGGACGCGGTCCGGCGGCTGGCCGAGCGCCGTGCGGTTGGAGGGATGGCGGGCACAGCTGTCGATGATCGCCTGCACACCCTCCGGCACCTCCATGCGCCGCAGACGCTGCTGGACCTTCTGCCGGTGCTGAAGCGCCTGGGCGATGCGGTTCGTCAACTCGTTCACCTTCCGCGGCGGCATCAGAAAGTCCGGCTGGTTGGTCGAGCCCCTGGCGAGTTCACAGCCCTGAACCTCCTGGACGCTCAAGAAGTCCAACAGGTTGCCGATCGCCACCGCCTTGTGCGCCCGGTGGACGACCGTCTTGGGCATCGTCCACTGCGTCGTCTCACCCAGGTACTGGCAGCGGCAGACGATCCCCTGGGGCTCGACGTCGATGTCCAGCTCATAGGCCGAGCGGCCCGATTCCGTTGCTGGTTCACGCTCGGAATCACCTTCTTCCATCGCTTCCGCATCGCGGTCCGCGGAAGCTCCGCGACGTTCGCGGCCCGCCGCGCCGGTCAGATCGTCGCACTCGCCGTCCAAGTACCCGCAGGTCAACTGCCGCCCAGTGTATGCTCCCAGCTCCTCGACTTGGGCCGCCAGGTGCGCGACATCTTCGCCCGCCAGCGCCCGGCGGTACAGGCTGACCGCCTGGGCGACCCAGTCGGCCGTTTTCATCCGGCCTTCGATCTTCAAGGCCGCAACTCCCGCCGCGCGCAGGTCATCCAAGCGACGGATCAGAGCCAAATCTTTCATCGACAGGGGCGTGCCGGCCGCGCCGCTGTCGACCGACCAAGGCACGCGGCAGGTGCTGGTACACGTCCCGCGATTGCCGCTGCGACCGCCCACCCAGCTGGACATCAGGCAGCGTCCGGAAACGGAGAAGCACAAGGCCCCTTGCACGAAGACCTCGGTCTCGACGTCCGCGACGGCGGAGGCTTCCTTGATCTCGCCCAGGGACAGTTCCCGCGCCAGCACGACTCGCGTCGCCCCCAGTCGGGCCGCCGCCGCCACGTCGGCGCTGTTGGCCATGCACGTCTGCGTGCTGAAATGAAAATCCAAGCGGGGGAATTCCGGCTTCATCGCCAGCAGTGCCGGATCGCGGACCAGGACCGCGTCGACACCGGAATCCTGGGCCAGCTTCAACAGCCGGGCAGCCTGGCCCAGATCGCGCTCCGTCAGGTCGATGTTCAGCGTCAGGTAGGCTTTCGCGCTGTGCTCGTGCGTCGTTTGCACCGCCTGGGCGAATTCCGATTGGTCAAAATTGCGGGCCCGCCGCCGCGCGTTCAGTACATTCAGGCCGAAATAGACGGCATCCGCGCCGGCGTCCAAAGCGGCCTTGAGTACCGCAAAATCCCCGGCCGGCGCCAGCAGCTCCAAGCGCCTTGCCGACGATACGCCAGCCGCCTGAGGCGACTCGAACGTGGGTTCTGAGACGGCATCCAATCCTGAGTTCTCCATCGCTGCACTGCCTTCCAAGTACCGTTCGAGACACAAGTGGCGTAAGCTTCCAGCTTGCGATTCGAGACACAAGTGGCGTAAGCTTCCAGCTTGCGAAGCCACGATCTGCCGCAAGCTGGAAGCTTACGCCACAAAAAACCGCCGCCCAACTATCGCATCGTACCGCGAACGTTGGCCGCGCCACAAGGCAGGCAGCAGCCCGCTTTGCCAGCAGCCCCGTCGCCGGATATGCTAGGTGGGGCGTACGCGCGTGATCGAACCCCGTTGTTGTTCAGGAAACGAAAGGGACTCAGCCATGATTCGCCTGGCGTTGATGGTGTTCAGCGCGGTCTTGCTTTCATGTTTGACGGATCCGCCGTGCCGCGCCGCGGCAACCGAAAAGACGGCTCTCACGGGTTCCGATCTGGAGGCTTGGCGAGCCCCGCACGGCCAATGGCAGGTCGTGGGCGATGTCCGCGCGGGCGGCGAAGGCGGCCGGATACTGGTCGGCTCGCCGGGCCAAGGCGTGATCTTCAACGGGCCGACGGGCCGCACGAGCAACCTTCTCTCGAAGCTGGAACACGGCGACGTCGAGGCGCACGTCGAGTTCATGGTGCCCAAGGGCTCGAACTCGGGCGTCTATTTCCAGGCCCGCTACGAGATCCAGATTCTGGACAGCTGGGGAGTGGAACACCCGAAGCACGGCGATTGCGGCGGAATCTACGAGCGCTGGAAGGACAACCGGGGCTACGAAGGCCGTCCCCCGCGCGTGAACGCCAGCCGCGAGCCGGGTCAGTGGCAGTCGTTCGACGTGGTCTTCCGCGCCCCGCGATTTGACGCCGCCGGCCGCAAGATCGCCAATGCCCGGTTTGTGAAAGTCGTCCACAACGGGACCGTCGTCCACGAAAATGTCGAGGTGACGGGGCCGACCCGCGCCAGTACGTTCGGAGATGAGAAAGCCCTTGGCCCGCTCATGCTGCAAGGCGACCACGGGCCGGTCGCGTACCGCAACCTCTGGCTGAAGCCCGTCCAGCTGGACTAGCGATGGAAGAAAGGAGAATCCGATGCTTACTGCAGGCGAGGTGCTGAGCACCTATTTCCTCGAAACGCGCTGTCAACTCATCGAGATCGGGGCCATGCTGGACCGGCTGGATCGGGCGGCGGCCGGCTCGCCGGGCGGGCCGCTGGCGGATGCGCGCTTGGCCAGGATCTACCAATCCCTGGCCTTGTTGGCCGAGCCCCAGACGACGCCTGACCGCGCCGAACGGCTGCTGAACCTGTTCACCAATCTCGATTGACGGAGGCGCCGAACCATGCAAATCATCCAACCACACTATCACGGGATCGCGCGCACCGCTCAAGACTACGAACGCATGGCCATGTCCGGCGTGGTGGCCGTCGGCGAGCCGGCGTTTTGGGCCGGCTTCGACCGCAAGTACCCCGAAACGTTCCTGGACTACTTCCGCCAGATCAGTGAATTCGAGCCGACGCGGGCCGCCCAGTACGGCATCCGGCATTTCTGCTGGGTCGCCGTGAATCCCAAGGAGGCGGAGAACCCGCCGCTGAGCCGCGAAGTGATGCGGCACATGCCGGAGTTCTTCCAGAAGCCCACGGTCTTGGGCGTCGGCGAAATCGGCTTCCACAAGACGACCAAGCACGAAGAGGAAATCTTCGAGGCCCAGATCGAACTGGCCCTGCAGCACAACCAGCTGATCTTGGTCCATACGCCGCACCTGCAAGACAAGGTGCGGGGGACCAAACGCACGCTGGAAGTCCTGGCTCACATGCGGGTCGATCCGCAACGCGTGTGGATCGATCACGTCGAGGAGCACACGATCCGCGCGCCGTTGGACGCCGGCTACTGGGTCGGCTTCACGCTGTACCCGATCACCAAGTGTTCGCCGAAACGGGCCGTCGACATGCTGGAGAAGTACGGCTGCGAGCGGATCCTGGTCAACTCGTCGGCCGATTGGGGGCCGAGCGACCCGTTCACGCTGCAGGAGTGCATCCTGGAGTTCCGCCGCCGCCAACACACGCTGCAGGAAGCGATCGAGGTGTTCCACAACAACCCCTGCCGCTTCCTCGGCCAGTGCCCGAAGCTCGACAT
>CAYUFW010000213.1:13349-14793 GCA_964443915.1 uncultured Pirellulaceae bacterium
GCAACGAGGCGAGCATCCGCCGCATGGCCGAAATGCTGGTCGAGAAGTTCGACATCAAGCCGATCCGCGTCGAGACGGCGTAGGGTGGCGCCCCAACCGAAATTACGCGGTCTTCAGGCGTTGGCCGAGCGGTGGAAATGCACGTGTTGCCAGCGGCCCTCTCGCCGCTGCCAGACGCGGGTCTCTTCGGATTTCGCCGTCTGCGCCGCCCCGGAGGCGTCCAGATATTGGACCAAGCGCACGTAGCTCACCACGGCCGCGTCCGCGCCCAACAGGCGGACGTGCGGCGCGCAGATCGTCACGTGCCGGGGCGTCTTGCCTCCGCCCAGATCGAAATAGTATTGGTGAAAGGCCAGGCCCTCCACCAACTGGCCGCGGGCTTCGGGCTCGAACGCCGTCAGATCCGCAGCGCACAGCGACTGGTACGCGTCCCAGTCGCCCGCCGAGATGCTGGCCAACAGCCGCTCGGTCAACTCCAGCAGTTCGCGTTTGACATCGTCTGACATCGCTTTCACTCGCTCGTAGATCAGGAGACTGAAGGAAAAATCGTCTTTCTCGTCGGCTGCGTGCTCCGTCCGCTCGACCAACCGCCACTGGCCGGGGGCCAGTTCGGGAAACACGGTGTCGCCCGTAATCTGAGCGTGGACGCGCGTCATGTAAATCCGCTCGACCTGCGGCAGCACCTGCCGGTAGATCTCGCCGCCGCCGATGTAGAACAGCTCCCTGTCGCCGCCGGCCCGACGCCGCGCCTCGTCCAGCGATGCGGCCACGACGACGCCCGGCGGATGGTAATCCGGTTGCCGCGTGACCACGATCGAAGTCCGCCCCGGCAGCGGCCGGCCGATCGACTCGAAGGTCTTCCGCCCCATGACGATCGTGTGGCCCATCGTCAGCTGTTTGAATCGGCGCAGATCGGCGCTCAAATGCCAAGGCAGCCGGCCGTCGCGGCCGATGACGCCGTTCTCCGCGAGGGCGACGATCAAAGACTCACGCATCGTCATCGGTGTCAAACCCAAGTGTGGCACGGCCCAAGTGTGGCACGGCCTACTTGTTGGCCGTGCCTGCGTTACTGACTCCAAGTCCGGAGCTACACCGCCACCGGCGCCGCGATCCGCGGGTGCGGGTCGTAATTCTCCAACTGAAAATCCTCGTAACGAAAATCGAACACCGATCGCACGTCTGGGTTCAGCCGCATCGTGGGCAGCGGCCGCGGTTCGCGCTGCAACTGGGTCCGCGCCTGCTCCAAATGATTCACGTACAAATGGGCGTCGCCGAACGTGTGGATGAACTCGCCGGGCAACAGACCGGTCACTTGCGCGACCATCAAGGTCAGCAGTGAGTACGACGCGATATTGAACGGCACGCCCAGAAACACGTCCGCACTCCGCTGGTACAACTGGCAGGACAGCCGGCCTTCGGACACGTAGAACTGGAACAACACGTG
>CAYUFW010000214.1:0-14791 GCA_964443915.1 uncultured Pirellulaceae bacterium
CAACAATACTCAACCATAGGACTTAACCGCCGCGACGTTTCATAGGATCTACTTTCTGTGTCGCCGCCAGCAGGGGAGCTGGCAATCGGGAAACGGCGCGTGTCGGGGGCCTTTTCTTTCCGGCCCGCTGGCGTAGGATAAGCACCCAATCAGCGCTGATTCGCCCCCCGTTCAACCCTGCCCATTCAGGAGACCCCATGGCTCAGTTCCAGTTTACCCGCAAGACGGACCGCGGTGCCCAGCGCGCTGCCTGTTTGGCTGAGGCGATGGGCCTCGCAGCGATCGCGAATCAGACGTGGCTGTTCGTCAGCCCGCACGACGACGACCTGTGCATCGGCGCCGGATTGTTCATGCAGGCCGCGATGCGGGAGGGGGCGGCCGTCCAGGTGCTGATCGTCACCGATGGCTGCATGGGGTACTGCCAACTGGAGGACTGCGAGCGGATCGTCGACATCCGCCGCGAGGAGGCGTACCGATCGTATGAAGCGTTGGGGATCCCGCGAGACCGAGTGGCCTACATCGGCTATCCCGACGGCGGGCTGGTCCCGTTCATCGGCCGGCGCCGGGCGCGGGAAGGCGAGGCCGCAATTGCAGGCTACGTCGGACTCCAGAACGCCCTGACCTACCACTTGCGCAAGGTCCGTCCGACGCGCGTCTACGTTCCCACCCGCACCGATCTGCACCCCGACCATCGGATCACGCACAGCGAATTGATGATCAGCGTGTTTCACGCGGCGGGCGCGATTTGGCCGGAGTTAGGAAAACCGCTCGCCGAGCCGCCCAGCGTGGGCGAACTGGCCGTGTACTGCGACTTCGAGGATCTGCCCAATCTGGAGATCATCGGCAACGACACGGCGTTTCAAACGAAGCTGAAGAGCATCCTGGCTTTCCAGTCGCAGGTGCAGATCGATCGTTTGGTGGACAGCTTGCGGCGTGCCGGACCGTACGAGTACGTGCGCGAGAGCGAATTCCGGTTGTTCACGCCCGATACGTACAAGCCGCTGTTCGCCTCGTATGCACCCGGCAACGGCAGCGGCTGATTCGCGCCGTAGGACGGATTGCCCATCCGTCCCTGTATCCCGGACGGATGGGCAATCCGTCCTCCTGTGGACTGGGGCGCGACCATGCCGCACCTCCGCATCGCCAACATCCGAGCCGACGTTGCCGAGTCCGAGGCCGAATTGCCGCGCCGCGTGGCGAA
Organism: uncultured Pirellulaceae bacterium; assembly: GCA_964443915.1. Classification (GTDB taxonomy): domain Bacteria; phylum Planctomycetota; class Planctomycetia; order Pirellulales; family Pirellulaceae; genus Anammoximicrobium. The sequence goes on from CAYUFW010000214.1 coordinate 1,202, forward strand.
AAAGCTGGGACTCAGCGAAGCGGAGGTCGAACGTTGGCGGATCCTGCGCAAGAGCCTCGACGCACGATCGCGGTACGACCTGCAATTCGTCTATTCCATTCTGGTCGAGGTTCGGAACGAAGACGCGGTCCAGCGGCTCCTGTCGAAAAAACCGGCCGAGGTGGAGCTTTTCGCGCCGCCTTCATTCGAGGACCCGCAGCCCGGCCCTGAACCCATGCAGCACAGGCCGGTCGTGATCGGTTCGGGGCCGGCCGGATTGCTCGCGGCGTACTTCCTGGCAGTGAAGGGATACCGGCCGTTGATCATCGAGCGTGGCCAGCCGGTCAAGCAGCGCGTGCCGGCCGTTCGCGCGTTCGAGGCCGGAGGCGAACACGATCCGGAGAACAACTACTTGTTCGGCGAGGGCGGGGCCGGCACGTTCAGCGACGGCAAGTTGACCTGCCGGTCGAGCGGACCGGACGTGGATTGGGTGCTGCAGCGGTTCGTCGAGTGCGGCGGCAAGCCGTCGCTGGTCTACGAACAGCGGCCGCATCTGGGCAGCAATCGCTTGCCGCTGATCGTGCGCAACTTCCGCCGCCGCATCGAGTCGCTCGGCGGCGAATATCGCTTCGGCTGCCGGCTGGAAGGGCTGGACATCGCCGATGGCCGCTTGCGAGGTCTGCACACGTCGGCAGGCTACCTCGCCGCGACGCAGGCGGTACTGGGCATCGGGCACAGCGCCCGCGACACGTACGGCATGTTGTTGGACGCCGGCGTTCCTCTGCGGCAGAAAGCCTTTCAGCTCGGCCTGCGCATCGAGCAGCCCCAGGACCAGATCAACCGGCACAAGTACGGACGGCCCGAATACCTGCCCCTGGTGGGAGCGGCCGACTATACGCTCACGGCTCACGGCCAGCGTGACGTTTATTCCTTCTGCATGTGCGCCGGCGGAACCACGATCCCCAGCGTTTCCGAGCCGGGTTGTCTGGCGACCAACGGCATGAGCAACTCGCGGCACGATACGCCGTTTGCCAACAGCGGCATCATGGTGACGCTCCAGCCGCACGAGTTCGGCGGCGATCACGTGCTGGCTGGCGTGGAACTGCAGCGCCGCTTCGAGCGGATTGCGTTCGAGCTGGCGGGCGGCAACTATTCTGCCCCCATCCAAACCGCCGCCGATTTCCTGGCCGGCCGTACGCCGCCGAAAGGGCAACGACTGGAAAGTTGCTACGCACGCGGCACGACGGCCCTGAACTTGAACGAGATCCTGCCGCCCTTGGTCAGCGCCGCCATCCGCTCCGGGCTGCCGATCATGGACCGCAAATGGCGTGGCGACTTTCTGCCCAATGCCAACCTACTGGGCCCCGAGATGCGGGGCAGTTCGCCCGTGCGCATCGAGCGTGACGCCGCGTCGCGTCAATCTCCCGCCTGCCGGGGCCTGTACCCGGTCGGCGAGGGTGCCGGCTATGCCGGCGGCATCATCAGCGCCGCCGTCGACGGCCTGCTGAGTGCCAAGCACATCGTGCGGCAATTCGCTCGCTGAAACTCAAGCCACCGCGAACGACGTGTACCGTCGATAATCACGATGACGGAACGCCAGCACGATGTGATCGGGTGGGATCCCCGCCGACACCATTTGACAGGATTACCCAGAGTCTCTCTCGACTCGAACGGGCCGATGCCGAACGCGACCGCGACCGGACGAGCCAGCGGCGTGACCGATTACAGGCCATGTTCGCCGAAGAGTCCGAGCGATACCAGCGCGTGGTGCTTGCGTTGCCGCCCCTGGGCTCTTGACGGGCCGCTGGGAACAGATCATGAAAGGGTGAGATGCGACACGCGCGGGCCGGGGGCTCGCGACCGGGGCCGCAGGCTGCGGTTCACAAGAAAGCGCCGTCGGGGAGTCAATCTGATGAACAACACGCATCCGCAACCGAAAATCTGCGTGGTCGGGGCCTGCAATATCGACTTGATCAGCTACGTGCCGCGGATGCCGGCCGTGGGCGAGACGCTGCACGGAACGCGGTTCCACATAGGGTTCGGCGGCAAAGGAGCCAACCAGGCGGTGATGGCGGCCAAGCTGGGGGCCGACGTGACCGTGATCGCCAAACTCGGCCGCGACGTGTTCGGCGAGGATACGCGGAAGAACTTTGAGCGGTTCGGGATCGGGACGCGGCACGTCCATTTCACCGATCAGGCGTTCTCCGGCGTCGCGCCGATCGCCGTGGACCCCGAAGGCCGCAACTCGATCGTCATCGTCACCGGCGCGAACGACCTGCTGACGCCTGCCGAGATCGAAGCGGCACAAACGGAAATCGCAGCGGCGGACGTGTTGGTGTGCCAGCTCGAAATCCCCCTCGAACCGAATCTGGCGGCCCTCCGGCTCGCCCGCGCGGCCGGCGTCACGACGATCTTCAACCCGGCGCCGGCCAAGCCGGAGTTGCCGGACGAAGTCTTCCACTTGAGCGACGTGTTCTGCCCCAACGAGACCGAAACGCAGTTGCTCACGGGGATGCCTGTCGGGACGCTCGCAGAAGCCGAGTCGGCGGCCCGCGCGCTGCTGGCGCGGGGAACCGGAGCCGTGATTCTGACCCTCGGCGAGAGGGGGAGCCTCGTGGTGACACCGGACGCGGGGCAGCACGTACCCGCTCTGACGGTCAAGGCCATCGATTCGACAGGTGCCGGCGACGCCTATGTGGGCAGCCTCGCCTATTTCACGGCACTGGGCCGGCCATTGCTCGAAGCCGCCCGGCGGGCCGGCGACATCGCCACCCGCTCGGTCCTCAAGCCAGGCACGCAGACGTCGTTCCCCTCGCGGGACGAGGTGCTGGATTTGCTGAACTGATCGTGGTGGCGACTTGGCTCAGGAAATGACCGTATTCTGCGGTAACTCACTTTCCCAAGGGGGCGGCCGGGCGTTATACTGGGCCGCAGTTGTGTACCTTTTTGGCCACGCTGAGCGAGTTCGAGCATGAATGCACTACATCGTATCGCTGCCTGTGCAGCCTTGGTTTCGGCGCTCTGGGTGTCGGTCCCGGCCAGCGCTGCCGACGAGCCGACCGACACAATCTACGCGGGCGACACGGTCACGGTTGTCAAAGAGAACGTCGAATTGGGCTTGCGCGACAAGCCGGCGACGACTTTGAACGCGGGCGATACCGTGCGAGTCACCGAGGTGCGCGGGTCCTGGATTGGCGGATACGCCATGAAGAACGGCCAGCGGTTCACCGGTTGGGTCCATCGGGACGAGGTGAAATTGGTCGTCATTCCGGAGGACAAGGCGAAGCCGATCGAAGTGCCGGATGTGCCGGACGACCCCAAGGCAGTGGCCGCCCTGCGGGAGTTGCAGGTCAAGCTAGACCTGAACGACAAGGGCAACGTCCACTCGGCGGACGGCTCCGAATCGAAGATCGAGGACGCCGGACTCGTCCATCTGAAGGGCCTGCACCAGTTGGCGTATTTGGACCTGTGCAATCGGCCGATCACGGACGCCGGATTGCGGTCGTTGGGCAAGTCCACGACGCTGCAGGAACTCTATCTGGACAACACGAAGATCACCGACGAGGGTTTTTCCCAGGTCAAGGAGTTCCCGAATCTGGAAGTCGTAGCGGTCAGCGGGACTCAGGTGACGACCGCTGGCTTGGCCCACGTCAAGGAGTTGAAGAACCTGCGGGTCCTGAATCTCAGCAAGTGCGCCGTCACGGATGACGGCTTGGCAAACCTGGAGAACAGTAAGACGCTGGGCGTGTTGGCGCTCAACGGCACGAAGGTGACCAACGCCGGCCTCGCGCATCTGAAAACCTGTCCCGACTTGCGGGTCTTGAACCTGATCGACTGCGCCGTCGACGATCAAGGTCTGGAGCATCTGTACGGCCTCGAAGAACTGCGCATGCTGTACGTCGGTGGTACGAAGGTCACCGAGGAGGGCCGGGACAAGTTCAAAGAGGCGGCGCCGAGCCTGGCGATCTTCGAAGATTAGCAGTCCGCAATCCGAGGCCGGCGCCGATCGCCTTGTGCGAGCCTGCCTTCTTTCGCAGCCCCCTTCCACCCCCGGATGCCCGCCGATGACCGATCCCCACGAGCCCAGCCCCGACAGCGATTCGCCCCACGCCCATCTCGGACTCTGGGATGCCGTCAGCATTATCGTCGGCATCGTCGTCGGGACGGCGATTTTCAAGACGCCGCAATACGTCTTTGCCAACGTCCACGGACCCTGGCTGGGGCTCGGCTGCTGGCTGCTGGGCGGCGTCCTGGCGCTGCTCGGCTCCATGTGCTATGCCGAACTGGCGACGACGTATCCGCGGATGGGCGGCGATTATGTGTACCTGACGCGGGCCTTCGGGCGCTGGATCGGCTTTTTGTTTGGCTGGGCCCAGTTGACGGTCATTCTGACGGGCAGCATCGGCACGATGGCCTATGCCTTTGGCGACTACGCGGTGGAACTGTTCGGCTGGGGGCCGGAGAATTCCGTTTGGCTGGCCGTGGCGTCGGTCGTGGTGCTAACCGTGCTGAACTTGTTCGGCGTGGTGTTCGGCAAGGCGGTGCAGAACCTGCTGACGGGCGTGAAGATTCTGGGCTTGGGAGCGATCGTGGTGGCGGGCTTTGCGTGGGGCGGCGACGTTTCCTGGGCCAGCCAGAAGGCCATGGAGGGCCCCGGATTCGGGCTGGCGATGGTGTTTGTCTTGTACGCCTACGGAGGTTGGAACGACGCTGCCTTCGTGGCCGCCGAGGTCCGCCATCGCCACCGCAACATGCCGTTGGCCCTGTTGCTGGGAACGGGCGGCATTACCGTCATCTACCTGTTGATCAACGCGGCGTTCCTGTGGGGCCTGGGCTTCGAAGGGGTGCGCGCTTCCGGGGCACCCGCGGCGGATGTGGCGCGACTGGCCTTCGGCTCGTGGGGCGCCAAGGGGATCAGCGTGCTGGTCATGGCTTCCGCGTTGGGCGCGATCAACGGCTTGATCTTCACCGGCTCGCGGATTTACGTGAGCCTGGGGGCGGATCACCGGGTCTTCGCCTGGCTGGGCCGCTGGAACTTCCAGCGGGGCACGCCCGTCCGCTCGCTGTTGACCCAGAGCGCGATCGCCTTGTTGCTGATCGTTATCGTCGGCACGCAGATGGGGCGCGACGGAGTGGACCGGGTCATGACGGCCATCCTGCTCAGCCCCTTGCCGTGGGACAAGTACTTCGGCGGTTTCGACACGCTGGTCGCCGCCACGGCTCCCGTGTTCTGGGGCTTTTTCCTGCTTACCGGTTATTCGTTGCTCCTGCTGCGGGCCATCGACCGTGACGTGCGCCGGCCGTTTTCCGCGCCGCTGTACCCGCTGGAGCCAATCCTGTTCTGCGGGATGTGCCACTACATGTTGTTCTCTGCGATCGAATACGCCCAGGGACTGTCCCTGTTGGGCTTGGTGCCGTTGGCCGTAGGTCTGCCGCTGTACTGGTTCAGTCAATGGTCGGGAAAAAGCACGGCCGCGAAGCCGCCTGGGACCTAACCGGCGGCCGGCGTCGCACGGCACCAGGCCGGCCTTGGCTGACCGATTCCCCGTCGACACCATTGGGAGCCATCCAGCATCGTTTTTCACAGGAGCATCTGCATGAGTCGTTTGATCTGTCTGAGTTGGTTGATTTCGTCCGCCTTGACCGCTGCCCTGACCGGGACCGCCGCCGCTCAGGACACCACCGAAGCTCGGACGCCCGACGTGGTTTATGTCGGCAGCCCACACGACGTGGTCGCCAAGATGCTGGAAGTGGCCCAGGTCAAGAAGGATGACATCCTGTACGATCCCGGCTGCGGCGACGGACGCATTTGCGTCATGGCGGCGAAGAAGTACGGCTGTAAAGCGATCGGCTTCGACTTGAACCCGGTGCGGATCCGGGAATCGCTGGAGAACATCAAACGCAACGGAGTGGAAAAGCTGGTCCGCATCGAGCGGAAGGACATCTTCACAGTGGATTTCAGCGAAGCCACCGTGGTGACGAGCTACCTGCTGCCCTGGATGAACAAGAAGCTGGTGCCGCAGTTGCAGAAAATGAAGCCGGGCACGCGGATCGTTGCTCACGATTACTCCATCGAAGGCTACCCGCCGGATAAGACGATCACGATGACCTCCAAACAGGACGCCGTGGAGCACTTCATCTATCTTTGGACCCTGCCCCTGAAACCTGGCCCCGACGCGAAAGACTCGGCGGACGATTCCGACTCGGACGACGAGCCGTAGTGCGTCGTGAAGCGTCAAAGTCCGGGGCGCTACGTGAGCGGGACGGCGCCAGCAGTCGGTTGCGACGACCGTCGGCGGCTAGCGCCGTTCCGCTCACAAGCCGCGTTCGTCCCCGAGGACACACTCGCTTCGTGCGATCCGCCGGAAATCGCTGATCTGCAGCCGAACTCGTGAGACTTCGGACAAAGTGACCGCAACTCGTTGGTCGACATGGAACTTGCGCACAGCGATTTGGAATGAAAAGAGCGAGAATGACTTGACTTTCTTAAGGAAGTTCCGCACCATAACAGTTGCGGACACGCTTAGACAGAATCACTTCTTAGGTACGGCTTCCGTTGCGGCTCGCCCAGGCGTTTGTCCGTGGCGTCGGTGGAACGTTTCGAGACACCAGACGAAAGGGCTGTAGGTCATGGTGAGCACGGTAACCACAAAACGCGGGGAGCTGCATTTCCAGCGGGACCAGGTGCAGCGGCTGTTGAATCAGTTGGCTGAACTGCTCGAAGACATCGCCGACGCCGATGCGGATTCGTCGTGGAACTGGACGGCAGTACCCACGGACGCGGTCCCGGATCGGGTGACCGATCTTTGCGGCCGGCTGCAGACGCTGTTCTTCCTGGAGGAAACCGACGGGGCGTTGGTGGACCTTCTGGAGACGCAACCGGAACTCCGGGACGAGGTGGAATGCCTGCACGACGAGCATCCGCGCCTGCTGAACTTGTTGGAAGAGATCGGCGAGTTGGCCGGTTCTTCCGTTCGTCCCGCCTCCACCTGGGACGACGTCGAATCCCGGTTCCACCGCTTCCAGCGGGCTCTGTCCGGCCACCAGCGGCGACATGACGACCTGGGCCAGCGCGCGGCGCTGGTCGCGGTGGGAGAGTGAGGCTGGACGGATGCCGTCGCTGTTGGTGGTAGACGACGAACCCACGGTACTCCACCTGTTCCGGCGGATGTTCGACAAGGTGGGCATCGAGGTGCTGACCGCAGCCAACGCGGCCGAGGCCCGTCGTCTGGTCGCCGAAACGCGTCCGGACGTGGCCATCTTGGACTTGGTCTTGCCCGATCAAACGGGCCTGCTGGCGTTTCAGGCCTTGAAGGAAATCGATCCGCGGCTTCCCGTCATCTTCATGACCGCCTCGGGCAACAGCGACACCGCCATTGAGGCGATGAAGCTGGGAGCGCTGGATTATCTGCTCAAGCCGCTGGACTTTGCCGAGGTCCGCAAACTGGTGGACCAAGCGCTGGAGATCCGCCGCTGGACGCGGCAGCCCGTCGCCCTGCCGGACACATCCGCTTCGCTACCCGCGGAAGGCGACGCGCTGGTCGGCCGCTGTCCGGCGATGCAACTGGTGTACAAGGCCATCGGCCGCGTCGCTTCGCAAAACGTCACGGTGCTGATCCGCGGCGAGAGCGGGACCGGCAAGGAATTGGTCGCCCGCGCGCTGTATCACCACAGTCACCGCGCGGCCGGGCCGTTCATGGAAGTCAACAGCGCCGCCATTCCGGAACCGCTGCTGGAAAGCGAACTGTTCGGGTACGAACGCGGGGCGTTCACCGGCGCGGACCGGCGGCGGATCGGCAAGTTCGAGCAGTGCCATCGCGGCACGCTGTTTCTGGACGAGATCGGCGACATGTCCCCGGCGCTGCAGAGCAAGATCTTGCGGGTCCTGCAGGAGCAGCGTTTCGAGCGCGTCGGGGGCAACGAGACGATCGCCGCCGACGTCCGCGTGATCGCCGCCACCAACCGCGACCTGGAGCGGATGGTGGCCCGCAATCACTTCCGCGCCGATCTGTACTACCGCCTGAACGGCTTCACGATCCAACTGCCTCCGTTGCGGGAGCGGGGCGAGGACTTGCCGCTGCTCATCGACTATTTCCTGCTGCGGGCCAACCGGGACCTGAAAAAGGAAGTCCGCGGGGTCTCGCCCGCCGCCTTGGACATGCTGCGGCGCTACGCCTGGCCCGGCAACGTGCGGGAGTTGCAGAGCGTCGTGCGGCAGTCGGTGCTGCAGACGACCGGCCCTGTGTTGCTGGCCGACTTCCTGCCGGACATCGTGCGAGGCGGCTCATCCTCGGCGTTGCTGAGCTGTCCCAGCGAGGATGCGGGGGCCGAATACTGGGAGCGGTTCGTCAACGAACGGATGACGGCGGGCGTCGAGGATCTGTACGACCAGGCTCTGGCCCGCATGGAAACCGAGTTGATCACCCGCGTCCTGCGCCGCACCGGGGGCAACCAGCTGGAAGCGGCCCGCATCCTGGGCGTCACGCGGACCACGCTGCGCACCAAGCTCCGCCAGCTGGGCATCGCCATCGACCGGGTCGTCGTGGGTGGTGACGAAACGGGGCAGGATCCGCTGGTCGACCCGGACGGCGAGCCGTCCAGGTAACCGCAGATTCAGTCCCGGAATCTTGGGTCAAGGGGCCTCCCAAGAACGGGTCGAAGCGGCGCAGGCAGAGACGCCTCAACCGGGACCGCTCGGCTGGAATCACATCATCCGCTGGGACTGCAACGGCAGGTGAGAAACCGCCTCCTCTCAAGCACACGAGGTGCGTCCCCTATGCCCCGTCGTCAAACACCGTTGGCGGACGCGGACGGCGACAGTTCCAGATAGCCGATCAGGGCCGCGGTCAACTGGTTCAAAGCTTCTTCCAGTTGCTTCAGGACCACGGTGGCCTCGTGCAGGTCTCGGCGCTGGCCACGTTGTTCCAAGTCGAACGCCCGTTCGGTGACGGACTGGGCGTCGAAGGCGGCGGCTAGGCCTTTCAGCCGGTGGGCGGTCGTGCGCAGGCGGTCGGCGTCGCCGGCCGCCAGGGCTTCTTGAAGCCCGGCCAGCAGGCCCGGAGCGTCGCGCAGGAAGAAGACGACTTGCTCCTTGAATATCTCCACGTCGCCTTCCAGCCGCGCCAGGGCCGTGCGGAAGTCGAAATGGACGCCGGGTTCCGGCAAACGCTGGTCCGACAGCTTGGCGAGCCGCGTCTGCGAGCCCAGGGCCTCGACGAGCGTCAGCAGTTCCTGGGCGTTGATCGGCTTGGAGATGTAGCCGTCCATGCCTGCCGCCAGGCAGCGTTCCCGGTCGCCGCTCATGGCCGAGGCGGTCAGGGCGATGATTGGCAGGTGCGATTGCGTCGTTTTTTCCAGGGCGCGGATTTCCCGTGTGGCCTGCAGGCCGTCCATTTCCGGCATCTGGACGTCCATCGGCCGCCTGGCACACGGCGTGGCCGCGTTTTTCGAGGATTCGCGCGGCCAGCAGGCGATTGGCCGGATTGTCGTCGGCCACGAGTACGCGCAAGCGGTCCTTGGCGCGCAGCGGTCCGCGGCGGCGGCTCGGCTTGCTCTCGTCCGCGGGCACGGCCGCGGGGACCGTCATGGACAAGCAGAAGTGGAACGTGCTGCCGCTGCCGACTTGGCTCTCCACCCACAGCCGGCCCTCCAGCAAAGAAACCAATTGGGCCGAGATCGCCAGTCCGAGTCCGGTCCCGCCATATCGCCTGCTGGTCGACGTGTCGGCTTGCGAGAACGCCTCGAAGATGCTGGCCCGCTTGTCTTCCGGAATGCCAATGCCCGTGTCGCGGACGGCGAAGTGAACGCGGGCCTCGTCGCCCGTCAAGGAGTCCAACGCGACCGCCACGACGACTTCGCCCTGCTCCGTGAACTTGATGGCGTTGTCGACCAGGTTGAACAGGATCTGCCGCAGACGGATGGGATCGCCGACGACGATCGGCGGCAAGTCGGCGGCCACTTGCCCGGCCAGCCGCAGTTTTTTCTGGCGTGCGGCGGGCTCCCACAACTTGACCACTTCCTGGACCAGTTCCGGCAGCGAAAACGGCACGGCCTCGATCTGCAGCTTGCCGGCTTCGATCTTGGACAGATCCAGCACGTCGTTCAGCAGCCGCAACAAGGCGTCGGCGGAGTTCTTGACCGCGCTCAGGTACTCGCGCTGCTCCGGCGTCAAACGCGTGCCCAGCGTCAACTCGGTCATGCCGATGATCACGTTCATGGGCGTGCGGATCTCGTGGCTGACGTTCGCCAGGAATTCGCCCTTGGCGCGGCTGGCTGCCTCGGCCGCCTCTTTGGCTTGTTCCAAGGCTTGCTGCTCCTCGCGCCGCCGGGTGACGTCGTGGGCGATGCCCACCCAGTGCGTGATGCCGCCTTCTTCGTCGAACACCGGCGTGACGCCGATCGACAGCCAATAGGGCTGTCCATCGGCGCGGCGTTGCTGGATTTCCTGGCTGAGGCCGTGGCCGGCTTCCAGGAACCGCTGGAACTGGCGACGAGAATCCTCCTCGGCGTCGTCGTCAAACAACATGGCCGCCAGCGGCCGGCTCCGCATCGCATCGGGGCTGATTCCGGCCATTCGGGAGAAGCTGTCGTTGACCCATTCCACGGTTCCGTGAGCATCCAGGATCAACACGCCGTTGTCGGTCTTGCTGGCTACCAGGGCGAGCAGCTCCAGCGTTTCGTTCAACGCCCTTAGTTCTTGCAGTTCGCGTTCCAGGTCGGCATCGCGGCGCTGCGTGGCCAGCAAGTTTTCCGTCAGCAGACGAATTCGACGCTGGCCGGTCTCCAGGGCATACTGAGCCGAACCCGTCTCCAACGCCGCGCGCCATTCCGGCAATTCGCCTTCCACCAGCGGCGTGGCGCCGGCGGGCAGATTCTGTTCCAGCCGCACGACCACATCCGCCGGGAACTCGCCTTGGTACTCGACGCGGCTGACCAGCGATTCGACTTCGCGTCGCCAGTCCGTGTCCAGGCCCGGCAGGGGCTTTTGCACCAACTCCCCCCGCGCGGCGCGGTCTTCGCCGGCAGGTCGAATGCGGACGGCGGCGCTGACGGCGCCGACTTCGTCTCGGGTCCCGATCCCGAACGCAATCTGGCCGCCGCCCAGGACCGCCTGTTCGACCACCTTGCGGACGGCCTTGCCGAACGCCGCCCGCTGCCGTTCCGGCAAACCGGCCAACACGCCCAGCAGCCGCGCCCGCTGGACCGCAGCCCGGACGTCGCGCTCCGACTGCAGCGCAAATTCCGCGATTTGGACCGACATAACTCAAAAAACTTCAGGACAAGAGTCCCTTCGCCGCGTAGAATACATGCCGACGGCCCAACCCCGTAGCAAGGCTCTCCGAGCTGTGCGGCGCAGATTACGCGGCACGGCTCGGAGAGCCCTGCTACGGAGTGCCTTCGCTCTCCAGGCAGTATCGTAACGCATTTGTTGCAGGAGAAGAGCCCCATGATCCGGTATTCCGTGCTTCCCGTCGTGATCTCGTGCGGCGCGTTCTTCAGTCTGGCGTCGGCGCTCCGCGCGCAACTGCAGTCGATCGACGAAGCGATCCAGACTTCGCAGACGACCGGCCGTCCAATCTTCGCCATGGCCGGAAACAAGACGTGACCGCCCTGTGTGGCGCTGCTGGAGCGATTGCAGAGAGACCAGTCGCTGGCGCGCTACGCGGGATGGTTCATCCCGCTGAAGATCGAAACCAACGGCTCGGAATGGGGCAAGTGGGTCTCCCGCTATCAGCACGAGGGCAACTCGATTCCGATCGTCTTTGTCGTGCGTGCCGACGGACAACGTGTCCAGGTCCCGTTGGACCGCCTGTCGGCCGAGTCGCAACAGGCGGCGAAAGAAGAAGTCCGGAAACTGCGTGCGGCGGGTGCCTCGAAGTGAAACCGGCAAACGCTCCTGACGCCAAACGGTTGCCGGGCCATCGTCCGTAGTCAGGCACCAGCCTCGTCGCCTGGGCTCCTATTTGGCGAGAATTCCGCCCGCACACGTGCGAACGGCTGGTTGCGTGGGAAAAATAGACAAGATAGAATATCTGCCGAACGTTTGTGGGAAGTGGTTGTCGAACCAAGTCCAACGAGTTGGGAGGCGATTGCGATGCGTACGACGGTTTCCAGACTGGCGACCTTGATGCTGCTGTGGACAGCAGTCGTGTTGTTCTCCAGCGAATCGGCAATGGCGTGCCGCTTGCTTGGTGTTTTGAAGGCGCGACGAGCGGCGCGGTGTTGTCGCCCGTGTCTGCGTCTGACGGTCGAGAGCCCGTGTTATGCACCGGTCAAGCAGCCGGCCGTGAAGGGCGAAGCCGAAATGCCGGCTCCAACTGTTGAAGCCCCCGCAGAGGCTCCGGCGGTGCGCGAAGCGGCAGAGCCCAAAGCGCCGCAGCCGAAGGCCCCGGCGGCGAAGGCCTCGAAGCCGCCAGCCCCTGCCAAGGAAATAACTTCGCCATCGGATGTCAAGCCGGCGGCCAAACCCGCCGCCCAGCCGCAGCCTGCTTCGGCAAAAGAGCCCGCGAAGCCCGAACCCCAACCCGCGGCACCTGCCGCCGAGAAGCAACCGGCCGAGCCTGCCAAGCCCGCGGAGAAGCCAGCCGCCAAGCCGGAGCCACCGAAGCCCGCTGAGCCGGCGCCGAAACCAGCCGCGGCGAAGGAACCTGCCAAGCCGAAGGCCCCACCCAGCCCACCCCCGGCGAAGGCGGAGCCTGCCCAGCCTGCACCCCAGCCCGAGGCGAAAGCTCCGGCCGAACCCGCCAAGCCGGAAGCCGCCGAGCCGGAACCCGCCAAGCCGCCGGAGGAGGCCAAAGTCGAGAAGCCCGCAGCACCAGCGCCGGAACCTGCCAAGGGCGGCGATCAGCCGAAGGCCTAGCCGGCATGCGGGACGAAGGTCATGGTCCGATACTTCGCGCAAGTTGCCGTGCTCTTTTTTCTGCGTGAGGGGAGCCTGTCCGCGTGGCAGCTTGGCGATCGCACCCCGTCTGCAAGTACGAGGAGACTCCTGGAGTACTTCGAGCACGGTCCGGTCGCACTGTTCAACGTGCGGACGGATCTTTCCGAAAGCGAAAACCTGGCGGAGAGGCAGCCTGAAGAAGCTGTGCAGCTGCGCCGATGGCTGGCATCCTGGCGGGACGCGATCGGCGCTCAGTTGCCGGAACCGAATCCGGCCGCGGGCCGCTAGATTTGAACAGGCCTGGATGCCGCCAGTGCCGGAGCAGCGGCGGTTCATCCGTGCTCTGGCTCTGCCATCCGTGCGGGTTTTCTGAACTGCGAACCCTGCCCGAGTTGAAGAGAGGCCGCTCTCACGGCGTTCCTTTGACTTGATTCCGCTGTCCCGATTGCGAGGAAGCGAGCGGCACGATGTAGAACGTCAGTCCGTTGATTTCCCCCCGTTGCCAATCCTTCGGCAAGCTCTGGGCTGGTTGTGAGTAGGGCACGATCTGCGGTTGACGCCCTTCGAGTTGGGCGACGCGCGCCTCCAATTTGGCGACGCGATCGAGCAGTTGCCTGATGACCGCAGCGTCGTTGCCGCTGCGTTGCGGTATCTCGGAAGCGCTGAGCCAAATGCCGACGGCCTCGATCACAAGGCTGCGAAATGCTAGCAGAGCTAGCTCATTGAAAGTA
>CAYUFW010000215.1:0-14707 GCA_964443915.1 uncultured Pirellulaceae bacterium
TGAAGGGGGGACTCACCTAGGGGGGGGCCGACTTTCTGGACGCGGCGACGCGAGTTGACCGACCTGCCGCGATGCGCGTTTTTCAGAGATTTTCGTTGGGGGGGGACGCTCGGGGATTCTGTATTCCCCGGGTACACCCGCCTAAACGGCGGCACCCCGGTGGGTCCTTCCACGTCCGAGGGAACGGCGCGCGGACCCTTGGCAGGACAGGCGCCTCCGATTGGGCGAGCTAGAACTTGGAGCAGCCTCTCAGCCGCTTCCCAATAGGTTCAAAGTCCCCTACCTTCCCCAAAAAACACTCGTATAAAGACTTTTTTCGCCCCTCAGACTCTGTGTCGTTGAGAGGCGGCGCTATCTTCACGGTGACGTCAATGTCCACGAAGCACCAGGAGCCTTCTTGGAATCGGTATGATGCTCGCGCCGCCGTGTCAATTGGACAGCTTCGTGGCTCAATTACGTGAAATGAGATCTCTCCCATGAACGGCGTTACCGTCGAATTCGTGGTTGTCACGTCATAGTCAAACCTATCGAGATAGGAATTCGCGCCGAATGTCTCCTTCACTTCCCAATATAGCTCGGAGCGGACTTCGTCCGAGAAGCGTTTGAATCGGTCCGTCGGAGATCGCGAGCAGCCTGCAACGGCGAGAAGACAAAGAGCCAACGAAAGTGAGAATTGAGGACGCTGGTTCATCTTGTATCCCTTCGTGCAAGAAAACCGGCAAAATCAGTCACGCTGCCGAGGAACGTCCAAACGCAAAACGGTATGTACCGTTCTGCGCGCTTGCTTTCTCCCAAGATACCGCAATTTCGTAGGAAAGAAAGCATACCGGTGCGAGTTCCTGCAAGAGGGCCTTTTCAGCCGTAAAGAGGGGTGAATGTGTCGGGCGTGGCCCTCCTCGGTGTGACGGGCGTGGCCCTCCTCGGTGTGACGGGCGTGGCCCTGCTCGGTGTGGCACGGCTCACTTTGTCAGCCGTGCCTGCAGTGCGGACGAAGCCTGGCCTCGTACGACCTGCCGCGGCGCGGCGATCGGTGCGGGGCCGGCCGTCCCAAATGGTGAGACTCGCCGGGCGTGGCCCTCCAACCAGCATCTTCACAGCGACCAGCCCTGGCGGTACTCGCGCCGCAGCGCGGCGTCGGCTTCGGGGTGGTTGACGATCTTACAGGCCAGCGGGTCGAACTCCAGCGTCTGGTCGAACTGGGTGGCGACGTTGGCCAGCAGAAGAAACTCGACCAGTGGTCCCGCGTAGTCGAAGTTCGACATGGTCTTCGGCCCGCCCTGGCAGGCTGCCGTGAACTCGCGCTCGTGGCTCCCGGACCGGGGCAGCGTGTGCGGCGGGCCTTGGAAGTCCTTGAATTTCTCCTCGGGCAGCAGGGTGAACGACGAGTTGTGTTCGGTGGACTTGAGCATGCCCTCCGTGCCGACGATCAGGCAGCCGCCGTGTTCCTTCCACTTGCGCTCGCCGGCGTCGCCCCAGTCGAGTTGGCGGCCGAGGTGCTGCTCGATCCGCTTGCGGCCTTCCGGCGCGCCGTAGTAGTGGTTGAACTCGATCGGCGGCAGGTCGCCGCGGGCCGGGACTTCGTAGCGGAGCGAGGCCCAGCGGGGGAATCCGTACCGCTCGGTCTCCGACATCTCGACATGGACGCGAATCCGCGGCTTGGCAGCCGGATCGGCGTACCACAGCGAATCGATCTGGAACGCCTTGAAAGGCAGATTGCCGCTGTGCGGGCCCCAGTTCCCCGCGTTGCCCGTGGCGAAGTCTCGCCAGCCGTGCCATTGGTACCAGCGGGAATGAAAGGGCCGGTCGGCGGCGGGGCCGAGCCACAGGTCCCAGTTCAACCCCTCGGGCACAGGCTCGCTTCCTTCCGGCGGCTGGCGGGGGCCGCTGCCGCCCCCGTCCCAGACGTGGATTTCCTGGATCGTGCCCAGCGAGCCGGCCTGGATCAACTCCACGGCCCGGCGAAAGGCCTCGGTCGCGGTCCCCTGGTTGCCCATCTGCGTGACGACGCCCTGCTGTTTGGCGATCTCGCGCAAGGCGCGGGCCTCGGCCACGTCGTGCGTCAGCGGCTTCTCGCAGTACACGTGCTTGCCGGCCCGCATGGCCGCGGCGGAGATCACGGCGTGGGTGTTGTCGGGCGTGGCCACGAACACCGCGTCGATCTGCTTGTCCCGCTCGGCCAGCATCTTGCGGAAGTCCTGGAACTGGGGCACGCCGGGGAACTTCTTGAACGCCTCGGCGGCACGCCGCTGATTCACGTCGCACAGGGCGACCACCTCGGTGCCGATGCGGGGCGCGGTCTCCACAAACCAGCTGCCGCGCCCGCTCACGCCGACCAGGGCGACGCCGAGCTTCTCGTTGGCGTAGTAAGCCCGTGCCGAGCGGCTGTTGCCGAGAATCGTCAGCCCTGCTGCGCCGGCTGCGGCCCAACCCAGAAAACTTCGCCGCGGGATTCGTTTGTCCATGATCGTCTCTCCTGATGCAGTGTCGGACCGAGCGAACCGGATGGCCTGCGCGGATTTTACATGATCTGCCGCTGACAGCAAGCAACGGAATCGCTGGTTCGATGACGGCGAAGCTTCTGTTCTGAGGCGTCCGACTCTGCCGTCCCATTCTGTCGAGCTTGGGTTGATGGTAGAATCTCGGCGAGCGGATAGCGTTGGCGTCTCGTGGTGAGGTATGGCGATTTCAGCATGAACTGGCTGGTGGGCGCGATACTCCTGCTGCTGCTTGCCTTGATCCTGGATTTCGGCTTGCTGGCGTACGCCATGTACGTGTTGCTCGGCATCCTGCTGGTCAGCCGCTACTTGACGCACAGCTGGGCCGAAAGTCTCTCCGCCCAGCGGGAGTGCAACCGGCTGACGGCCAATATCGGCGAGACGGTCGCCGTGGTCGTGACCGTCACGAACTCGGGACGGCTTCCCGTTCCCTGGCTCTTGTTGGAGGATCTGCTGCCGCGTCAGGCGCTGATCCACGATCCGCCGAATCTGGGCGTCGATGGCCGCCGGGTGAAGCTGTCCATGCTGCGCTCCGGCGGGGCCAAGAACCTGCTGTACCAACTTCGCTGCAATCGCCGGGGCTACTACCAGTTGGGCCCGCTGATCATGGAGACGGGCGACCTGTTTGGTCTGCACCGCCGGTACCGCGTGGTCACCGATCCGCATTTCCTGCTGGTCTATCCCAAGGTCATGCCGTTGGAGGGCTATGACGTTGCCTCGCGGCGGCCGATCGGCGAAGTGCGGATGTCGTACCGGCTGTACGAAGACCCGACGCGGATCGCGGGCGTGCGTCAGTACCAGGTGGGCGATCCGCTGAGCCGCGTGCATTGGAAGGCCACGGCGCGGACCGCGCGGCTGCACTGCAAGGTCTACGAACCCTCGACCGTGGCCGGCGCCACGATCCTGCTGGATTTCCACGCGGCTTCGCACGACCCGCGGCACGAGCCGATGCGCAGCGAGCTGGCGGTCACGGCCGCCGCCTCGTTGGCCAACGCGGTCTACGAGATGGGCCAGCAAGTGGGCCTGGTGACCAACGGCCGCGACGCGGCGGACCGGATTCGCCAGGAGGGCTGGGATTACGACATCCGCACGCGGGATGCGGCGCGGCAAGCGGCCAGCATGGCCGAGACCAGCGACCGCCTGCGGCCGGTGGTCGTGGAAACCCGCCGCGGGCCGGACCAGGTGATGCGGATCTTCGAGACCCTGGCCCGCATCGAACTGACCGACGGACTCAATCTGGCGCAGTTGATCGGCGAGACCGCCAGCCGCATGCCTCGCGACGCCACCGTGGTGGCCATCCTGGCGTCGGTCACGGAAGAGCACGCCGTGGCCCTGGGCAATCTGAAACGCCGCGGGTTCGCCGTGACCGCCGTGCTGAACCTGTTCGAGGAATACGACTTTGCGCTGGCCTCCGGCCCGCTCCTGTCCCAAGGCATCGAGACGCGGCACCTGAAGGACGAACCCGCGATCGTCGCCATCTGCCGACGACTGGTGCTCCGCGGGTGAGACCTGCGGTCGGCGGTTTCGGCGAGGTCGGGAGACCTGCGCCGAACAGCGACGACTGGTGCTCCGCGGGTGACGTGTCTAGGCCCCGTACTTGCCCAGCCGGCCGGCGTTGGACAGGGCTAGCGTCATCAGGTACTTGGCCTCGAACTGCCCCAGTCCGCCGCGGACACAGTTGCACTCGCCGAACTGGGTTTCCGCGTCCGGCCGACAGCAGTCGGAGACCAGCAGCGTGGGCACCGAATGCCAGCTGTGGCTCTTCAGGTAGGCGGGCGTGCTGTGGTCGCCGGTGACGATCAGCACCGTGGGCTGCAGCGAACTGATCCGCGGGACCGCCGCGTCCAACTCCTCGATTTTCTGGACTTTGGCGTCAAAATCGCCGTCCTCGCCCCGGCTGTCGGTGTACTTGAAATGCAGGAAGAAGAAGTCGTAATTCTTCCAGTGCTGTTCCAAGAGGTCCATCTGATCGGTCAGCGTCTGCGCTTGGCCCACGATGTCCATGCCGACCAGGCGTGCCAGGCCCTTGTACATCGGGTAGACGGCGATGGCCGCGGCCCGCAGTCCGTACACTTCCTGGTAGGACGGCAGTCTGGGTTTGCCGGCAAAACCGCGCATGGTATGGAAATTGGCCTTCGGCTGGCTGGCCAGGATTTGTTTCGCCTGCGTCAGGAACGCCTTGGCCACTTCTGCCGTCTTCTGGCTGGCCGCGTCCTCGGCGACCGGATCCAGCGGCGGCACGCCTGTGGCTTGCGGATCGGTATCCTTGACGCGGTCACCCAACCCGGGTCCGCGGAACACGACCACGAAGCGGTGCTCCTTGACCGGCTCGACGAACACCTCGACGCCGGGAATCTTGATCTGCCGCAGACTGATCGCCAGCGGCCCGCTCTCCTCGGTCGAAATCCGTCCGGCCCGCCGGTCGGTGATTTTGCCCGCCGCGTCGATCGTGCAGAAATTGCAGCGGATCGCCACGTCGCCATCCTGGAGTTCGAACCCGATGCCGGTCGCCTCCAGGGCGCCACGGCCGATGACGTACTTGAGCGGGTCGTAGCCAAACAGGGCCAGGTGCCCCGGCCCGCTGCCGGGCGCGATGCCGGGCACGATGGGGATGGCAGAGCCCAACACGCCCCGCGCGGCCAGCGCGTCCAGGTTCGGCGTCCGGGCCGTCTCCAACTCCGTCTTGCCGCCCGCCTGCCTGGGCAGTCCGCCCAAGCCATCGGCCACCAGCATGACAATCTTAGAGTCGTTCTTGATCTTCAATTCACGAGTCAAATCGTGGATGTCCATCGTTTTGCGTTCCTTACTTCTCGAAACGTGGATCGAACCGCGGTAGGTGCCCTCGATCGTTTAACCGCGCCCCAACGGGGAGCATGTGACGCATCCAGCCAGCCGACACTCCACGCGCTCCCCGTTGGGTCGCGGTTAAACGAATCCCAATTGCTGGGTAGATTGTCAAGAAAATCGCCCGTTCGGCAAGCGCCCCGGCCGCTGATTCATGCGATTTTCACGGCCTGTGCCGCTGGCGTACGGGCCGCCGGCGCGATATCCTCAAACGCGTCGGATTTCCGCCATCTGAAGCACGGAGAACTGGAAAAGCGAATTCCCATGAGCACGAAGAAAACCAACTTGGTGACCTACGATCCCACCGGCGTGTTCCTTGACGAAACGGGCATTTCCCGCGAAGAAGTGCAGGCCCTGGCCCCGCGTCTGGAGGCCGCCCGGCGCGAAGTTCTGGACGAGGACTTGCGGCTGCTGGCAGAGGGAGTCGTCCCCAAGGAAAAGAACCCGCTGGACGCCGCGTTCCTGGAACTGCCCGAGAAGATTTTGGCCGAGTACCAGGCCGACCAGCCGAACAGCGAATTGGGACAGATTCTGACCACCGCCCGGCGGCTGCAGAACGCCGTGGACCGCGTGGTGGTGCTGGGCATCGGTGGGTCGTACATGGGCGCTCGAGCCTTGATGGAAGCCTGCTGCGATCCGTATTTCAACGAGCTGTCGCGGGGCGAACGCGGCAGCCGCCCACGGATGTACTTCGAGGGGAACAACGTCGACAACGATGCTTCGCAAGGGCTGCTCAAGCTGCTGGGCGGCGGCCGGCCGGCGGACAAGGTCGAGGACCGCTGGGCGATCGTCGTGATCAGCAAGAGCGGCACCACGCTGGAGACGGCCGTCGCTTTCCGCCAGTACCTGGCCGCGTTGAAGCAGTCGGTCGGCGGCGACGCGGGAAAACTCGCCCAGTTGGTCGCGCCCGTCACGGGGACCAGCGGCAAGCTGTTCAATTTGGTCAAGGCCCTCGGCTGCCCGGATATCTTCCGCGTGCCGGAGGGAGTTGGCGGACGCTTCTCCGTCCTGTCGGCCGTCGGCCTGCTGCCGGCCGCCATCCTGGGACTGAACGTCGTCACGCTGCTGGAGGGCGCGGCGGCCATGAACGAACACTTCCGCACCGCGCCGCCCGGCGAGAACGCTGTGCTGGACTACGTCGGCGTCGGCCATCTGCTGGAAGACAAGCGCGGGGCCACCATCCGCGTGCTGAACGTCTGGTCCAAAGCGCTGGAATCCGTCGGCTTGTGGTACGACCAGCTGCTGGCCGAAAGCCTGGGCAAGGAACGTCCGGGCCAGAAGTACCTGGGCGCCACGCCGCTCACCACGGTGAACACCCGCGACCTGCACTCCCGGGCTCAGCAGCACCAGCAGGGCCGGCCCGACAAGCTGTTCACGAACCTGATCGTGGACAGCTGGCGTTGCGATCCGCTGGCCGTGGGTCACAGCGACCTGGACCAGGACTCGCTGAACGACCTGGCCGACAAGACGTTGCCCGACATCATGGCGGCGGCCATTCAGGGAACCAACGAGGCCTACCACAGCGACGGCCGGCCGACGGCCGATCTGCACTTGCCGCAGGTCAACGAATTCTGCCTGGGCCAGTTGTTCCAGATGCTGATGCTGGCCACGGTGGTCGAAGGCCGCTTGATCGGCATCAACCCCTACGGCCAGCCGGGGGTCGAGTTTTACAAGAAGAACATGAACCGCATCTTGGGACGGCGCTAAAGTGCCTAGGGCCCTCTGCGCGACCGTGGACTTCTTGCACCATCTGTGCCAAGGAGATTGCCGCACGTCGCGTCAGACGCTATCCTAGACTTATGAACACAGTTGTTTCCAGCAGAGGCCAGATCGCACTGCCTGCGGAACTGCGGCAGCAGGATCGCATCCTGCCTGGGCAGCAGTTCGACATCAAACGGCTGGAAACGGGGCAGTATCTGCTGAAACGGAGAGCCGATCAAGAGAACAAGGGCATGGTTGACTGGCTGCTGGCCTGTCCCGAAAAAGATTGGTTTGAGCCAATCCCGTCACAATCCACGGATACGCTGTGAAGTTTCTCGTTGACGCCAACGTGCTAAGCGAACCGACAAAGCCGATCCCGGACAATCGGGTCGTCGAGTGGTTGCGCGACAACGAGGCGGAACTCGTAGTGAACCCGATTGTGCTGGGCGAATTGGAGTATGGCATCCTGTTGCTGCCTGTTGGTCGGCGGCGGAAGAGGCTGCAAGCGTGGTTCGCACAGGGCGTGCGACATCTGCGAGTGCTGGATTTCGATGCCGAGTCTGCCGCCGCGTGGGCGCGGCTGTTGGCGGGTCTTAAGAAAAGGGGCTTGGCCATGTCCGTCAAAGACAGCCTGATCGCTGCGACAGCGCTCGCACGCAACTTAGCCGTTGTCACCCGCAACGTCGCCGACTTTCGCCACGCGGGCGTGCGGCTGCTGAATCCGTTTGAGGCCTGAAATCCACGTTCCGGATTTTCGTCTCGGCGGGCGGACATCGGACTGATGTTCGCCAATCGGCTACTGCATCCCAACGCGGTGGAATTCTGGCAGAATTTTGCTGGCTGGACCCGTCGCGACGGTTGGCGGCTGGTGTGCGGCGTGCTAAGGTGCTGAAGTGACTCGCCCCTGAATTGCTCCAGGGTCACCAACACAGGAGACTCGCCATGCGTACATTCCTCGCCTCGGTCCTGCTTCTGACTTCTGCCTCGGCGACGTTCGCGGGCGCCCCGCTCACGGTCGACTTCTTTGTCGCCCCCGGCGGCAGCGATGCCAGTCCTGGCAGCCGCGAAAAACCGTTCGCGACGATTGCCAAGGCCCGCGACGCCGTGCGGCCGCTGATTGCCGCCGGGCTGAAGTCCCCCGTGAACGTCTATCTCCGCGAGGGAACGCACCGGCTGAACGAACCCTTGGCGTT
Source organism: uncultured Pirellulaceae bacterium (assembly GCA_964443915.1). Lineage (GTDB taxonomy): Bacteria > Planctomycetota > Planctomycetia > Pirellulales > Pirellulaceae > Anammoximicrobium. Next base: position 8,234 of record CAYUFW010000215.1, read on the forward strand.
CGGGCCGCAGGACTCGAGCGATGAGAAATTCCCGGTGACCTATGCCGCCCAGCCCGGCGAGACGGTGGTCATCAGCGGCGGACGGCCGATCAGCGGATGGAAACGCGGCGACGGCGAAGTCTGGACCGCTCCCGTGCCCGGTGTCCGGGAAGGCCAGTGGTACTTCCGGCACCTGTTCGTCAACGGCCGCCGGGCCGTGAGGGCGCGGACGCCGAACGTGGACGCCGAGAACCCCAGCTGGCAACTGAAGGGCGCGGATCTGGCCGCGGACCTGTCCCGCTACACCCTGACTTTGCCGCCGGGGTTGTTGGGCGCCTGGTCCAATCCGTCCGACATCGAAGTTATGGTGGCCGGCAATTGGGAGATCAACCGCTTGCCCGTCCAGAGCATCGACCACGGCGCGGGCATCGTCGTGCTCGCCCCGCCGCACGCCCAAGGCCATGACGCCATCCGTCCGGGCCCCGGCCGCTGGTGCCACTTTGAAAGCGCCTCCGAACTACTCGATCAGCCCGGCGAGTGGTACCTGGACCGTCCTTCCGGCACGCTCCGCTACTGGCCGCTGCCCGGCGAGGACATGCAACGGGCCGAGGTGATTGCAGCGGTGATCGAGCGGTTGGTGGAGGTCAAAGGTCTGCCCGATCGTCCGGTCCGCAATCTGCATTTTCGCGGACTGCGCTTCGAGCACATGGGCTTGAGCCTGCCCCGCGGCGGCTACCTTGGCATCCAAGCCTGCCACTGCACCACGGGCAAAGCCTGGACCGAAACGTGGGGCCGCGTGCCGGCCGCAATCCGCTGGGACTACGTCGAGCGGTCCAGCCTCCAGGACTGCGTCTTGACCCGCTTGGGCGGCTGTGGCGTGGAACTGGTCACCAGTTGCCATGACAACCTGATCCAAGGCAACGAGGTCACCGACGTGAGCGGCAACGGCATCATGCTGGGCGGTCCGCGGGGCGAGGCCGAAGTGCCCAAACGCAACCGCATCGCCAACAACCACGTCCACGCCTGTGGCGTCGAGTACTACGGCGGGGTCGGCATCTGGGTCGGCTTTGCCCAGCAAGCCGTGATCGCCCACAACCTGGTTCACGGTTTGCCCTACAGCGGCGTTTCCGTGGGCTGGCAGTGGAATCCGCAGCCGACGCCCTGCAAGGAAAACACCATCGAATACAACCACATCTACGACGTGATGAACCGCTTGTGCGACGGCGGCTGCATCTACACGCTGGGCTTCCAGCCCGGCACGGTGATCCGCGGCAACCACCTGCACGACTCGCGCCGCAGCCGCTACGCGCAGGGCGCGCCGAACAACGGCATGTTCATCGACGAGGGCAGCAAGGGTTTTCTGTTCGAGCAGAACGTGATCTACGACACGGCCGCCGAGTTGGTCCGCTTCAACCAGTGCCAGCGCGACTGGCACACGTGGCGCGACAACCATTTCGGCCCCGCCGCCGAGGTCAAGGAGTCCGGCAAAGCGATCATCGCCCAAGCCGGACCCGAGCCGCCCTACCGCGGGCGCTGGGCGACGGACGGCAAGGGACGCAGCGAACGGTAGGCACGGTTCGAGAAAGAACGGTCCGGATTTCAACTACACGAAGAGCGGTGGTTCATGAGTCACAGCCAGATCGTCCTGTCCACGGTGATCGTTTTGTTGTCCGGAGTGCGAGCGGCGGCGCAGCAGCCGATCGCCCTGTTCGATGGCACGTCGCTGCGGGGTTGGACGCGGATGGACGGCAAGCCGGTCGAGGAAGATTGGGAAGTCGTGGACGGCACGCTGCACTTGAAGGACCGGCCGGGCAGCGGAGCGAATCTGTTCAGCGAACGGGAGTACACCGATTTCGAGCTGGAATTCGAGTGGCGCATCGCCCCCCAGGGCAACAACGGGCTGAAGTACCGCGTGCGCAAGTACGGCGATCGGTACTTGGGCTGCGAGTACCAGATCCTCGACGACGCGGCCCACAAGCTGAGTCCCCGCGGGATGACCGGGTCGTTGTATGAGTTGTACGAGCCCAGCGATGCCAAACAAGTGAAGCCGGTCGGCGAGTTTAACCAGAGCCGCATCGTGGTACGCGGCAACCACATCGAGCACTGGCTGAACGGCGTCCGGATTGTCTCGGCGGACGTGGGCACCAGCCAATGGTACCGGCGAGTCGCCGAGAGCAAGTTCCGCAACGTGGAAGGCTTTGGCGAGAACCGCTCGGGACTCATCATGTTGACCGATCACAGCAGCGAAGTCTGGTACCGGAACATCGTGTTGACACCTCTTCCGCCCCCCGCACCCACCTACGCCTACGCGGCCTCTGGTCCGGCACGCTGCCGGATTCTGCCCTGGCGCGCGCACGGCCGCTGCCGCGGGAAGGTCTTGGCCCGGCGATGCGCCGCCCGGCGGTAGAGCGCGGAAACGTGTGGGACCGGCTCCGGGCCCGGTCTGGTGGGAGCTTTAGCCGAAAGGAGAAAGGCCATGTCGATTGCGTGGTTGTTCATGCTGGCGATGGCGGCTGATCCGCCCGCCTGGAACGAAGTTCAGTTTGGCGACAAGACGATTCTGCGGCACCCGAAGGTCCAGCCGCTGCCTGCGGCGCACTTGGGGCCGTTCGTCACGCGGGGCGACGACACGTATCCCGCGCGCTGGCTGCCCTCAGCCAAGATCGAACTGGACGGCCGGGCGGACGAGGCGGATTGGGCTGGTGCCAAGGTCGAGAAACGTTTCGTCTTCCCCTGGAAGCAGGTCCCCGCGCCGGCGACGGAGTTCCGGGCGTTGTGTACGCAGGAGTTCCTGTACTTTACGTTCCGCATCGAAGACGCGGACATCGTGGTCCTGGACCAATGGCGGGATGAAGAAGACGCCGTGTTCGAGGACCGGGCGGAGTTGTACTTCTGCCGCGACGAGCAGATGCAGGATTACTATTGCGTCGAAGTCGATTCGCGCGGCCGGGCGTTCGACTATCGGGCCGCCTACTATCGCCGGCTGGACCCGAAATGGAACTGGCCGGGACTGGAGACGAAGGGCTCGCCGCTGGAGAAGGGCTACGCCGTCGAAGGCCGCATTCCGTTAGCCAGTTTCGCGGCGTTGGGATTTCCGGCGTTGCGGCCGGGTGTCAAGATCCGTTGCGGGCTGTTCCGAGCCGAGTTCAGCCACGACCGCAGCGGCCAGCCGGTGGTCCAGCGCGACAGCATCCACAATCGCGGCCGCCGCCTGGACGGTCCGCCGCCGATCGAAGCGTGGATGGCCTGGGTGGATCCCAAGACCGAAGAGCCCGATTTCCACGTGCCCACGTCGCTGGGCTGGCTGGAGATCGTCCCCTAAGGCGGCCGGTGCTGTTCGCTGTTCGGCGCAGAGCATGCGGTCATCTCAAGGAGTCGCCGGCTTCCTCTTGGCTTTCGCCTTGGCCGGCTTCTTGGACTGACCGCCGGGCTGCATGAACCGCTTCCAGTTCACGGGCAGGTCGTTGGACTGCGCGGCCCCAGGCGTGCTGCGGCCCTGGCTGACAACCTTGTCCATCAACGCCGTCAGTTCGGCGACGACGTCGGGTTTCTCCGCGAACAGGTTCTTCGTTTCGCCGAGGTCTTCGTCCAAGTTGTACAGCTGGCCGAGTTGGCTGTCGCGGCCTCGCCCCCAGCCTCCCGAACCGGAGCCGAAAATCAGCTTCCACGGCCCTCGGCGAATCGCGAGCAGGCCGCCCGCAGAGCAGTTGACCGCCGAGTCGCGAACCGGTTTGCCGCCGCCGGATAGCAGCGGCAGCAGGCTCACGCTGTCTTCGCCCGCCGTTTCGGGCAGTTTCGCGCCGACGATCTCCGCACAGGTCGCCAACAGATCGGCGTGCTGCACCAGTTGATCGCACACGCTGCCGGCCTGGACCACGCCCGGCCAGCGGACGACGAACGGCACGCGATGGCCGCCCTCCCAAGCGTCCGCTTTGTAGCCCCGCAGCGGACCGCTCGGAAAGTGGCCCAGCTTCTCCAACTCGGCCGCGCCGACGTACGGCGCGCATCCGTTGTCGCTGGTGAACACGACCAACGTCTTGCCGGCCACACCGCTCTGCTCGAGCGCCTCCAGCACGCGGCCGACTACCGCGTCCGTCTCCATCACCAAGTCGGCATACGTGTTCAACCCACTTTTGCCCTTCCAGGCGTCGTTCACCGCCAGCGGCGTGTGAGGAGACGTCAGCGGCATGTACAGAAAGAAGGGCTCGGTCTGCTTGGCGCAGCTCTCGATGAAGGCGCAAGCCCGGTCGCCCAGCGCGGGCAGGATCGGTTCGAGTTTCCAGTCCAGCAGCGCCGGCCCCGGCAGGCTGGCCTGATTGTTCCCCAACAACCTGGCCGGCAAAAACTCGGACGGGATGCCGATCGTGCGGTCGTTGTCGATGAAGCAGTACGGCGGCCAGTTGGGCACGTCGGTGCCGAAGTAGCTGCCGAAGCCGCGCGTGGTCGGTCCGCCCGCGATCGGCTGCGCGAAGACCTTGCTCCACAGTTCCTTCTGGTCCTCGGGGGGCGTCACGGAACCGGCCTGCGGTTTGGCGCGGAACAACGCCGCCTGCTCTTGCGGAATCGGCCAGTCCCAGCCCAAGTGCCACTTGCCGACGCAAGCGGTGCGGTACCCCTGCTGCTGCAACAGGCTCGCGATGGTCACGCGCTCCGGCGCGATCAACGGCGCTCCGAAGACGCCCACAATCCCCGACTGCAGCCGCGTCCGCCAATGATAACGGCCCGTCAGCAGCGTGTAACGCGACGGCGAACATACGCCGGAACTCGAATGACCGTCCGTGAACCGCATTCCCTGCGCGGCCAGCGCGTCGATGTGCGGCGTCGGGATCTTGCCGCGTTGCGGGTTGTTGCAATGCACGTCGCCATAGCCCAGATCGTCCGCCAGGATCAGGACCATGTTTGGTGCGCTTCGCGACTCGGCTGAGATGCCGTGTCTTTCCGAACAGACCGGCAGAATCACGGCGAAAACAACCAGAGTCAGGGCGGTTATTCCGGGCGGCAATCGTCGCAGTACATCGCGGTGGGACGCATGCCTTGAGACGAAGGATCGCGAAACCATGGTGGTGCCTCAATCACGAATGGCCTGAGGATTAGTCGTCGCGGTCGCCGCCGAAATTCAGCCAGTCGTCTGGGCGCGGGCTCGACGGCGGGGCGAAACGCGAAAACCGGATGAGGTCAGTATCACGCACGGCACCGCGACCGTCAACTCTTTGGGAGGCGGAACGCTTCCGGGGAAGACAGGCAGGTTGTGGGCAGGACGCGAAAGCAACGATGCCTCGCGTGGCAAAGCGTCTTACATTATTTACGCATCTTTGCATTGACCGCCAGCCGACTGGCGGTCGAAAATTTGGGGTCATGGGGGCTGAGCGGACGCCGAAGGGGCTTTGCCCGGTTTGCCGAACTCCGGCGGCTCAATTCCTCGCCCTCGGCCACCGTCTTCGCGTTTGACAGGAGAAGGCCACCGTGTCCGTACCAAGCGATAGTTATCTGAACGAGTTCCTCTATACCGAGTTGGCCGACGCGGTGGGTCCGGAGAACGTGTCGACGAGCCAGGCGGACAAGATCGCCTACTCCTGCGACTACTACTGGATTCCCGAACTGTGGATCGACCGCGGCCGCCGCAGTCCGGAACCGGACGTCGTGGTGCACCCGCGCAGTGCCGAGGAAGTCTCACACATCTGCCGCATCGCTGCCAAGTACAAGATCCCGTTGACCACCTGGGGCGGCGGTTCCGGTTCGCAGGGCGGCGCGCTGCCGATCCACGGCGGCATCGTGCTGGACACCAAGAAGCTGAACCGCATCCTGGAAATCGACAAGACCTCGCTCACGGTGACGGCGGAGACCGGCATCATCATGCAGCACCTGGAGTGGGCGCTGGAGCGGGAAGGCGTCGGGACGATGCACGAGCCGGCCTCGATCGGTTGTGCGACGCTGGGCGGGTTTCTGGCCCACCGCGGCACGGGCGTCCTGTCTACCAAGTACGGCAAGATCGAAGACATGGTCATGGCGCTGGAGGCCGTGCTTCCCGACGGCACGATCGTCAATACGCTGCCCGTTCCCCGGCACGCATCCGGGCCGGACTTGAGCCAGCTGTTTCTCGGCTCCGAGGGCACGTTCGGCGTGATGACCAAGGCCACGCTGAAAATCCACCCGCTGCCCGAAATCCGCCGCTTCCATGCCTTCGTGTTTCCCGACCTGCACGCGGGGCTGGAGGCCGGGCGACAGCTGATGGCCCGGCGACTGCGGCCTTGCGTCATCCGCTTGTACGACGAGGCCGAGACCCGCCGCCTGATCCGCCGCGTGCTGGGAATCGACAAGGAAGGCGCCTACCTGGTGTTCGGTTTCGACGGCGACCGCGACCTGGTCGAACTGGAACTTTCCAAGGCCCTGGCCATCTGCCGCTCCTTCCCGCACGAGGATCTGGGCCCCGACCTGGGCCAAGACTGGTGGGACCACCGCTACGATTTCTTTTTTCCCAACCACATGTTCCACCTG
>CAYUFW010000216.1:0-2203 GCA_964443915.1 uncultured Pirellulaceae bacterium
TCCGGCCAGCGGCGGACAATGGCCCGAGCGCCGTCGGCCAGCGTGTCGCCGATCCCTTCGCGGCGGGCGATCTTGTGGATCAACTCGACAATCGCCACGTCGTCGCCCCAGGAAATCGGTTGGCCGTCGTCGAATCGCCAACCGTGTGCTGCCCGCGGGGACCTCCACCGTCTTGCGGCGGAAGCGGCCTTCGCGTAGCGTAGGAAACAGGTGTACTTCAATATCCATCGGTAAACTCAAGACGCAAGGGAAGCTGCGGCCTCGGACTTGGATAGAAGGGGGACTGGAGGAATGCCTCAGGCACGCAAGACACAAGGGCTGAAGGTGGGGCTGCTGCCGGTGATGGATCCGCGGATCGATCTGGAGTTGCAGCAGCGGATCCTGGGTTATCTGGATCTGGAGGAGAAGCTGCAGAGTCTGGGCGTCGAGGTGGTCTGGCCCGGCCGGGTCGTCACGAGCGAGGAAGACGCCGTGGAGCAGGTCGAACGCCTGCGGGCGGCCGGAGTCTGCGGAATCGTGTACTTCACCGGCTGGTTCCTGCGGGCCAACGTGATCGTCGGCGCGTGCCAGCACAGTCATTTGCCGGCGCTGGTCTGGGCCATCCCCAACATCGACGACACGTCGCTGATCGGCTTCGGCGTGACACACGGCTCGCTGGACGAGGTCGGCTTCGAACACGAGGTGGTGTGCGACGCCTGGAATGAGGACTCGCAGCGGAAGCTGCTGGCCTGGATCCGCGCCTGCCGGGTCAAGCAGTTGGCCTCCCGAGCCCGCTATGGCCACATCGGCGGCAAGTGCCTGAGCATGATGACCGCTGACGCCGACGCGAACCAGTGGCGCAGGCAGTTCGGTATCGACGTAGATCACGCCGAGCAGTGGACGCTGATCCACGAGGCCGAGGCGATCGCCGACGAGGAAGTGCGGCCGCTGGTTGAGCAGTGGAAGTCGGAGTTCGCCTCGATCGACGTGTCGGACGACGTGCTGCGGAAATCGGCCCGGCTGTACCTGGCGGGCAAGCGGATGTTTGCCCGCAATCGCTGGGACTTTGTGGGCGTCAAGTGCCAGTTCGAGTTGCTGGACAACTATCTCGCCCCCTGCCTGCCGATCGCCCTCTGGAACGACGAAGGCATGATTGCGGCCTGCGAAACGGACATGAACGCGGCCTTGACGATGTTTGCCCTGGCGCACATGAGCGGCCGGCCGGTGATGTTCTGCGACATCCAGTACCTGAATCGGGCGGAGGGCTGGGCGCGGTTCCTGAACTGTGGCACGGCTGCCACTCGACTGGCAGGAGGCAAGCAGAACGTGGCCCTGCGGAATTGTCCCGAGGTCCAGGGGACGCTGGATCCGCAGACGGGCAAGCACCTGTGCAAGGGCGGGGCCTGCCCACACTTCATTCTGCCGCCGGGCCCGGTGACGCTGGCCCGCTTCGGCCGCATCCAGGGCAAGTACGTGTTGCACCTGTGCCGCGGCGAGTCGTTCGCCTATCCACACGATCCTACGAGCCTGCTGGGGATCGCAGCGGTGTGGCCGTTTGCCTATGTGAAGATCCACCAAGACATGGAGCATTTCGTGCGGAACCTGCGGGCCCACCACATGTGCATCGCCCCCGGCGATTGGGTCGCCGAGTTGGAAGCCCTGGCGCGGCTGTGGCACGTGGAGGTGCTGGAGTGAAAGAAACAGTGCAAAGTGAGGAGTGACAAGTGCAAAGTGCAAAATGAAGCTGGGACTGACTTCCGCGCGGACTATCGGCCGGGGTGACGACTGTTCAACCACTTTGCACTTTTCATTCTGCACTTGGCACTTCGCACTATGCGGCCGTTACGGATCCAAGGTCTAAACTCTGAGAACCAAAATCTCCCTCCCATGTCCTACCTCGGCATCGATGTCGGCACGAGTCAGACGAAAGCCATCGCCTTCGACGGCCAGCTGCGGGCGCTGGCCCAGGCGAGCGTCGGCTACGAGCGAACCTATCCGCAGCCGGGCTGGTGCGAGTTGGACCCGCGCGGCTTGGCCGACGCGGTCCGTGCGGTCGTCGGACAGTGTGCGGCCCAATGCGGAGAGGACCGCATCCGGGCCATCTCGTTCTCGGTGTTCGGCGGCGGCGTGTGCGCGGTCGATGTAGAGCATTTCGCCGCGCATCTTTTCCGCGGCGGTACGGTCGTTTACACCGTCAACGCGCAGAAAAACCGCGTCGCCGGAC
>CAYUFW010000216.1:2213-3122 GCA_964443915.1 uncultured Pirellulaceae bacterium
GAGCACGACCGACAGCCGGGCCCAAGACGAGGCTCGATCCTGGGCCGAACGGTTTGGCCGTCAACGGACCTACGGCATCACGGGCACGACGACTCATTCGAGCCTGATGCTGCCCAAGATCCTTTGGATCCGCAAGCACTTGGCTGAGGCCGGCCGGATCGGGCGATTCGTCACGGCGGCCGAATTGGCCACGGCGGCGCTGGGTGCGCCGGCAGGAATGGATTGGGCCACGGCCTCGACCACTATGCTGCTGGATATCCGGGCCCGGCAGTGGTCGGCGGAGATCCTCGAAGCGGCCGAATTGCCGCCGGAGATGTTGCCGCCGGTCATTCCTTCCGGAGACGTGATGGGCGAGATCCCCGACGGCGTATGTCTGGGTCTCGGCTTGAACCGCGGCTGTCTGGTCGTCGCCGGCGGGCACGACCAGCAGGTGTGCGCCCTCGGTGCCGGGCTGCTGTCGTCGGGGCAGGCGACCGATTCGCTGGGCACGGTCGAGTGCATCACGACGCTGTTCGAGACGCCGCGTCTGGCCGACGACCTGTTGGAAAACAACTTCAGCAACCTGTTGCACGTAACGGGCGGGAAGATCGCGTCGCTGGCCTACAATTTCTCCTCCGGGGACCTGATCCGCTGGTACCGCGACCTGTTTCAGCCCGCGGTGTCGTCGCTGGACGAGCTGTTCCTGGATCTGCCCGATCAGCCGGCATCCGTGCTGGTTCTACCGCATTTCGCCGGCAGCGGCACGCCGACGCTTGATGCCCGCTCCAAGGGCGCGGTGCTCGGCCTGTCGCTGACCACCGATCGTCGCGAAATTCTGCGCGGCATCATCGACGGCCAGAACTACGAGATGCGGTTGAACCTGGAGATCTGGCGCCGCTGCGTCGAGCTCTCGAAGGCCGGCCTGCAGCG
>CAYUFW010000216.1:3132-12206 GCA_964443915.1 uncultured Pirellulaceae bacterium
GCCGCAATGGGATCGCATTCGACTGCCTGCGGGCCTACGGAAAGGGCTCGTCGTGCGACCGGCTCCTGCAGATCAAGTCCGACATCCTGGGGCTGGCGATCGAGAAGCTTTCGGTGGTCGAGACGGGTTGCCTGGGAGCCGCGGCGTTGGCGGCGCGCGGGGCCGAGCCGGCGTTCCCGCTGGCCGAAACGCTTGCCGCCGCGGTCCGCTGCCAGCGGCGGTTCGAGCCGCGCAGCGATCGCGCGGTGCAGTACGAGGAGCGGCTGGCCCTGTATCGCGACGTCTATCCCAGCCTGCGGTCTCTTTACCAACGGATGTAGCCATGTGGGTTCAAGAGCAGATCGAGTCGTATCGTCGCCGCAAGACGGCCCTGGAGTGGCTCGACGCACATTGCTGGATCGGCGCCGGACCGCCAGGTTCGCTGCGGCCGGTGACGTCGCTCGGGCAAACCTTGCAGCTCTTGACCCGCTACGGAATCCGCGGGGCGGTCGTCGCGCATGCGCTGGCCCGCGACTGCGATCCAGCGACCGGCAATCGCTTGCTGCTGGAAGCGATTGCCGATCAGGAATCGCTCTGGGGCGCGGCCGTGCTGACGCCTGACGATGCCGACGAGCGTGGCTTGCGGAAAAGACTCAAATCGCTCATCGCCGGCAAGGTTCGCATGGTGCGGATTTTTCCCCGATCACACAATTGGTCGTTGTCGGAGTGGGGCTTCGGGCCGTGGCTGGACGCCCTGGAGGATCTGCAGTTGCCCCTGGCTGTCTGGCACACGGAAACCACCTGGAACGCCGTGGCGGCCGTGTGCCAAAGCCACCCCCTGCTGCCCGTGATCGTCGAGGGGCCGAACCGCAAGCTGCTGTACCACAATCGAACGTACTACCGGCTGTTCGAGCGGTTTCCCAACTTGCACTTGGAGATCCACAACCTGGTCGGTTACCTCGGTCTGGACGACATGGTCCGCCGGTTCAGCTCGGACCGGCTGATCTTCGGCACGTACTTTCCCCACCAAGATCCGAACGTGCCCATGATGCTCGTCACGCACGGCGAACTGAGCGAGACGGATCAGGCGAACGTCGCGGGCGGCAACATGATGCGGCTGATGACAAACGTGGTTCAGAGTGACCGGTGAGCGGTAATCGGTAATCGATGAGCGGTAATCGGTAATCGGTGATCGGTCGCCACTGACCACTGACCACTGACCAATGACCAATGACAACTGACCAGTGACCAATGATGACCAATGACCAATGACGACACAACCACCCACCGGGCCATGATTATCGACGCGCATTGTCATCTGGGCGTTTCGCCGCAGTTCTTCATCCCCGATGCCTCGGTGGGCACCATGCTGCGCTGGATGGATCGGCTCGGGATCGAGCGGGCGATTGCTGCGCCGATGGCGTCGCTGTATGGGCAAGCGGAATTGGGCTGGCGCGGGGGGGTGCAGGCGTACCGCGAGTCGGGAGGCCGCATCCTGCTGTACGCGGTCTTCGATCCGCTGGCGCCGACCGGCCTGGATTTCGTGCGGCGGTCGCTGGACGAGTCGGCCGCGGTGGGCATCAAGATCCATCCGTCGCTGGCTCAGTGCCCGGCCGACGACGATTGCTGGGGTCCGGTCTGGGAGTTGGCGGCGGCCAGACAGGTCCCGATCCTAACACACAGCTGGTGCATCTCCGACTACAATCCGGTTCAGAAATACTCGCAGCCGGGCCTGTTTGCACGCTACGCGCGTGAGTATCCCAACGTCTCGCTGATCTTAGGCCACAGCGGCGGGCGCTACGAAGGGCACGTGGCGGCTGCGGCCTTGGCCCGTCAGCATGCCAACGTGTTTCTCGATCTGTCGGGCGATTGCTACGGCCTCGGCTTGGTCGAGTACCTGGTGGCCGAGGCGGGAGCCGACCGGGTCCTGTTCGGTTCCGACCTGACTTGGATCGACCCTCGCACACAGCTGGGCATGGTGCTCGACGCGGAGATCTCCGATTCCGACAAGGCCTGTATCCTCCGCGAAAATGCGTTTAGACTATTTCGCATCCGGTGAGGCAACCGCAACCGAGTTTTGGAGTGCGGTGCCTTGTCACCGCTTTGGAGAATCCGACCCGTGAACGACAGCACCATTCAACGCATCCTTTCGCTCACCCCCGACGAGATCCAGGAGTGTACCCGGCGGCTGATGGTCGGCGGCGGCACGCGCGGCGGGCCGGTGCTGCACCACGGCAAGGGGTGCCGTGTGTGGGACACGGCGGGCAAGTCGTACATCGACTGTACGGCGCAGAGCTGGGCCTTGTATCTGGGTTACTGCCATGACGAGATCTGGGAGGCGGTCAGCCAGCAGGCCCAGTACCTGACGCACGTCCATCAGGGCTTCGACACGCTCCCGCGGTTCTATCTGGCCAAGCTGCTGACCGACATCGCACCGGCGGGGATCAATCGCGTGTCGTTCTGCCCGTCGAGCGGTTTGGCTTTGGAAGGCGGCATGAAGATCGCCCTCAAGAACCGGCCCGGTGCGGCCCAGTTCGTCACGCTCTGGGATGGCTACCACGGCACCACGCTGGGCACGATGGGCGCCAGTTGGATCGCGACCAAATCAGCGGGAAAGTACGCCGGCGGCAGCCGCTTCCTGCCGCTGCTGCACCACTCGGTCCGCGCGCCGAACCCGTACTGCTACCGCTGCTATTTCGGCCAGCAGCCGGACACGTGCGATCTGATGTGTGCGAAGATGCTCGACCTGACCCTGGACCGCGGCGTCAACGGCCCGCCGGCGGGCGTGATCGTCGAGCCGCTGCAGGCCAGCGCCGGCATGATCCCTTGCCCGCAGCGCTACCTGCAGCGGGTGCGGGAGATTTGCGACCGGCACGACGTGCCGTTGATCTCCGACGAGATCCAGACCTACATCCGCGTCGGCGCGTTCTTCGCGGCGGAGCACTACGGCGTCACGCCCGACATCATCGCGTTGGGCAAGGCCGTCGGGGGCGGACTGCCGCTGGGCGCGACCCTGATCCGCGACGGTCTGGCCGGCTTCGAGCCCGACGCCGAGGAGCTGCACACCTTTGCCGCCAACACGCTGTCGATGGTCGGGGCCATCCGCCTGATCGAGATCGTCCAGCGCGACCGGCTGCTGGAGCACGCCAATCGCATGGGCGAGTATCTGCGGCAGGGACTGCTCGGTCTGCAGAACGAGTTTCCCGAAATCGGCGACGTCCGCCAAGCGGGCCTGCACATCGGCGTGGAACTGGTCGCGGATCCGGAGACCAAAACGCCGCTGAACGAACAGACTCGCCGCATCCGCGACGCGGCCATGGCGCGCGGCGCGATCTTCGGCCTGGCCGGCGTGCGCAAGAACCTGCTGAAGATCAAGCCGCCGCTGGTCATCCAACCCCGCGAGGCGGACGAGGTGCTGGGCATCCTGCGGGACGCCTTGCAGGAGGTGCTGCGCCAATAAAATGGCGTCAGGCTTACAGAATTCAGTTTTGGCCGAGCAATGTCCTGCCGCATGGCGGGACTAACCATCGGCCAAAACTGAATTCCGTAAGCCTGACCCCAGCGACAAAACCGTGTGAGGTGCAGGCATGAAGAAAGGCATCGTGATTCGTGCGTTTTCCGGGAGTCCGGACTTTCTCGGCAGCGCGGGGTTCCTGTCCACGCTGGCCGATTTCGAGCGGTGTTTCGCGGCGGCGGCCGAGTTGGGCTTTGAGGGCGTGCAGCCCTACGTCGAACCGGAAGGTTACTTTTCGCTCCAGACCGAAGACCGGACGCTGCAGGCGATTTCCGCGGCGGCCCGTCAGGCGGGCATCGTCCTGACCAGCCTGGAGATCAAGCCGTTTTCCTACCTGCTGACCGACGGCGATGCGGCCGTCCGCGCGGCAGGCGTCGCGCTGGTGCGCCGGGCCATGCAGGTCGCCGCGGCGATGGAGATCTCCGCCGTGCTCGTCATTCCCGGCTATGTAGGATTGCCGTGGGACCCCAGTGTCAAGCCGGTCCGCTACGACCTGGCATACGAACGCACTCGGCAGGCGTTGCTGGAGTTGGCCCCCGATGCCGAGCGGCTGGGCGTGTCGATCCTGGTCGAGAACATCTGGAACAAGTTCCTCCTGAGTCCGCTGGAGTTCCGCACGCTGATCGACGAGGTCGGCAGCCCGCACGTCGGCGTGCTGTTGGACACGGGCAACCTGATCGCCTTCGGATACCCGGAGCAATGGATCCGCATCCTGGGCCGGCGGATCAAGGAGGTCCACCTGAAAGACTACCGGGAATCGGTCGGTGGCGTGAGCGGTTTTGTCGGCTTGCTCGAGGGCGATGTGAACTGGCCCGAGGTCATCGCGGCGCTCGGCGAGATCGGCTACGAGGGCTTCCTCACGGCCGAGGTCTTCCCCTATCATCATCATGGAGATGCGGTTCTGCTGCACACGGCGCAGAGCATGGATCGAATTCTGGAGAGGATCAGATCATGACGCGACCAGTACGCATTGCCTTGATCGGGGCGGGGGAAATCGGAGCGGTCCACGCGCAAGCCCATGCGGCAGCGCCGGGCAACGAACTGGCGGCGATCTACGACATCCATGCGGAACAAGCCGGCCGGTTGGCGGAACAGACGGGGACCGCCGCGGCCTCCAGGCTCGAAGCCGTGTTGGACGATCCGAGTATCGAAGGCGTGGACATCTGCGTGCCCAATCATTTGCACTGCGATCTGACCGTCCGCGCGTTGGAGGCCGGAAAGCACGTGCTGTGCGAGAAGCCCATCGCCCTGAACTTGGACGACGCCGACGCGATGCTGGCGACCGCTGACCGGTCGAAGCGTTTCCTGATGATCGGCCACGTGTTGCGGTTTTGGCCCGAGTACGTGCTGGCGAAAAAGGCGATCGAGGACGGCCGCATCGGCGATTTGCTGCTGATGAGCGGCCGGCGCATGGTCTCGCTGCTGGCCGGCACGCCAGGGGCCGACGGCTGGCGGAGGGACCCGGCCCGCAGCGGCGGAGCCGTGCTGGATATGCAGATCCACGACCTGGACGTGTTCCGCTGGATGCTGGGCGATCCGGAATCGGTCGTGTCCCGCGGCGTCCGGTCGGCCGACGGGGCGTGGAGTCACGTCTTCACCGTGGTGGACTTTGCCGGCGGCCGGAAGGGATTCGTCGAGGCGAGTTTCATGATGCAGGGCAACCCGCTGGACATTCAGTTCCACATCCTGGGCAGTACGGGCTCGCTAACCTGGAGATACACGCCGGGGGCGTTCGTGCTGCACGGCGTCCAAGGGGAGTCTTCGTCGGGCGGCCCGTCGTTGGTTCTCTACCGCTGGGGCCGGGAGCCCGAAGGGTTGTACACGCCCGCCGAAGACTCGATCGGCGTCGCCATGCGCGACCAGGTCGCCTACTTCGCCGACTGCATCCGCACCGGCCAACCGCCGACCCGGGCCCCCGCAACCGACTCCCGCATGGCCCTGGCCTTGGCGCTGGCCTCGCGCGAGTCGTGCCAGACCGGGGAGGCTGTCAGCGTACGAGGACGCTGAGCTTGGCCAAAACGCGGGGAGCGGCGCAGCCAGAGTAGGTTGGGTCTCCGACCCGACCGGTCGGGACAGAGTCCCAACCTACGAAGATAGGCGTCCGGCGCGGGCTCGGTACCGACTGAGACTCTGATCCTCGCACCCGGACGTACTCCCCGAATTCTCGTACAGTCTCTCTAGTATTTTACATCTTGTCCAGATGCAGTACTCTTCGATTGACATTGTAAATCAATTGCGATATAGTTTCGAGGAGGCAGGAGAATCGATGGCGGACGGCGTGTCTCATGGCGGGCATTCTCTCCCCTCGCACAGGAGCGTGGCATGAACGAGTTCGAAGCGATCGATCCGCGCACGCTGGGGCTGCGATTGGTTGAGGCTCGCAAGGCTTGCGGCATCACGCAGGAGGCCGCGGCGGAGCACCTCGGGATGAGCCGGCCGACGTTCATTGCCATCGAGAAAGGGACGCGCCGCGCGTCGTCGGAGGAGGTGGTCGCGCTGGCCACGCTGTATGGACGCAGTGTTCATGAGTTGGTGCGCGTCGGGCCTCCGCCGGTCGATCTGGAACCGCACTTGCGCGCGGTGCTGGACGAATCCCGATCCAGCGACGAAGTGCATCGGGCGATTCGCGAATTGCGACAGTTTGCCGACGACTACCGGCAACTGGAGCAACTCGTCGGCGCCAAGCCGGTGGCCGATTATGCGCCGGAAGTGAGGTTGCCTCGCGCGAACCTCGCCGAGTTCGCGGAAGACGCGGCCATTCGGGAGCGGTCGCGGCTGCACCTGGGCGATCAACCGGTGCTGGAACTGCGGCAGGTGCTGGAGAACAATGTCGGCGTGCGGATCTTCGCCAGCCGTTTGCCCTCGAACATCGCCGGGATGTACGCCTACGTGGCCGACTTGGGCTACTGCATCCTGCTCAACGCAAGCCATCCGCACCAGCGGCGGCGCTGGACCCTGGCTCATGAATACGGTCACTTTCTGGTGGACCGGCACAAGCCGGGGATCGACTACCTGGACTCGGAACAGCGCGTTCCCAGCAGCGAACGGTTTGTCGATGCGTTTGCGGCGTGTTTTCTCATGCCGGCCACGAGCGTGCGTCAGCAGTTCTTCAGCATCAGCCAAAGCCGCGGCGATTTTCAGGTGGCGGACCTGTGCCGCCTCAGCAATTCCTTTGTCGTGTCGGCGCAGGCCATGACTCTGCGTCTGGAGTCACTCGGCCTGATCCGCAAAGGGACGTGGGATTTCCTGAAGGAACAAGGACTCCAGCCGGAAACCGCGAGACGCAAGCTGCGGCTGGAGCGTCCGGACGAAGCGTCTGAAGCTCCTTATCCGGCTCGCTACAAGAACCTGGCCGTGTTGGCCTATTGTCAAGGCCAGCTTTCCGAAGGCGAACTGGCGAAGTTCCTGCGCACCGACCGCGTCACGGCCCGCGGGATCGTCCAAGAGTGTCTGAATCGTTCTGACGACATCGGTCCGGGCGGAGAGCCGACATGGGTGCAATTGTCGTTCGAACGTTCGTTGATTGCTGCCGTGTGAGTGGAATGAACTCGTGGATGAAGTCATCGCCGATGCCTGCTGTGTCATCAACCTGTGTGCGGCAGGCGAGCTGAGCGATCTGCTGAACGCGGCCGGCGTCAGGTGGTACGTGCCGTCCGTCGTCCGTACGGAAGCCATGTTCCTGCGCGTGGAACAGCCGGACGGGACCATCGTCCAAGAGCCGGTCGATCTCGCGCCATTCATCGAGTCCGGCGTCCTCACGGAATGCCGTGCCGAGGCGGGACCTGAGTTGGACCTGTACGTCGCGCTTGCCAGCCGGATCGACGACGGCGAGGCCATGGCCTTGGCGATCGCCAAAACGCGCGGCTGGATCGTCTCGACCGATGATCGCAAGGCAAGACGCTTGGCAACCGAGTTGGGCGTGCGTGTGTGGACCACTCCGCAGATCATGAAATGCTGGGCCGACGTGACGAAACCGCCGCAGGACGTGGTGCGATCGCGACTGTTGAGGATCGAGCAGCGGGCAAGGTTCTTTCCCGCCCCCGCTGATCCGTTGTGCCAATGGTGGCAATCCTGCGTGACGACTTGAGTCGGCGGCCCGTCGCTTCACCGAATCGGCAACCATCTGGCCCAGGCGCTGTTGCCCGCATCGGTTGGACAAATGGCGGAAACACCGTATACTCAGATGGTGACAGCGCTGCTGTTGAAGGGGGCGTGCCATGATCGCTCATCCATCATTTGCGCCGAGGGACCAGAGCGTGGGGCGGTTTTCCGTTGAATTCGAACTGACGAACTACGAGGACGTCGTTCAGAACCGGACAGGCCATTTGCCGGCGGAGAAAGTCCGGCGCTGTCGCGTTTCCGGGGTCGTTGACACGGGCGCGGCGCGGTTGGTTCTGCCGGAGAGCGCGGCTGACCAAGTGGGTCTGAGCGAAACGGGGCTCATCCCTGTACGTTATGCGGATGGCCGCCGCGAGCACCGCCCCTTGGTCGTGGACGCGCAGGTCGAAATTCAGAATCGATCGGGAGTCTTTTCGGCCGTTGTCGAGTCCGGCAGGACGGACGCGCTCATCGGCGCGATCGTCCTGGAAGAACTCGACCTCGTCGCGGATTGTACAACTCAGTGCCTCGTTCCTCGCGACCCCGAAGGCCCGCTCACGGAAATCGAGTAGCAGCGGCCAGACCCTGGCTGGCAGTGTTCCACCAGATCGTGATCCAGGGTGGGGTGGAATCGGTCCGGGCGGCAAAACCTCCCAGCACCAGATCGGTTCGGCCGTCTCCGTTCAGGTCGCCCACTTCCATCGCCATGTGTCCGTCCTCGGACCGCTGCAGGCTGCGGCGGACAAAGCGGCCCGGCCCCGTTTGTTCCAGCCAGATCAACGAATCGTACTCGCGCCGGCTGGCCCCGCGCAGAATCACCTCGGGCAGAAAGGCACAGGCTGCCACGTCCAAATCCTCATCGCCGTCCAGATCGGTGGCCAGGGCCCGGATGACGCCCGGCATGGGGCACAGCACGTGCTGTTGGAAGGGGAACGTCCCCCGGTTTTCCAGCCAGTGAATGGCGTGGTCCGGTTTGATGTAGAATCCGTCCAGCGTGTCGCCGTTGGTGTACAGCACGTCCGTGTCCCCGTCGCCGTCCAAATCCACCAGTTGGATGCCGCTGGAACCGAACGAAGGATCCTCCGCCGCCAAGATCAGCCGCCGCTCGAACAACCCCTGGCCGCGGTTCAAGAAAGCCTCGACCGACTCGAATTCCTGGCTGAACAAGGCGACGAAATCCAAGCGGCCGTCGCGATCCAAATCGACCGTCGGCACATGGATGACTCCGTGCCGGGCAAGCTCTTCAACGCGGCGCTGACGTTCGACAGGGAGGGTAGGGAGATCGATTTCACGGCCAAGACCAATCTTTGGCACTTCGACGATCGCTGGTTCGTGCGGGGTACGGGTTATTCGGCCTTCGAAACAGAGTTCGGCAGAATAGGGACGATGATCTGCGCCGACGGCAGAATTCCCGGGATCGCCGGACTTTTGGCCAGGGACGGCGCGAAGCTGATCATCGACCCGGTAAACCTGGTCGCGGCGG
>CAYUFW010000216.1:12216-14683 GCA_964443915.1 uncultured Pirellulaceae bacterium
CAAATCGACCGTCGGCACATGGATGACGCCGTGCCGGTCATCGAGAACGCGCTCGCGAAACCGGGGCGTTGGTCCGTCGGCGCGGATCTGTTCGAGCAGCCGGAGGCGGCCCGTGCGCCGCCAGCCGAAATCGGCCACGACCAAGTCCAAGTCGCCGTCCGCATCGAAGTCGCCGGGCTGCACGTCGGCGACGCGGCCCAATCCCTCCGCGAGGACGATGGGCTCCTGGTCCGGCGCTTCCCCGCGCAGCCAGAAGACCTTGCCGCGCTCGTGATCTTCGGGCAGGAAACTCCCCAGATCCGCCACGACCAAATCTTCCCGACCGTTGCCGTCCAGGTCGCAAGGTTCGACATGATCCGGATGGGGGACCTTGGCCAGCAATCGCGTCTCGAAAGTCCGCGAGTCAGGGGCCAGCCGCCGTACTTCGCCAGCGCTCATGTCGCAGAACAGCAACTCAGTCCGGCTGTCCGCGCCCACGTCCATCCGGCGCAAGTGCGAGACCGCAGGGAAGAGCGGACGGCTGTGGGGAAACTCGATGACCGAGCGTTCAAAACGGATCTTGACGCTGTCGGCCATTTCTTCAGGCTCGCGGAGCACCAGTTCCTCTGGAGCCAGCGACTCGTAATAGCCGATCACATCGTTCATGCGCGGCACGGGCAGGTCGTTTCTTCCCGATTCGACGTAGAAGCGGTGCCCCAGTTCGACTTGCTCCCGCCACGCGCGGCGGGGAAACGAGCCGGGGGGCGGCACGGCGTGGCAGTCGCCGCAGAAGGCGGCAACTTGGAGGCGGATATCCGCACGATCCGTGGAAGGAACCTGGGGCGTTGGAACTTGCCCTCGACCGCAACCCGCTGTGCCGCAGAAAAGGCAAGGCATGAGAGCAAGCGTCAGCAAGGCTCGGTTGACCTGCCTCCGGCAGCGCGTCGGGGAGTTGTGCTCGTGCGCGTGCGAATCCAGTTCAGGATGGGGGAAGCCGACGTCGAATTCGGTTGGGCAGGATCGCATCCAAGCTGAAAACAGCATGGTCCAGGCTCTCTTCGCGGCTCGCCGCGGCGACGCGGATTCAGCAGCATTCTAATTGACATCCACTTGGCCCAATGGTAGGCTGATGGCGAATCTCGGGAAAGTGCCGTCCGTTCGTTTTCGTTCTTCTTCGCTCTTCTTCTGAAAAAGGGTCAGGGTATGAACAGCGTGTCAAGACGCCGAGGGCCCAGCCGACCGTCAGCAGGGGCTTTCACACTCGTGGAATTGCTGGTGGTGATCGCCATCATTGGCATCTTGGTCGCCTTGCTGCTGCCGGCCATCCAGGCGGCGCGCGAGGCGGCTCGGCGGACCCAGTGCACAAACAACCTCAAGCAGATTGCGGTGGCCGTTCACAACTACCACGACATCCACAAAGCAATTCCCCCTGTTGTGGGAGGCGTCAGAACGGGGACGCCTTACGGGGGAAGTTGTCCTGGTTGGACGTGGTCGACCGGTTTCAGCTGGCGGTCCATGATTCTGCCGCAGATCGAACAACAGAGCTTGTACGACAGGATGGACCTGTCGAAAGTTACTTTGGGTTGTTATCCCCCAGGCGATCCCAGTGGGGGATTTCCTCGCCTAGGCGACGTTGAGCCGGCCAACCCGAATTCGCCGGGCTACACGGTTATTCCGACGTTCATGTGCCCCAGCGATCCGACGCGGCAGGTCGGGAGCGACGCGCCGGCGAACTACGCGGGCATTTGGGGTGATACCGCCAAACTCGGCTCCGCCGCCGACGCGGATCGCGGCGTTTTTTCAACCCTGAAGGTCACGATGGCACATATCACGGACGGAACAGCCAACACCGCCATGATCGGCGAGGTGTTCCGCGGAAAGGCATGCGACCATGTGTATTCGGGTGTGGGTGCGGTCAACGGACAACGTTGTCGGCGATGGGCCGAGGAGACTGGCTATTGCGGGGCCGCGACGGGCGTCTACGACAGCGCCCTTGCGAGGTTCGTCGGTATGACGCCGAACGATCCCCGAGCGGATTTGATTACCTGGACGGACAATCACTGCGCAGGGAATTTTCTGCACACGGATCGCCGCCCCATCTCGAGCTTGCACCCCGGTGGAGCGCTGTGTGCCTATGCCGATGCCTCGGTCCATTTCATTCCCGATTCGGTAGACGGGGATCTGTGGCGGAACACGGGAACGAGGGCCGGTCAGGAAGCTGGCGTATACATGCCACCGTAAGCGTCCTCGCCAAGGGCGACTTGGGTGCTGCGGCTGTCGGACATGACTCGTCGTGCGCGGCGCAGCACATTCGGAATACTTAAGGCTCAATTAATCTCTGCATCGAAAGGAGTCGCCTGTCGTGACTCGTGCGTTTTGTCTGTTGGCGTTGTTGGCGTTGATCGTTGCCGGCTGTGATCCAGGAACCAGCGCAAGGGCGTGACTGCCATACCGCCGTCAGGCAGCGGTTTGGTACAGGGTCGCCTGC
>CAYUFW010000217.1:0-10872 GCA_964443915.1 uncultured Pirellulaceae bacterium
CCGATGAAGTTCTCGGCCGCGAATCTGGCCGAAGGCCTGTACCTGGACGGGCAAACCGGCCGGATCAGCGGTGCGGTGGCCCAACGCGGCACGTACCGCGCGGTGTTGCGGGCGGAGAACAGGGCGGGGCGGGTCGAGCGGGAATTGCGGATCGTCGTCGGCGACGAACTGCTGCTGACGCCGCTGCTGGGCTGCAACACCTGGGGCGGCTGGGGGCCGCGGGTCACCGACGCCAATCTTCGCGCCGCTGCGCAGGCGATGGTCAAGTCGCGTTTGATCGACCACGGCTGGCAATACGTCAACATCGACGACGGCTGGCAAGGCCACCGCGGCGGCCCGCACAACGCGATCCAGCCCAATGAGAAATTCGGCGACATGCGGGCGCTGTGCGAGCACATCCACGGCCTGGGACTGAAGGCCGGCATCTACTCGACGCCCTGGATCACCAGCTACGCCGGGTTCGTCGGCGGATCGAGCGACGATCCGCAGGGCGCGTGGCAGCGGCCCAAGAAGCCCCGCGACGGCTGGCGCTATGGGAAACATTTTTTCGAAGCCAACGACGCCCGGCAGTGGGCCGAGTGGGGGTTCGACTACGTCAAGTACGACTGGGGCGTGGACAGTGTCGAGGTCACGCGGCGCATGGTTGAGGCGTTGGCCGCTTGCGACCGGGACATCGTCCTGGAGCTGTCGAATTCCGTGCCCTTGGCTCAGGCCGCCGAGCACACTCGGCTGGCGCACCTGTCCCGGACCACCGGCGACTTGGTGGATCTGTGGGACCGGTCGCAGATGGATCCCGGCCTGGCGCGCTGGGCCGTCGGCATTCGCGAGGTGTGGCTCGCGCACGACGCCTGGGTCCCGCATCAGCGGCCCGGGCACTGGAACCACGCCTGCAATCTGCGCATCGGCCTGCTGGGCGGGTGGCGGAACCAGCCGCTGACGCCCTCGCGGTTGACGCCCGACGAACAGTACTCGCACATCAGCCTGTGGTGCCTGTGGGGCTCGCCCATGATCATCGGCACGCCGATCGAGCGGCTCGATCCGTTCAGCTTGTCGCTCCTGTCCAACGACGAGGTTCTGGAAGTCCACCAAGACCCGCTGGGCAAACAAGGCCGGCGGATCGAGTTGCCCGGCGGCGGCGAGGCGGTCGTCAAGGAGTTGGAGGACGGCTCGCGGGCCGTGGGCCTGTTCAATCCGAGCGCCGCGTCCGCGCGGGTTTCGGTCGATTGGGCCGCGCTCGGCCTGCGCGGCCAGCAACAGGTCCGCGACCTGTGGCGGCAGAAAGACCTCGGCGTCCACCCCGCCGGGTTCGCCGCCGACATCGGGCCCCACGGCGTCGTCATGGTCCGCGTCACGCCAGCTCGTTGACTACGGTGGCCTTGTGGACCTGCACCCCATGGTGATAGTAAGTACCCCGTCATAAGTTCCCACATAGGACGGTTTGGCAAATCGTCCGGGACGGAATGCCATTCCGTCCTACAAAGACTTGGAAGCTTATGCACCGGTACTTACTCCTACGCTCGCGGGGCGGTGCGTTGGAGCGCGACGGGCAATGGCCGGCGGCAGGCCGCGACCATCGGCAGTCTGAGCGGGCCGCCTGGTGAGAGAATTCCTGACGGGACAAGCGCTGTCGTTCCGCGGCCTCGCTTCGGCAGCGAGGCAGGATGATCACGAGCGGCTGCCGTGCCCCGGACTCTCGGCTTCCGTTCCGCGGCGAACGGACGAAGGCCGAGCCGAGCGGCGCGGATGCTCGCGGTGACTGACGCGACTGCCGGGGCTGCAATTCTTCGAGCACGGCAACATGCGGCTGAGCACCTGGCCGTGAACCTGGACCTGCTCCTAGCCCGAAAATTCGATACACCGTGGGCCGTCGTTGCGGGGGCTGTTCACGTACGTGTCCACGGGGTCGGCACGCATCGCTTGCGCGTCGAACGGGCGGAGCAGTCGGCGGAGAGGATCGGGGTTCTGTATTTGCGGATCGAGCCAGAGACTGTACTCGCCGGCGTTCAACATGATCGGCATCCGGTCGTGAATCGGCCGCGTCAGTTCATTGGCGTCCGTCGTGATGATCGTACATGTCTCGATCGGCTCCCCCGTTCCGGGGTTGATCCACCGCTCCCACAACCCCGCCATGGCGAACGGCCGGTCGTCTCGCAAGCGGATGTAGTACGGCTGTTTGCCCTTGCCCGTTTTCTGCCATTCGTAGTAGCCATCGGCGGGCACCAGGCAACGGCGGCGGCGCAGCGCCGTGCGAAAAGCGGGTTTGTCCGCCACGGTTTCCGCTCGCGCGTTGATCATCCGGCTTCCGATCGACGCCTCCTTGGCCCAAGACGGGATCAGACCCCAACGGGCCATTTGCCACTGGCGACCTGTATCCTCAGGTCCGATCCGTACGGTCGCCACGGGCTGCGTGGGGGCGATGTTGTAGCGGAGAGGCAAGTCGAAAGGCAATTCACAGCCGAATTGCTCGGCCAGCAAGGCCGCGTTGGTTCGCAAAGTGAAGCGTCCGCACATCGTTCGTCCCTTTCTTGGCTGAGAACATCCCGAGCTTGGCGAGGCGACAACCCAAACCATGAAATAACAACGACTAAGGGCGATCCAGGCAAGCGGCACTCATTCTGGTACGACAGGTCGCGTTCGCCTAACTCGCGAGCCGGCAAGTCGCGCAAAACGATTTTCCAGATACGCTCCGTTCCGCATTTCAGTCCGTCAAGTTCGTTTGCCAAATTGCGTTGGGCCCGAATCTTGCTACACTGTGGCCCTTTACGGCAGACCCTGCCAAATTGAACCAAATCCAGTTTGGTTACGTAACAGAAATTGCGACTGGCCTGCCAATGTGGCCGAAAGTCCTACCGATTCTTCCCTCCGATTGTGACTTGGCGGAACCATGATTGACAAGGTGGATAGGCAACCGATGATCGAGGCCATCGGCCTCTCAAAGTTCTACGGTCCCTTTGCGGCGTGCCGCGACGTGTCCTTCAAGGTCCACGAAGGCGAATTGGTCGCCTTTTTGGGGCCCAACGGCGCTGGCAAGAGCACGACGATGAAGCTGCTGACCGGCTACATCACCGCGTCTGAGGGAATTGCTAGAATCGCCGGTCATGACATGTCGACCGACCGCATCGCCGGGTCGGAACGGCTGGGCTATCTGCCAGAAAACGGACCGCTGTATCCAGATATGACCCCCAGCAGCCTGCTGGAGTTCTTTGCGGACGCGCGCGGGATGTCTCGCGAGCAACGGCACAAGCGTATCGACGCGGTCGTCGAGTTGTGCATGTTGGGAAGCGTCTTTCACAAGCCTATCTCCAAGCTGTCCAAGGGGTATCGTCAGCGATTGGGGATGGCGCAGGCCCTCCTTCACGAGCCGGAAGTGTTGATCATGGACGAGCCAACGGTCGGTCTGGATCCGAACCAGATCCGCGAGGTCCGGCGAACGATGGAGCGGCTGCGGGATGAGGAAAAGAAGACCATCTTGTTGTCGACCCACATCCTGCAGGAAGTCGAGGCCATGGCCAGCCGGGTGATCCTGATCAACGAGGGCCGCCTGGTTTACGACGGTTCGGTCGCAGAACTGACGGACGGTAAGGAAGGGCTCGAAGGAGCGTTC
The DNA here is from genome assembly GCA_964443915.1 of uncultured Pirellulaceae bacterium. Classification (GTDB taxonomy): domain Bacteria; phylum Planctomycetota; class Planctomycetia; order Pirellulales; family Pirellulaceae; genus Anammoximicrobium. The sequence goes on from CAYUFW010000217.1 coordinate 3,605, forward strand.
AAGCGGCTGACGGCCGCGGACGCGGTTGCGGCCTAGCGGTGCTGCGATTCTGTGCGTCTGGCCCCTCGTGCTCTTGGTCTTTGATTTGAAAAAGTTTGAACCAAACTTCGGTTGAGAGAAGTAGCTATGATTTTCTGGCAATCCCTAGGCGACCTCTTGATTCGCGACGCGCTGTTCCTGGTCGTGCTGGCGGCCATCATCACGCCGTTGTGCTTGAAAAAGCGGGCGACCTTGGCCGTGCTGAAGCGGAACTTCGTCGGCTATTTCAGTAACCCGACGGGCTACGTGTTCTTGTGCTTGTTCGTGCTGTTGACGTCGTTTGCCGCATTCTGGCCCCACGACTTTTTCAACGCCAATCTGGCCAACTTGGATCAGCTGAACAAGTTCCTGCCCTACATCATGTTGATCTTCATTCCGGCGATCACCATGAGCATTTGGGCGGACGAGCGGCGACAGGGCACGGACGAACTACTGCTGACTCTGCCGGCGGCTGATTTCGATATTGTCGCGGGCAAGTACATTGCGGCCGGCTCGATTTTCACCGCTTCGCTGCTGTTCTCCCAATTCTGCAATTTCATCGTGCTGGCTTCGTTGTCCCTGGGCGATCTGGACACCGGCTTGTTCTTTGCCACCTATTTCGGCTACTGGCTGGTGGGGATGGCGATGCTCGCCGTGGGCATGATCGCCTCGTTCCTGACGGGCAACATCACGGTGGGGTTCATTCTCGGCGCGATCTTCAACGCTCCGCTGGTGTTTGCCGTCAGGGCCGACGTGATCGTTCGCAACGCGACGTTGGCGCGGCTCGTTTCCGGTTTCAGCATCGGTGCCCAACTCGATGATTTTGGGCGGGGCGTGATCAGTCTCTCGTCGGTGACCTATTTTGCCCTGGTGGCGGCCGTCGGTCTGTATCTGAGCATGGTGTTGATCGGCAGCCGGCATTGGTCCGGCGGCCGCGACGGGACGTCGCTGTTGGGACACTACCTGGTCCGCACGCTCTCGCTGATCGCCATCGTTCTCGGGGTCAACTACGTGTTCGCCAACAACGATCTGCTGAGCGGCTTGCGGCGCGATCTGACGATCGGCAAAGTCAGTTCGTTGTCGCCGGATACCAAGAAGTTGCTTCGCGAACTCAAGGCCGACCATACGATTCAAATCGAGGCGTTCATCAGCGGCCAGGTTCCCGAGATCTACGCCAAGACGAAATCCGACTTGATCTCGATGTTGAAGGAATTCCGAGCCGCCGCGGGCGGCAGCAACATCAACCTCCGCATGCACATCCTGGATCAGGGCAGCGAGGACGCCATCGAGCTGACTTCGCTGGCGGAGAAACGTTACGGGATCAAGCCGGAGCCGGTCCAGACGCGGACCCGCGGGCAGATCAAGGACGAAGAGGTCATGCTGGCCGCCGCGTTCACCTGCGGTTTGGAGAAGGTCGTCGTGCCGTTCTTTGATTACGGGATTCCGGTGGAGTACGAGTTGATCCGTTCCATCTGCACGGTGGCGAAGAAAGAACGCAAGCAGGTGGGCATCGTGCGAACCGAAGCTCGCCTGTTCGGCGGCTTTTCCTTTGCCGGCGGGCGGCCGCAGGAAACCCCCAAGCAAGAGATCGTGACGGAGTTGGAGAAGCAGTACACCGTCAAGGAAGTCGACCCGACCAGCCCGATCGAAGCGGACGCTTACGACGTCTTGCTCGCCGTTCAGCCGTCCTCGCTCAGCCCGGAAGAACTCGACAACGTGGTGGAGGCAATCAAAAGAGGGCAGCCGATGGCGATTTTCGAGGATCCGCGTCCGGTTTACATGGGTGCCCCGGCCACGGGCGAGCCCAAGATGCCGCCGGGAGGAATGGGGGGCATGTTCGGCGGCGGAGGAGGCCCGCAACCCAAGGGCGACATGAAGAAGCTGTGGAACCTGTTGGGCTTGGAGGTCCCAGGCGAGACGAGCATGATGGGGCTGTATGCACCCGATATCGTGTGGCAGGAGTACAACCCCTACTGGAAGCTCCAACTGCCGGCCATCTTCGATCACTTTGTCTTCTGCCGCCGGGAGGCGCCCGGCGGAGAGAACGCAATCAACGATGAGTCGCCAATCACGTCGGGTCTGACCGAAATCTGCTTCCCGGTGCCGGGCGGCGTGAAGCCGGACAAGAGCAGCGACCTGAAGTTCCAGAAACTGGCCACCACCGGCGAGGCGGCCGGCACGGTGAGCTTCCAGTCCTTTATGGACCGCCGCGAAAACCGGTCGCCGGGCGCGGAGCTTCGAGGCGACCGCAAGGGCGTGCAGGTCATCGCCGTGCGGATCACCGGCAATCCGCCGGAAGACAAGACGATGTCGGACGCCGGTGCCGATGAGGCCAAACCCGCCGCAGCGTCGGCCAAGGAGCCGGCCCAGCCGGCAGTCAAGGACGCGGCCAGCGACGCCAAGGCGGCGGCCAAGCCCGAAGCGAAAGACACCGCGGACGGCCCCAAAGAGGCCCCGAAACCGGAGGCCAAGGAGGAAAAGCCGCGGGGCATCGATGTGGTCTACGTCGCCGATATCGACTTGATGATGCCCGGTTTCCTCCGTATGCGGGCCCGGCCGGGCGAGGATGCGGAAATCAACTGGCAGTTCGAGAACGTTAACTTCGTGCTGAACGTGATCGACGTCCTGTCGGGCGACGACCAGTACGTCAACATCCGCAAGCGGAAGCCGAAACACAGCACCCTCCGCATCGTCGAGGTCAACACGCAAGAGGCGCGGGACGAAGAGTACACCCGGCGGCGCGAATACGAGAGAGAGTTCGACAAAGCGGTGAAAGAGATCGAGGATGAGAACCAGAAGGAAATCAAGAAGTTCGAGGAAGCGCTGGAGGAATTGAAGACCAAGCAGCGCCAAGAGGGGGAAGCGGGCATTCGCTTCTCCGACCTGCAGAGCCGGGCACAGAAACTGGCCGAAGTTCAGGAACGACTGAAGCGGCGGTTGGGCGTGAAACGCGAGCAGTTGCAGCGGCAGCGCGACGAGAACATCGAGGACATCCGCCGCAAGGTCGACCTGCAGATCGCCGGCATCAAGAACTACTACAAGTTCCTGGCCGTCGCGATCCCGCCGATCCCCCCGTTGCTGATCGGCTTGATCGTCTTCGTTCGCCGCCGTCTGCGCGAACGAGAAGGCGTCGCCAAGTCACGCCTGCGGTAGCTTAGAGCAAACTCAGAAAGAATCCAGAAGCAAGACCTGCCAGACCCCGCCTGTCCGAGGGCGGGAGGTTGTCGGAGGAACGAAAACGATGAACGAAGGTATCAAGACGCTGGTTTATCTCGGGGCTGCCGGGCTGGTGGCCGTCCTGGCTATCTTGTCGCGTCCCCCCGTCGAAAAATTCAACGTCCGCGAACAAACGGGAAAGTTCCTGTTCGAGAAGTTCGACGACCCCGCCAAGGCGGACAGCATGGAAATCGTCAAGTACGACGAGACGTTGGGGACGATCGAGGAGTTCCGCGTGGCCCGTGACAAGGCCTCCGGGGCTTGGACGCTGCCCAAGTTCAGCGGCTACCCCGCGGACGCCGAGTCCCGCGTGCGGGACGCCGCCCTGCTGCTGGTCGATTTGCCGATTGTCGGCGTCGCCTCGGAGGTGGCCGGGGACCACCGCATGTTCGGCGTCATCGAGCCGGACAAAGAGAAACTGAAAGTCGGCGACGAAGGCGTGGGCCTGCTGGTCCGATTCGAGGACGCCAAGGGGCAGGACTTGGCCAGCGTGATCGTCGGCAAGAAGGTGAGCGGAGCGGACGGGCACCGGTACGTCCGCAAAGTGGGCCAGGATGTGGTTTACGATGTCAAGATCGACCCCGACCAGCTATCGACCAAGTTCAAGGACTGGATCGACAAAGACCTCCTGAAGATGAACTCCTGGGACGTGGAAAACGTCGCCCTCAAGAACTACTCGGTGTCCATCCAGCCGCCGAACCGCGTGTTGATCGACAAGCGATTCGACCTGACGGCGGACTTCAAGGACTCCGAGTGGAAGCTCAAGGAGTTGAAGAAGTACCGTGACGGCGAGGGCCTCGTGACGGCGTTGAGCGAAAACGAAGAGTTGAACAAGGAAAAGCTAAACGACCTGAAGACCGCCGTGGACGAATTGGAGATCGCCGACGTTCGCCGCAAGCCCAAGGGCTTGGGAGCCGATTTGAAGGCCGGCGCCGCGATGGCCAAGGACGACGAGGGCATGGTCGATCTGATGAAGCACGGGTTCTACATGGTGCCGATGCGCGGCAGCGAGACCGAATTCGAGTTGCTGAGCGCCAACGGCGAAATCACGGTAGGCATGAAAGAAGGCGTCGAGTACGTCCTGCGATTCGGCGAGACCGAGGAAGGGGGCCAGACGGCGGAAGGTGAAGGCCAGAACCGCTACCTGTTCGTCACCACACGGGTCGATATGTCGAAATTCCCGCAACCGGATCTCGAGCCCGTGCCCGAGTTGCCCGGCGGCGCCAAGCCGGAAGCGGCCAAGAACGCGGCACCGGCGGCCAAAGAAGCGAAGCCGGAAGCCAAGCCCGAAGCCAAATCCGAAGCCAAATCCGAGGCGAAACCCGAAGCGAAGCCGGAGACTTCGGCCGAAACCACCAAGCCGTCGGCCAGCGACGAGACGTCCACAGCCGAAGCGGCCAAGCCCGCCGAAGCGTCCCCCCCGGCGGCTGACGCGAAGCCGGCGACCGAGGCCAAACCAGCGCCGGAAGCCAAGCCCGCCGCCAAGGAAGGCGATGCGAAAGACGCGAAGGCCGAGACCCCGGCCAAGGCGGACAAGGAAGCCAAGGAGTCGGAGATCGAGAAAGAGCGCGAAAGGATCACCAAGGAAAACCAGCGGAAGATCGACGAGCGCAACGAGAAGCTCAAAAAAGCCAAGGAAAAAGTGGCCGAATTGAACACCCGCTTTGCCGACTGGTACTACCTCGTTTCCGACAAGCAGTTCAAGAAGATCCAACTCGGCCTGGACGACGTTATCAAGACGAACGAGCCGAATACAGGCGTCGACGCCTTCCGCGAAATGCAGAAGGAAGGCCTGAAGAAAGACTAGTGCCGGGAATCGCAATTGATGCTACATGACGCGAGCATTTTGCCCAGATTCTCGGGGAATTTTGTTTCCCAGATGACGCAGTCTGCTCGTCTCTATTGCTCAAAAAAGAGCCTTCCTCCCATCTGATGACCGCGATGTACAAGTCTCGGTCTTCAACAGGAGAAAGGCGTGTCTGGCAAGGCGGCCAAGAACCATGCCATCACAAATCATCGACCCGTTGGCCATGTCATGCCCCGTGCCGCTGAGCCGTTATGAGACCGTGCAACTTGCGCACGGCGGGGGCGGCCGCTTGATGCGAAACCTGATCGAAGGTTTCTTCCTTCCCCAATTCGCGCGGTCGGCGCAAGCTGCGGGCACGGCACTTTCGCCTCCGCACGACAGCGCGGTCTTGGACTTGGGCGGCGGCCAGCGGCTGGCCTTCACGACCGATTCCTTCGTCGTTCACCCTTGGCGTTTTCCCGGCGGCGACATCGGCAAGCTGGCGGTGTGCGGCACGGTGAACGATCTGGCGATGGCCGGCGCCACGCCGCGTTACCTCAGTTGCGGCCTGATCCTGGAGGAGGGCCTGCCGTTCGAGACGTTGCGTGAAGTGATCGCGTCCATGCAGCAGGCGGCGGAGGAGGCGGGCGTTCAGATCGTCACCGGGGACACGAAGGTCGTCGACCGCGGCAAGGGCGACGGGATCTTTGTCAACACGGCCGGTATCGGCGTCATCCCAGCGGGGATCGACGTGTCGCCGTCGCGAGTTTGCGTCGGCGACCAGATCCTGGTCAGCGGCGACTTGGGCCGTCACGGCATCGCGATCATGTCGGTTCGTGAAGGCCTCCAATTTGAGGGCGCGCCGGAGAGCGACTGCGCGTCGCTGGCCGGCCTGGTCGGCGAGTTGACGGCACTGGGCGCAGACTTGCACTGTCTCCGCGACTTGACCCGCGGCGGGCTGGCCGCCGCCGTAATCGAGATCGCCGAGGATGCCCGTGTGGGCATTGAATTGAACGACCCGGCGATCCCGGTCCTGCCGGCCGTGCGCGGCGCGTGTGAACTGCTGGGCTTGGATCCCTTGTACGTGGCCAACGAAGGCCGCCTGGTCGCCTTCGTTCCCACAGCGGCGGCCGACCGGGCCCTGGAGATCATGCAGCGGCACCCGGCCGCCGTTCAGCCCGCCATCCTCGGCTGCGTCACGTCCGACCATCCCGGCGCGGTGGAACTGCGCAGCGCCTTCGGCAGCGGCCGCTTGCTGGATCTCCTCTCCGGCGAACAGATGCCGCGAATCTGCTGAAGCGGGGACTCAGCACCGTGCGAGGAATAGCTGTCCGGCTTCTCCGTGGCGTAAGCTTCCAGCTTGCGGCAGATCGTGCATCGCAAGCTGGAAGCTTACGCCACTTATTTCTCGAACGCTGTTCACTTCTGGCCCGCAGTCTCCTTCAGCCATTTCGTAAGGAACCGCACGCCGCTTTCCACGTGCGCCTCGTGGCCGCCCTCGCCCAGGTCCATCTCGATGCGATCGGCAACGCCCAGCCGGCGATAATGTTCCCGGGCCGCCTCGAACTCCTCCAGCACCATGGGCCACCAGGCGATGCCGTCCTTCTTGCCCGTCTGGATCAGCAGTGGGCGCGGGCAGATCAAGCTGGCCACGTCGGAATCGGTGTGAGCGATCAGCCAGCCATCGAAGAACGCGTGCTCTTCCTTGGTCTCCAGGAAGCAGCTGTAACGCTCATCAGGGATCACCATCTTGTTGCGGCGGTGATTGAACCAGCCGGCCACGACGGCGGCTTTGATCCGCGGCTCCAGGGGCGTCCAAAACATGGTGGCCAGCCCGCCCAGGGACAGGCCCCACATTCCGACTCGGTCGCGATCGACGCGCGGGTCTTCCAGCGCCTCGTCCAGCAGCCGTTGCATGCGGACCAGTTCGATGCCCGGCAGGCTCAAGTCGGCCAGCCGGCAGAGCCGTTCGATCCGGTTCCGTCGCTCGACCGAGCGCAGGTTCAGCGGCGTGACGACCGCGAATCCCGCCTCGACCAGCCGCCGAGCGTAGCTGTGATAAGCATCGCCCTGATCCATCAAGCCGAAGTTCCGTTCCGGGAAGCTGCCGATACCGTGCTGCACGATCACCAGCGGCGCGGGCTTGTCTTGTGTGGCGTCCTTCGGCACCGCGAAGACGCCCTCGGCGGCCAGGCCACCCAGCGGCACCGTGACCCACTCGGCATGCAACTCGGCCAGCGGCGCGTGC